>DASTWM010000121.1:0-7235 GCA_035765855.1 Roseiflexaceae bacterium
TTCTGTTGCGTCGCCCGTCTATTATTCCTGCGAACGGCTATGACTTGCGGAACGAGTTTAATAATCGCGTCATCCCACTCGGCCCCTTTCATTACACCGACAACAGCCCGCTCGCGCGTGATCTAAGGCGTTTTGCGCCGCATCTGTTTTACCATTAAAGGTTGATCTGTATCATAAAGGCGTCAGCAACCCCATTTTCGCTAAACAGGAAACTGCGCTATACTTAACAGAAAGAGGAAAGCTATGACGATTGTGACCCTACGCTTAGAAGAGGAATTAACCGCACTGCTTCAGCAACCTGATCAACCGCTTCAACAAACTGCGCGCGAGTTCATTATTTTAGAACTTTACCGACGCGGTGCGTTATCAAGCGGCAAAGCAGCGCAACTCCTTCACATGCCACGCTTTGAATTCATTCAGTATGCGTCGCGGCTCGGCATCGCTTTTTTTGATTTGGCTGAGGATGAGTGGGAAGCAGAACGAAATCAAATCGAAACGTTATGATCGTTGCGCCAGTTGTTTCAAATGCCAGCCCCATTATCGCTCTTATTCAGATTGAACAGTTGCATCTCCTGGAACAACTGTTTGGCACGGTGGTTATTCCATACGCAGTTGTGCGGGAGATAAGCCCAACCACCTCACCACCTTCTTGGATTGAGCAACAACCGATTACACAAGCATTGAGTGCAGCTATTCTTGATGCCTCGCTGGGGCGGGTGAAAGTGAAACCATCAGTTTGGCATTAGAAACGCATGCGCGTTTGGTTATTCTTGATGACCGCCCAGCACGAAGGCTGGCTCAGTCGCTGGGGCTTACAGTTATTGGAACGCTAGGTATCCTGCTGGCTGCCAAACAACGTCAACTTATAGCTACGGTGCAACCAAGTCTCGACGCCTTGCTCCAGCACGATTTTCGCATTTCACAACGCCTTTATGAGCAGGTGCTGCTCGATGCTCAGGAACGCATGTAGTTATCCTTCCTTTTCCGCCAGCCATTCCCGCGCTGCCGTCGTGTCGCGGTTGATCTGCGCCACCAACTCGGCGATGCCATTGAACTTCTGTTCGCCGCGCAGCCGGTGCAGGAAGTCGAGCCGCAGCGTTTCGCCGTAGATGTCGTCCACAAAATCGAGCAGATATGCCTCCACCGTACGGCGCGTGCCGTCGAAGGTCGGACGAACGCCGATGTTCGTCACCGCGCCAAAGGTTTCGCCGTCCACCTGCGCGCGGCAAACGTACACGCCATTGCTGGGTGTGACATGCAACTCATCTACGGCGACATTGGCCGTTGGGAAGCCAATCGTGCGCCCGCGCTGGTCGCCCTGCACGACCGGGCCGCGTAAGCCGAACGGGCGGCCAAGCAGCCGGTTGGCCGTTTCAAGGTCGCCTTCGCTGAGCGCCGCCCGAATGCGCGACGAACTGACTGGCTGGCCGTTGAGCAGGAACGGCTCGATTGGATGAACAATGTAGTCATGGTGCTGCCCGATCTCGCGCAGGCGCGCGAGATTGCCCTCGCGTTTGCGGCCCAGCGCAAAATCCCAGCCGATCCACAGCTCGCGCAATGCCAGCGCGCGGCATACATGGTCCATGAACTCTTGGGCGGTCTGGTTCATGATCGCCCGTGTGAACGGCAGCACCACCAGAACATCCACATCGAGCGCCTCGATCAATTCAATTCGCTCCTCAAGGCTGGTCAGATACAGCCGCTGCTGGTCAGGACGCACGACCAGATCAGGATGCGGATCAAATGTGAGCACCGCGCTCTGCACATCCAGCGCGTGCGCTCGGTTCACAACGCTGCCAATCAAGTGTTTGTGTCCGAGATGAATACCATCGAATGCGCCGATTGTCATGATCGTCGGGCGCGCGTTGATCTGTTGCGGAAGACCGTGAACAAGTTCCATAATGTACCTGAGAACAAAGAACAGAGAACAGAAAACAAAGAACAGAGAACAGAAAATTACTCATTGACACGTTGTTCTTTATCCGTTGTTCTTTGTTCGGCAAAAGAGAGTCATCGTTAGATCGTCCAATCAAATACTTTTTCGGGCTTCCATGCCGGTCCATCGCGGCGAAGCAGTGCCAACAGCGCGCCGTCCGGTCCGTGCGCACGCACGCGGTCGTCAGCCACCACGTCGAGCACAATCGTCTGGCCGTTGCGCACCCGGCGCGTGGCCGCCTCGTCCAGCGTCACGGCAGGCCAATCGGCCACGGCGATCTCAGGCGGCAGCAGTATATGTGACAGGGTGACACGATGACTGGATGACATGATGACATTGTCATGTGAATTTTGCATCGTGTCATCTTGCCATTGTGCCATCGTGTCAAGACCGACGGCATCCTCAATCCGAAACGTGCCGACTGCGGTGCGTCGCAGCGCGTAGAGATGCGCGCCACAGCCCAGCGCCGCGCCCATGTCACGCGCTAATGCGCGAATATATGTACCCTTGCCACAGCGCACCTCGATCGTCAGATCCGGCGTGCTCCATTCCTGAAACGTGATGCGCTCGATATAAACCGGGCGCGGCGCAAGTTCAACCGTTTTGCCCGCCCGCGCAAGCTCATGCAGCCGTTGGCCTTCATGGTGAAGCGCAGAATACATCGGCGGAACCTGCTCAATCATACCATGAAATTGTGCGAGCAATGCCTCCAGCGCGGTACGGTCGAGCGCGGGCACCGGGCGCGTTTCCAGCGGCTCGCCTTCAGCATCATCGGTCGTCGTGGCGCTGCCGAGCCGCACCACGGCACGATATTCTTTGATGGTCTGATCCTGCACATACTCGATCAGCCGCGTGGCCGCGCCGAGCGCCACCACCAGCACGCCCGTGGCCGCCGGATCGAGCGTGCCAGCATGCCCGACGCGCCGCTGCCGCGCGAGCCGCCGCACCTGCGCCACCACGTCATGCGAGGTGATGCCGGCGGGTTTGTCAATGTTGAGAAATCCGTGAAGCATGAATAAAGTTATGAATTATGAGTTTTGAATGGTAGCAAGCGTAACCGTCCACCACCAATGCTGCGCTCTGCGCTTAGTCGCTCTCTGCTTTACGCTTTACGCGAAGTATAAAGCATCGGCATATGTTTTGCTAGTTGTCTCATGGTAGCTGCACTACAAATCGAGAATGGCTGACGTAACAGAAAGGACCGCGCTCCATGCAAAGTGATGATTTTGTTCCAGGTCGCAGTGGCGCTCCTGACCTGCAAACCAAGACGGTTGTGGGCGTCTTTGAAAATAGTGATAAAGCCGTTGCCGCCGCGCATGCGCTGCGACAAATCGGGCTGGACGAGACACAAATCTCGGTTGTGGCGCCGCAAAGCGATCGTGGGCCGGAGATGGGAGCCGAATCTACCCATGCGAGTGAAGGCGGTGTCGCTGGCGCGGGAACCGGGGCGGTGGTCGGCGGCCTGGTGGCCGGGCTGGCGGCGCTGGCTATTCCGGGGGTTGGGCCGCTGTTGGCTGCCGGGCCGATTGCGGCTGCAATCACGGCGGCGCTCGGCGGCGCGCTCGTCGGTGCAGGCGCGGGCGTGCTGGCCGGTTCGTTTTCTGGCCTGGGCGTGCCGAAGGAACATGCCGAACAGTATGAGCATGCCGTGCGCGGCGGTGGCGCAGTGGTGGCTGTGAAAGTGCCATTCGACGAGCATATTGACCCGATTCAAGAGGCGCTCAGGCAGCAAGGCGCGCAAGAGGTGACGAGCTTTTCTCCGGCGCTGTAGCGATTGGAGAAACGTACAGTTGATGATTTTGAAGCAATTAGTTCAGCCTCGTCGCGACGTTCCCTGTGGGCGTCGCGCTTTGCTTACGATGCTTGCTTGAACGTGAAAGTGGACGCCAGCAACGCGCTGACTGCCGTTTCCAGCGTAAGCGCGTGACTTTGCTCCCTGCTCGCTTCGGGAGGTTGCAGCGCCTTCATGGCCTGCGCGCGCACGTCAGGGGTGGTCGCCGCATAATCACGCACGAAGCGCGCCAGATCCGCCGCAAACGCTGGCTCCGTTGCAATCAGCGCGTTGGCGATGCCTGCCAGCGCCGCGAGCGTATGCGCGAGCAGATTCGACGACCATGCGATCTGCAACGCCTCTCGGAATGTCGCCAGGGCTGCGCTGCGCTGCTGGCCTGCGAGCGCGTTGTAGCCCAGTTTGGTCAGCGCCGTCGCGGTGCTGGCGCGCTCGCCGCTCTCCTTGAACAGCGCCAGACTTTCGCGGTAACACCATGTCGCCGCCGCATGCTCGGCCAGCGCCGCCGCTGTGTCGCCGAGATACAGCAGGCACAGCGCCGTGCCGCGCGCATCCTTCATCCTTTGCCGGATCACCAGCGCTTCCTGCAAATAGCGCTGCGCTTCCTGATGCTTCGCAAGCATCTGCGCGACGCGCCCGAGACTCATGAGCGTAAAGGCAATGCCCCATTCGTTCCCAATCGTTTGTTCAACTGCCAGGCTTTGCCGGGCATGCCGCTCGGCTGCCTCGTAGTCGCCGGCGGAAAAAGCGATCTGGCTCAGCACCGTTTCTGTTACCGCGATGCCGCGCTGGTCGCCACCCGCGCGCGCCGCCCGCAATGCCTCGTCGGCAAGCTGGCGCGCGGTGTCGTACATGCCGTCGTTGGCGATTTTCACCGCCAGATGACTGAGCGGGAAGATCAGTTCCGCCGGAGATGCCAGCGGGCGCAGCAGTTCAATGCTACGGCGCAACATAGCTTCTGCCGCGCCGTGCTGCCCGATGTGGTAGGCGAACCAGCCCTGCCGCGCCAGCACCTTCGCCCAGATACGCTGGCTCTCGCCGTTCGGTGTGGCTGCATGCGCGTGTTCCAGGCGCTGCGCCGCTTCCGCAAAGACCTCGCCGCCTTCCTGGAAGCGGCTCCTGATCTCGTAATAGTCAAACAGCGCATCGGTTGCGTTATCGAGTAGTTGGACGAAATCGCGTTTGATGGCCCACCGCCATGCGCGCCGCACGTTTTCGATCTCGCGGTGCATGTCTGCGATGGCTTCCTGCTGGCGGCTGCTTTGTATAGCAGCGCGATGCCGATCGAGCAAGGTCAGATAATACTGGCTATGGCGGTCGCAGGTCAGCGTCTGCTCGCCCGCCGACGGCTCCATGTCGGCCAGCCGCTCGGCAGCATGGTGGCGCACAAGCTCCAGCAATTCATAGCGCGCGGATGTGTTGTCGGCACTTGCGACCCGCCGCACGAGCGAATTGTTGACCAGCGTTGCGAGTTGCGCGAATGACGCGCCCGCTACCTGCTGCGCCGCATCGCGGCTGAACCCGCCCTGAAACACCGATAGCCGCCGCAGCGATTGCTGCTCCTCGGCGGTGAGCAAGCGCCATGAGTGCTCGAAAACGGCGCGCAGGCTCTGATGTCGCGCCGGAAGATCGCGCTGGACGCTGTGTAAAAACGTCACGTTGCCCGCAATCTCGCGCGCAATTTCTTCGCATGGCAGCAGGCGCGCCATGCTGGCGGCCAGTTCAATGCCTAACGGCAGCCCGTTCACAAGCTCGCACACGCGCACGGCGGCGCGCACATCCGCCGTGGTCCATGCGAGGCGCGGATGCACCGCCTGCGCCGTCTGGCGGAACAACTGCACTGCGCCGTACTCGTTCCATGAATCCTGTTTGATCGCACTGGCCTGCTGCGGAAACGGTAATCCATCAAGCTCGATGATTCGCTCGCCGCGCACAAGTACATGGCCGCGTGATGTCGCCAGCATTTTCAGTTGCGGCGCTTCCTCCAGCAGGGTTACGAGGAACGGCGCGATCGATGGCAGATGCTCGCAATTATCTATGACCAGCAGCACATCTTTTTCGCGCAAGAAGTCGGTGAGTTGCATGAGTGGCGCTTCTTCGCCCGCAAACGAGCAGTGCAGCGCATCCGCGACCCTGGACGCCAGCACCGAACGCATGGCCTGTTCGTCGATGTCGGGCCATGCGTCTGGTTCGAGCGCCGCAAGCCCCACAAAAACAATGCCATGCGCAAAGATTTCGCCGTGTTGGCTTGCGGGCAGCAGTTGGTGCGCGGCCTGCAATGCAAGCCGCGTCTTTCCCGCGCCACCGATGCCCACAATCGTCACGAGGCGGCAGTCAGGGTCGCGCAGATATGCTACGATCTGCGCCAGTTCAGATGCGCGGTCGATGAACGTTCCCAGTGGCGTCGGCAGGTTGTACACGGGCCGCGCCGGCAGCGGAGCCAGCGCCACGCCGACAATTTGGCCATCCAACATGCGGCGGTAGAGCGCCTCCGTCTCCTCGTCCGGGTCAAGCCCGAGTTCGTCATCCAGCAGGCGGCGGTATGTCTCGTATTGCGCCAGCGCGGCGGCGCGCTGCCCGCTCAGGGCCAGCAGCAGCATCAACTGGCGGTGCGACGCTTCATGCAGCGGGTCCATGGTCAGCAAGCGCGATGCGTAGGTGATGCCATTCTGATAATCGCCGTGCTCGGTTGCGTCAGCCGCGAGCTGCGAAAGCGCGTCGATGACCATGCGGCGCAACCGCTCCCGCTCCACCAGCACCCACTCCTCGAACGCGGGCGCGTCGGCCAGCGAGAAGCCTTCGAGAAAATCGCCATGGTACAGCGCCACCGCCGCGCGCAGCAGGTCCGCCGCGTTGCTCGCCTGCCGGGCGGCCTGAAGGTGCGCCTCGAAGTTTCGCACATCAATCTCTACATCTGCATGCGAGGTCATGCCCGCGCTCTGGCGCGTGATGAGCAGATGCGTTCCGAGTAACTTACGCAAGTTTGAGAGCACGTCGCGCAGATTTTTTGATGCGTGCTGTTCATCCGCGTCGGGCCATAACAAACCAGCCAGCGACTCGCGGGCATGCGGCTGCGCCGTGGCCGCCAGATAGTACACCAGCGCCGCCGCTTTGGCCGACACGAAGCCGCGCAACGGTGTGCCGTCCTGCGTCACTGATGGATTTCCGAACAGCGAAATGCTGATCATGGCGAACCTCGCGCAGCCTTTTTTTGCCACCAAGACCCAAAGACACCAGGGATTAAAAAGGAATTTCGCCCGCACCCCGCGCTGACGCGCCACTCCTCTCCCGATGGGAGAAGGGCCAGGGCGAGAGATTTATGGAACAGTACACGTAGCAGTGACCGCGCTATGCGCTTCCCACGCCGTCATGATCGCGCGATGATACGGCACCTGCTCCAGAAATAATTGCCGCAGCGCCTCGTCGTCGATCATCGCCGCCCGCTCCATGAGCAGCCGGTGCGCCGCCGCGAGCACATTGCGTGCGCATGCATCGTTGGCAGCCGCCAGC
>DASTWM010000122.1:0-4135 GCA_035765855.1 Roseiflexaceae bacterium
GGGTGCTGGAAACGCGCGCCACCAGCTACGCACTTGGGCTGAACAAAGCCGGACTGCTGACGCACCGGTATTGGGGCGCGCGGCTGCCGCAGCCCGACGATTACCCGGCCCCCACCAATCCGCGCGGCTGGGCCTCGTTCAACAACCCCGCGCAATTGACGCCCGAAGAATACCCCGGCTACGAAGACGCAAAATACAGCGAGCCATGCTTCAAGGCTACCTTTGCCGACGGCGTGCGCGATGTGGTGCTGCGCTTTGATTCCGCTGAGGTGCAGGCAGGCGACACGCCGGAACTGCACCTTCACCTGCGCGACACTGCATATCCGCTGCGCGTCACGCTGCACTACCGCGTGCATGAGGCGTATGATCTGATCGAGCGCTGGGTCACGGCCACGAACGAGGGCGACGCGCCGATCATGCTGGAGCGCATCTGGTCGGCGCAATGGCACTTGCCGCCCGGCGAAACCTATCGCCTGACGCACGCCACCGGCCGCTGGCTTGATGAAACGCAGCTGCGCCGCGAATCGCTGCTGGAAGGCGTGAAGGTGCTGGAAAGCCGCCGCATCACGACCAGCCACCACCATCAGCCCTGGTTCGCGCTGGATCGCGGGCATGCCACGGAAGACACGGGCAATGTGTGGTTCGGCGTGCTGGCGTGGAGCGGCAACTGGAAGCTGGCCGCCGAAGCAACGAACTTTGGCTCAACGCGCGTCAGCATCGGGCTGAACGATTGGGACTTCGCATGGCGGCTGGAGCCGGGTACGTCATTCGATGCGCCCAGCAGCTTCGCCGGTTACACTTCTGACGGCTTCGGCAGCGCGAGTCGGCGGCTCCATGATTTCATCCGCGACACGATTCTGCCGCACGGCCATGCCATCCACAAGGTGCTGTACAATTCGTGGGAAGCTACGACATTCGATGTGGATGAAGAATCGCAGATCAAGCTGGCTGAGCTTGCGGCAGACATGGGCATCGAACTGTTCGTGATGGACGATGGCTGGTTCCAGGGCCGCAACAGCGATAACGCCGGGCTGGGCGATTGGTGGCCCGACGCGAAAAAGTTTCCTCATGGGCTTCAGCCGCTGATCAAGCAGGTGAACGCGCTGGGCATGGAGTTCGGCCTGTGGATCGAGCCGGAGATGGTCAACCCTGATAGCGATTTGTATCGCGCCCATCCCGATTGGGTGATTCACTTTCCCACCCGCGAGCGCACACTGGCGCGCGACCAACTCATTCTCAACATGGGCCGCGCCGATGTGCAAGACTATATCATTGGGCAGATCGACAAATTATTGTCGGAAAACAACATCGCGTTCATCAAATGGGACATGAACCGCAATGTCAGCGAGCCGGGCTGGCCCGACGCGCCCGGCGACCAGCGCGAAATCTGGGTGCGCTACGTCGAGGGGCTGTACCGCGTGTGGGGCACGCTGCGCGAACGGCACCCGGACGTTGTGTGGCAAAGCTGCTCGGGCGGCGGTGGCCGCGCCGACCTCGCGATTCTGCGGCTGGCCGACCAGATCTGGGTCAGCGACAACACCGAACCGACCGCGCGGCTCAATATTCAGGAAGGATATTCGCAGATTTTTCCGGCCAACACCATGGAAGCCTGGGTGACGGACATGGGCGCGGATTATCTGCCGCTCCAGTTTCGCTTTCATGTCAGCATGTGCGGCTCGCTGGGCGTCGGCGGTCATTTGATTCACTGGGGGCCGGAGCTGCGGGCGATTGGCGCTGAGCAAATCGCGCTGTACAAAGCGATTCGGCACATTGTACAACTGGGCGATCAGTACCGGCTACGCTCGCCGCAGGAGCATGCCTTCTCCGCCGTGCAGTACATCAGCAAGGATCGCTCGGAGGGGGTGCTGTTCGCGTTCCGCACGCATCTGCCGCCACCCGCGCAATTACCGCCGCTATACCTGCGCGGCCTTGATCCCGACGCGCGCTATGAGGTCGAAGGGATTGACGGCGCGCGGTCGGGCGCGGCATGGATGCACGCCGGGCTGCATGTCGAATTGCAGGATTTTGGCAGCACCGTGCGGCGCATTCGGCGGGTTTGATTGAGCCACAGAGATCACAGAGAACACAGAGAATATGATCTCGGTGGCTCGATCACCAAGTTTGGCACATTATGCGATAATGCAGCAATGCAAGCGCCGTTTATAGATACAAAAGGAAACAGCATGACAACTCCAGGTCTGACTATCGAAAAACTGGTCGAAGGCAACGGCCCCGCGCCCAAGGCTGGCGACCGCGTGACAGTTCATTACACCGGCTGGCTGACGAATGGCACCAAGTTCGACAGTTCGGTGGATCGCGGGCAGCCATTTCAGTTCATCCTTGGGCGCGGCCAGGTGATTCGCGGCTGGGATGAAGGCGTGGCGACCATGAAGGTCGGCGACAAAGTCAAGTTGACGATTCCGCCCGAACTTGGATACGGCGCGCGCGGCGCGAGCAACGTCATCCCGCCGAACGCCACGCTGGTGTTCGATGTGGAACTGCTGAAGATTAACTAAAGAGCAGTGAATATGCATAATCCAATTGTTGGAACCTACATCGAACGCCACCGCCGCTCAGCCGAACTGTACGCCGAAGCGCAGAAATTATTGCCCAGCGGCCTGACCCATGACGCCCGCCACAGCACGCCGTTTCCGTTGTATGTCGAGCGAAGCTCTGGCGCGCGCAAGTGGGACGCCGACGGTAATGAGTTGATCGATTATTGGACTGGCCATGGCTCGCTGCTGCTGGGCCACGGTCACCCGGCAGTCGTTGAGGCAGTGCAGGCGCAGATGGCACGCGGCACGCACCTCGGCGCGGAGCACGCGCAGACCTTGCGCTGGAGCGCGCTGGTGCAGCAATGCTTCCCCTCCATCGAAACGCTGCGCTTCACCGCGTCTGGCACCGAGGCCACCCAGATGGCGCTGCGACTGGCGCGGGCCTTCACCGGGCGCGAGCCGGTTGTGCGGCTGCTGGGCCACTACCACGGCTGGCACGACGCTATCACCCATGGCATGGACGTTGACAGCGCCGACACCACGCCGCCGGGACTGCTCCAATCCGTCGCCGACGCCACAATCACGGTGCTGCCGTCGCTCACAGCGATCGAGGCGGCATTGAAAGCGCAACCAGTCGCGGCGGTCATTCTGGAGCCAACCGGCGCATCCTACGGCATGTCGCCGCTGCCCAATGACTTTTTGGGCGAGCTACGCGACCTCGCGCACCGCTACGGCGCGCTGCTGATCTGCGACGAAGTGGTGACCGGCTTCAGGCTCGCGCCCGGTGGCGTTCAGGAGCGCAGCGGCGTGCGGGCCGACCTGACCACGCTTGCAAAGGTGCTGGCGGGCGGGCTGCCGGGCGGCGCGGTGGGCGGACGCGCCGACATCATGCAGTTGCTGGCATTCGGCGACGCGGCCTGGAATCGCACGCGCAAAATCCGCCACAACGGCACCTTCAACGCCAACCCGCTTTCGGCGGCGGCGGGCATTGCCACGCTGGAGCGCGTGGTGGATGGCACGGCGTGCATGGCGGCCAACGCTGCTGGCACCGCGCTGGTCGCAGGGCTGAATGACGCGATTCGTGAGCGCGGGCTGCATGGCTGGGCGGCCTACGGCGATGGTTCGATCTTCCATGTGCTGGCCGGGAGCAGCGTGCCGTTCGCGCCGGGTGAGCTTTCACCCGAAGTACCGATGGCGGAGATCAAGCGCGGCGGTGATGTGCAAACGCTCAACCTGTTGCAACTGGCGCTGATCAATCACGGTGTGGATTTCATGCGCGGCCACAGCGGTTTTCTTTCCATCGCCCATGGGCAGACGGAAATTGACGCCACGGTCGCGGCGTTCGGCGCGGCGCTGGATGATGTGTGTGCCGTTGTTGATCAGCAGGTTGCATGAACGCGCGTTTGTGCTAAAAATGGTATTGAGCGAATCGTTGTCCAGACGTGGGGCTGAAGAATCGCGCTGCGCCTGGCATCAAGGTCAAGGAGGACCGCATGAGCACGCCGGACGCCGCCGATACCCACACGTCAGAAGGATTGACCTGCAAGATTATTCGCCCGAATGACACGTTTGAAGGCAAGCAAGGACTCACGTATTTTGCCGGAATCGCCGCTGAAACGGCCGGCGCGACGGGCATCTGC
>DASTWM010000123.1:0-4811 GCA_035765855.1 Roseiflexaceae bacterium
GCGGTGAAGGCCTTGAAGGAACTGATCGCCCAGCAGCCCGGCATGACAATCGTTAGAGAGCGGTGAGCAGGTGAACGGGTGAGCGGGTGAGTGTCCATCTCTGTCACTCGTCACCTTGTCACCCGCTCACCTCCACCCGTCCACCATCCTGCCGTGCCGACGCGAACGCCGCATCAATCACGCGGTCGACCTGCAAGCCTTCATAAAGGCCCGGCTGTGGCGTTGTGCCGCGCCCGAGCGCATCAAGGAACGCCGCAATCGAGGCAGCATGCCACTGTATCCAGCCGCTTGACATTTCGCCGCCCGGCAGCGACGCGGCAGGCGTGGTGCGGCTCCACGTTGCGATTTGCCTGCCGCCGCGCTCGTCGGCGACATACAAATGATTCGGGTCGCGGGAGTCGAAGATTAGCGTGCCGCGCGTGCCATATGCCTCGACGCGCAGGTCATCGCCCGCGCCCGGCACAACTTTGGACGCTTCGAGCGTGCCACGCGCGCCGTTCGCCAGCCCAAGCTCCAGCCATGCCACATCGTCGCTCGGCACTTGCTGCGGCTGCCCATCTGGCCCGGGTCGTTCTGGAATGACGGTGCGCGTGCGGGCTGCGACCGTGCTGACCGAGCCGAGCAGGTGCAGCGTCAGATCGATCAGATGCGAGCCGAGGTCGACCAGCACGCCGCTGCCCGGCCCCGCGAAGCGCCATGTGAGCGGGCGGTCAGCCTTGAGATTGCTGGCGCGATAGTAGCGCATGTGAAAGCTGGTCAGTTCACCAAACAGCCCGTTGGTGATGAGCCGCTGCGCCTCCTGGAGCGCAGGAATCTGGCGAAAATGAAAATTCATGCCGCCGGGCACGCCCGCTGCTTGCGCCTGTTTGACGATCCGCGCTGAATCGCCTGCGGAAGCGGACAGCGGTTTCTCGCAAAAGAGCGGCTTGCCCGCATCGAGCGCGGCCTCTGCTACACCGACATGATCATCAGTCGGTGTGCAGCAATCTACCAGTGTCACATCCGGGCGCGCGATCAGTTCGCGGTAGTCGGTCGTGACGAACATATCGCCCAACTCGCGCCGGGCGCGCTCCGCTGATGCTGCGCTTCTCGTCGCTACGGCCACGATTCGCGCCGAGGCGGCGAGGTCGGGGTAGGCCACCGGCAACATCTGGAAGCACAGCGCGTGCATGCGCCCGATCCCGCCGTAGCCCACCAACCCAACGCCGTATGTTTTCGCCATGCATTGCTCCTTTATCTTTTACCACGAAGACACCAAGACTCCAAGTTTTTACTGTTACTTCGTGCCTTGGTGTCTTCGTGGTTGAACATCCTTCTTTTGGCGTCCTGGCGGTTAGCTCTCCAGCGCTTCGGCCAGCACTTCGACCAGGTGTTTTGCCCGCCGCCCGCTGAAATCGGCGATCTGCTGGCGGCAACTCGTCCCCATGGCGACGACTTGAGCCTCGGGCGGCAAGGCCCGCACGGCCGGCAACAGCGCCCGCTCGCCGATCTTCTGCGAAATCTCGTAGTGCTCAGCCTCGTAGCCGAATGAACCGGCCATGCCGCAGCAACCACTGTCCACCTCGCGCACGTCCGCGCCGGGGATCATGCGCAGCAGTTCCAGCGCCGCCCCGCTGCCGACCAGCGCCTTCTGATGGCAATGCCCATGCAGCAGGAATTGTTTTTTCTTTTCACCACCAAGACACGAAGACACAAAGTTGTTACTATTATTTCTTCGTGCCTTGGTGTCTTCGTGGTTTAATTCAAAAGGAAGGGTTGCGCGGCCTTCACGCACTTCGCCGGCCAGGAACTCGTCAATCAGGAACGACTGCCGCGCCAGCACGGCCGCGCGCGGATCATCGAGCAGGTCGGGATATTCGTCGCGGAAGGTCAGGATGCAGCTTGGCTCCAGCCCGACGATTGGCATGCCTGCCTCGGCGTAGGGCGCGAGCCATTCCATCTGCTGTTGCGCCAGCGCCTTTGCCTCGCGCAGCAGCCCTTTCGAGAGCATCGGGCGGCCACAGCACACCGGACGGCGCGGCAGAAGCACCTCGTAGCCCGCCGCCTCCAGTACGCGCACGGCGGCCTGCGCGATGTGCGGGTCGTTGTAGTCGGCGAAGGTGTCGGGGAACAGCACGACGGTCATGGACGATGGACGGCTTTGGTTTCCAATCTGCAATCTGCAATCTGCAATCTGCAATTGGTGTTGCTCAAACCATTGATGAAAAGGAGTAGATGCAAACTGCGGCAGCGAGCGGTGGCGGCTGATGCCGAGTAGCTTCTCGCTGATCACGTTCACGCCTGGCATGCGTATCGCCATGTTCGCCAGCGGCGCGATGGCGCTGCCAAGCTGATTGATTGTGCGGATGTTGCCAAACAGCCGCGCCCGCAGCGGAGTGCCATGCTCGTCGTGATAATGCGAAAGCCATTCCGATTTGATGCGAGTCATGTTGACGCGCGACGGGCATTCGGCCGTGCAGCCCTTGCACTCAATGCACAGATCCAGCACCTCGTGCATCCGCTCGCTGGTTAGTTCTTCCGGCGGCAGCGCACCCGACAGCACCATGCGCAGGGCATTGGCCCGTCCGCGCGTGGAGTGCTCTTCGGCACGCGTGACCATGTAGCTCGGACACATCGTGCCGCTGCTGGTCTTGCGGCACAGCCCGTTGCCGTTGCACAGTTCGACCGCGCCCGCAAAGCCGCCGGTGTCGCGGAAGTGAAAGTGTGTTTCCAGTGGCACAGCGACGTGATACTCTTTCCCAAAACGCAGGTGCGAATCCATTGGCAGCGCATCCACGACCTTGTTTGGATTGAGCAGGCCGTGCGGGTCGAACGTGCGCTTGACCTCCTGAAATGCGCTGTAGAGCGTCGGGCCGAACAACTCGCGGTTGAATTCCGAGCGCGCAATGCCGTCGCCATGCTCGCCAGCGAACGCGCCGCCGAACTCGATCACCAGATCTCTGACCTCCTCGGCAATCTGGCGCATCTGTGTTACGCCTTCCGCCTGGTGCAGATTCACGAGCGGGCGGGCATGAATCACGCCGACGCTGGCATGGCCGTAGAACGAAGCCTGCGTGCCGTGCGCCTGAACGATTTCGCGGAAGCGGCGGATGTACTCGCCGAGTCGCTCCGGCGGCACTGATGTGTCCTCCACGAATGTCTCCGGCTTGCGATCAGGAGAAATTGACATAAGCAGCGGCATCGCGGCCTTGCGCACTTCCAGGATTGCGCTCTTCTCCTGCGCGGTTAGCGCAATCGTAAACGGCTCATGCCAACCAGTCGCCCGGACGTGTCGCTCCAGCCCGTTGAGCTTTTCGCGCACCTCCTCCGGCGTGTCGCCGAAGAACTCGGCCTGCAAGAGCGCGTGCGGGTGCGCGCTGGTAAACGAGGCCAGTAGCGGCGCGTACTCAAGCGACTTGCGGGTCAGGTCCATCAAAACGTCGTCGATCAACTCAAGCGCCGAGGGATGGCATGCTAAACACGGCATGACCGCGTCGAGCGCGTCATCCAGCGAGCGGAAATGCAGCACGCCGATGCCGGTGTGGCGTGGGCGCGGCACAAGCCGCAGCTTGGCGGCCAGAATGATCGCCAGCGTGCCTTCCGAGCCGACGATCATCTTGGCGAGATTGAAGGCGGACGAAGGACGAACGACCATGGACGAAGGTGGATTATCTGTAGCTCGTTCGTCGTTCGTCGTTCGTCGTTCGTCGTTCGGAACGAACGCATCCAGATTGTATCCCCCCACCCTCCGCAGCACCTTCGGATAGCGCTCGGCGATCTCGGCGGCATGCTCGCGGCTCAGGCGGCGCACGGTGCGGTAGGCGCGGCCCTCCAGGCTGTCGGCGGTCAGCTTCTCGCGCAGTTCGTCATCAGTCAGCGGGTCGAGGGTCGTCACACTGCCATCGGTCAGCATGACCTTGAGTTCGAGCACATGATCAATCGTCTTGCCGTACACAATCGAGTACATGCCAGCCGCGTTGGTGCTGATCATGCCGCCGATGGTGGCGCGGTTGGCGGGCGACACATCCGGCGCGAACTTGACACCCTGCGGCGCGAGCGCGGCGTTCAGGTGATCGAGCACCATGCCCGGCTCGACCCAGGCCCAGCCTTCCTCAACGTTCACTTCCAGCAGGCGGTTCATGTATTTCGAGCAGTCGAGGATAATCGCCGGTCCAATCGCCTGCCCGGCCAGGCTGGTCCCGCCGCCGCGCGGCACAATCGGGACATGGTGCTTGCGGGCCACATGCAGCACCGCCGCGATGTCGGCTTCGTCGCGCGGCAGCACCACACCAACCGGATCGATCTGGTAGATGCTGGCATCGGTGGCGTAGAGCGCCCGCGAGACATCGTCGAACAGGACATCGCCACGCACCGTCGCGCGGAGTTCATTGAGGATTGTTTCGTTCATAGTTTTTCTCATCGCAGAGGATGCAAAGGGCGCAGAGCAACGTATGCTGCTATTCTCTTCTGTTACTGCATCAAGCGTCTGCGTAGATAAATAAAAGGAAAATCCCGCAATAGTAGAAGGAAAAGACACCTATAACAGCAAGAACAGTAGCTAGAAGAATGTGCAAGACACTACTTTGTGGCTGATAACGCAGCATTAGAGCGCGCCGAAAGAGAAGAATAGCGCAAATAAGCGCAAGAATAGCCCAAAACAAACCAAGTACGGGAAAGATGTACATTGTATTCATCAGTATCCCCTGCGCTTGCCCTGTATGGTAACGAACTCCACAGCGAAACCATTGTCCTGCTGAACGGCGTGCAGCGCTGTGAAGCACTGTTGCGCAATTACTGCCATGCCTCACTTCACGCCTGTTTGCGCACAAAGG
>DASTWM010000124.1:0-14784 GCA_035765855.1 Roseiflexaceae bacterium
ACAAACGTCGGCATGCGCAGGGTTACAATCACATTCTGGCCGACAGGCGTGGCAGGCAGTTGTACTGCATGTTCGGCCACATCAAACGTTTGGGCAAACGAATCAACCTCTTTGCCGCCAAGCAGCACGCGCACGGTGGGCGGCGTCGCGGCGTAGCCTTGCCATGCGCGCCCATCTACGCGCAGCGCCAGCGTTTGTGGCGCGCCCGTGCCTGCCGCCGGGAAGCGCAGGCGCATGCCGTCGGTGCACCAGCGGAAATTGGCGGCTGGTTTGATACTTTGGTCGCCCTCGCCGAAGTAGCAGCCTTCGATGTAGCCATAATCAAGGTTGCCGGCGATGTCAATGCTGGTGGTTGGCGCGGGGTGCAGCCAGTCCCACGCCCACTGCACGGGACTGACGTTATCAATAAACGTCTGCGTAAACAGCGCGCGCGCCTGCTGTGAATCGCCTTTGCTGCGCAACAGATCGGCATAGACCAGTGCCGCTTGCCAGTTCTTGCTGGCAATAATTGTTTCCAGCGGCGGCAGCGCGGCCAACCCGGCGTCATAGCGGCCTTCCGCGCCGAGCAGCAACGGCTGCGCGAACCGCAGCGTATAGCTCAGCACATCGCCGCTGGCAATGATCGACCGCGCGGTCGCCGCGTCACCAGCATGGAGCGCCGTCTGGAGTTGCCGGGTAGCAAGGTAGGCGGGCCGCCGCTGCCATGCCAGCACGCTGTCGGCCAGACTAGAAGGATACGGGCCGAGGTATGACGCCCAGCGCGATGGCGCGTCCGGCGCGCGCGGCTCAAGGTAGGCGTAGGGCGTGGCGGCCAGGAGAAATAGCACAACGGCGACGACGCTCCACATGCGCCCGCCGCGCGCCAAAAGCTGCCGCCAGCCGCCATGCCAGAGCGCGACCAGGGCATACGCGGCGAAGATGAACACGAACGGCAGCAGCGGCAGCCGAAAGCGATTGATCGCGAACAGCAGCGGCGCGACGGCGAGATTGTATAACCACCACCATCCTGACAGGGTGACAAGATGACAAGGTGACAAGGTGACACGGTGAGCGGGTAAAGGGGCATCCATCGTCCATCGTCCATCGTCCATCGTCCGCCGTCGCGCAAGCGCCCACCCGACGACGGCCAGCGGCAACGTGAGCACAAACAGCGTGTCATCCAGCAGAAACAGCGCAACCGTGTACCAGCGCGGCAACCGCCCCAGCGCAAAATCATCGGTGAAGCGTTCGTCGCCGCCGTAGTTGATTTGGAACAGATCAACAAATTCGCCGAGCGATTTTTCCGCAAACGCCAGCGGGCGGGCGACGATCAGGCACAATCCCTCGCGCGTCATGGCCGCCTGGCGGGCCGCTTGCGACGGCAGCACGCCCGGATATGGCGCGCATGCATTGTTCTCCGGCGGCGCGCTGGGCCTCGTGTCGGGAAAAAGACCAAGCACAAAATCGCGGGTCGGCGCATCGGCACGCTTGCCGTCGAAGGCCGTGCGCGCGCCGAGCAGCAGATTGAACGCGCCGCTGGTGTCCACGACGATCAGGCCGCCGTACAAGCGGCTGTTGTAGAGCGTCCATGGCAGAATAGTGCCGAGAAAACAAAGAACAAACAGCAGAGAACAAAGTACACGATAGCGAAGAGTCTTTGTTCCTTGTTCTTTGTTCTTTGTTCTCACCATGATCCACAGCGCCACAATCGGCAGAAATGCCAGCGTCAGGCTGCGCGTCAGCGTGGCGAGACCAAAAAGGAGACCTGACAAGATGACAAGATGACGAGATGATAGAGTTCCCGCGAGTTCTCGCAAGTTCCCGAGTTCCCCGTTCTTTCGCTCTGCGCTCTGCGCTTGTTCCTTTCGTTCGTCGTTCGTCCAGCAGACCAGCGCCAGAAAGCCGCCCAGCAGCAGCGCCAGGAACAATGTTTCCGACAAGAGCACCTGCGGGTACATTGCGAACGGCAGGTACACCGCCATGAGCAGCGCGGCAATCGCTGGCACCACGCGTGACGCAGGCGTAAGCCGCCGCGCCAGCGCGTACACTAACGCCACATTGACGAAACTCAAGATCGTTTGTGATACATAAATCGGCGCAAGATTATCGCCAAACAGGCGCAGGTGGACGGCAAGAAACAGCGGGTACAGCGGCGCGCGGGTCCATAAATACTGCTGATACCAACTGAAGCCGCGCCCCTGCGCCAGCCATGTGGCCGCCGAAAAATACTCGCCCTCGTCAGAAACCCAGCCTGCGCGCGGCAGGTGATTCCACAGCAGCAGGCGCATGCCAAGGGCCACGAGCAGAACGGCGAGCAGCGGCATGTCGAGCGAGAAACGCGCCAGCCGCGCGCGAACAACTGCGAATGAACGAACATGAACCATAAAAGAAAGCAATTCAATTGAGCAATCCGTATGTCACACATGTGCTTGGAAGTGTACTATGAGAGCGCACGTAAGACAAATTGATGGGTCTTTGCGCCTTTTGACAATCTGTATTGAGGCTATCATAATACTCATATCGGCTGTAGCCCTGGGAGCACACTATGTTAAAACGTTTGTTATGGTTGTTGTTGTTCGTCATGCTGGGGGTGTTCGCGTGGGTATGGCTCCGGCTACGCCAGGATGACCGGGCCAGTGTTGACTCGCAGTTAGCGCTGCTCGACTCCGCGCCGCAGACCGCGCCGAGCCGTGGCAGCACCACTTCGGCAAATCTCTCCGATGCGCCGCCGCCCAGCGCCGGCACGCCAATCATCCGCGCGCCGTTCGCGGAGCCGACGCCGCAGGAGGTCAATCCGTCGAGCGATGCGCCCGGCGAAGTTCCCACGCAGCTCGAAAACAGCGCAGCCCCGCCTGAAGCGACCATGGAAACGCCGCCCGCGCCCATGGCTGATGATGAAACAGACGAAAATGGCATCACTGCCTATTGCGTGCGCTGCCATGAAAAGCGCGCCATGGTCGATCCGCACGAGGAGACAACCGAAAATGGACGCCGCGCGGCGCGGGGTACATGTCCGGAATGCGGCGCGAACATGTTTACCTTTTTGCCAGAAGCATAAAGTAAGATCAAGGAATTGCGGAAATGCGGAACCCGGGAAACGCAGGCGCTGTGGTTCCTGGTTCCTTAAACAAGGAGCAACCCATGCGCAGCGACATTGACCGCCTGATGGCCGAGCGCAACCTCGATGCGATTGTCATCGAGGGGCCGGACGGCCTCGGCAGCGCCAATCCAGCCTTTAATTACCTGGTCAAGGGTCAGAAACTCACCGGCACGGTGCTCAAGAAGCGCGGCGAGCCAGCCATGCTGGTACACAGTCCGTGGGAGCAGATGCAAGCCCAGGAAACCGGACTCGTCCTTGTGCCGAGCGATCGCTGGAACATGCGCGAGATCATCGAGCAGACCGGCAGCCGCTTCAACGCGGTGGTTGAGTACCGCCGCCGCATGTTCGAGGATCTGGGCATCGGCGGGCGGGTCGGCATCTACGGCACAGTCGAGGCCGGGCCGAGCTTCGCGCTGCTCGCCGCGTTATCGCAGCGCATGGCCGGCCTGGAGATCGTGGCCGAGTTCGAGCAGGATTTAATCTCTGCGGCGCGGCTGACCAAGGAGCCGGACGAGGTTGAGCGCATACGCGAGGTCGGGCGCAGAACCGTCGCCGTGGTGCAGGCTGTCGTTGATTTCATCAAGCAGGGCCGTGCTGACGGCGACCGCCTGGTTGATGCGAACGGCAAGCCGCTGACAATTGGCGATATGCATGCGCTGATTCAGCGCGAAACCGCCGCGCAAGGGCTTGAATCGCCGCAGGGCTTTATCTTTTCACAGGGCCGCGACGCCGGCCTGCCACACGCGCATGGCGACGAAAACGCGCCGCTTATGCTCGGACAGCCGATTGTGTTCGACTTTTATCCGCGCGAACAGGGCGGCGGTTACTACCACGACATGACGCGTACCTTTGCGATTGGCTACGCCTCGCCGGAGTTGCAGAAGCTCTACGATGATGTGCTGGGCGTGTTCGAGCATGTCACCGGCGAGCTTGAAAGCGGCGCGCCGACCAAGGTATATCAGGACATGACCTGTCAGTATTTCGAGCAGCGCGGCTACGAAACGATCGGCAGCAAGTACCCGATTGACGAGGGCTACATTCACTCGCTCGGCCATGGCATCGGCCTGGAGGTGCATGAAGATTACGGCTTTCCATCGCTCAAAGATCGCGGCGATGTGCTGACACCCGGCGCAGTGTTCACGGTCGAGCCGGGGCTGTATTATCCGAATCAGGGTCTCGGCGTGCGGATCGAGGACACGTATTACTGCACGCCCGACGGCACGTTCGAGAGCCTGACGCCATTCCCAAAAGACCTCGTCATTCCGATACATAAATAACCACCAAGGCACCAGGGACACAAAGAAAAATTATAAAATCCTGGTGTCTTCGTGGTAAATAAAAAAGGAGGCCAGCCATGCAGATCAACCTGAACATCGAGGATTTACACTTCGACACGCCGCTGCCGCAACTCTACCACGTGCGCAAGCCAGCGCCTGCTACCCCGCCGTTGGACGTAGCAAGCGCGGTGCGAATCCAGCTTGACAAGCTCGGTCTGGCTAAGCGCATTCGCCCGGGCATGTCTGTCGCAGTGACGGCTGGCAGCCGTGGCATTCATGACATCGTGCCAGCGCTGCAGGGCGCGGTGGCCTACCTCAAGGATGCTGGCGCGCAACCGTTCGTCATACCCGCCATGGGCAGCCACGGCGGCGCGACGGCGCAGGGGCAGATCGGCGTGCTGCGCGACCTCCATGTGACGGAAGAAACAATCGGCTGCCCGATCCGCGCGACCATGGACGTGGTTGAGGTTGGACGCCTGCCGAACGGCATCCCCGCATATCTGGATCGCTACGCCGCCGAGGCCGATGGTATTCTGGCGCTGAACCGTGTCAAGCCGCATACCGACTTCCATGGGCCAATCGAGAGCGGAGTAGCCAAAATAATCGCGATTGGCCTCGGCAAGCGGCGCGGGGCCGTCACGGTTCACAGCCATGGCCCGGCTGGTCTGCGCGATCTCATCCCGCCGCTGGCCCGGCTGGTGGTTAATACCGGCAAGGTGCTGTGCGGCGTGGCGCTGCTGGAGGACGCCAGCGAGCGCACCGCCGAAGTGGTGGCGCTCCCGCCGGAGGAGATCGGCGCAGCGGGCGAGCAGGCGCTACTCAAGCGCGCGTTCACATTGATGGGGCGACTGCCGTTCGAGCAACTGCATGTGCTGATCGTGGACGAGTTCGGCAAAAATATCAGCGGCGCGGGGCTGGACAACAACGTGCTTGGGCGCATGCGCATCCCCGGCGAAGCCGAGCCAGACGCGCCGCGGATCAACATTGTCGTCGCGCTCGACATCACTGCGCCGAGCCACGGCAACGCGACCGGCATGAGCTTGGCCGATATTGTGACTGCGCGCGTGGCGCAGAAGATCGACTTCGCCACGACCTACATCAACGGCCTGACCTCGGGCCTGGGCGCGATCCAGCGCATTGCGCTGCCAGCCGTGCTGCCGACCAGCCGCGACGCTGTGGGGGCCGCGCTGCATTGCTGCGCCCATCCAGATGTCGAGACGGTGCGCATGGCGCGCATCCATAACACGTTGTCTGTGCAGGACATGCTCGTTACCGCGCCGCTGCTTGAGGAAGCGCAGACAGCCGGTTTTGAACTGCTCGGCAAGGCGACATGGGAACTGGAGTAAAGTTTTGAGTGCTGAGTTTTGAATTTTGAATTTACCTTTTCGCGTGCCTTCGCGGATCAGTAGCAGCGTATAAAATTAAAATCACTCAGGAAGTACGTAGTCCGGTTCCGGGTCCACGACGAACTGCACCGCTTCAATGGTTGCCAATCCCAGCAACCATGCCTTTGCAATACGATGGCCTCCATCCATGAGCTTGCCATCAGCGGAAAGGATAATGGGATATGTTAAATCTGCGTCCCAGATACGGCGCGCATGTTGTGCAACGGCGCGGCAGGTTGGCGGGGTATGTGGCCTAAACCAACAATCTTGGTCGAATTCAGGAATTGCAGAAAGCGCAATCGCGCGCACCGGCAAATCTTGAACAAGCTGCCATAATCGCTCGGTGTGCCAAACGGCGCGGCCTGCGGGTGTGAGGTGCGAGTGTGTTTGTGGCATATTTTTCCCCTCTGCATCGTCCATTGAGGCAAAAAAAATAACTCCATGCACAATGTGCATGGAGTTATCGGAGGTGCCACAGGCCGGGCTCGAACCGGCGACCCCACACTTTTCAGGCGTGTGCTCTACCAACTGAGCTACCGTGGCACATGCCCCAGAAACTGCGGATACGCATCCGCAATCTGGTGGGCGATGACGGACTCGAACCGCCGACACCCTCGGTGTAAACGAGGTGCTCTACCAACTGAGCTAATCGCCCTGGTGCCGAGAAAGGGACTTGAACCCTTACGGGATGTAACTCCCACTAGGCCCTCAACCTAGCGCGTCTGCCAATTCCGCCACCTCGGCTCACGAGGGTTTATTATACTGATAATAACGAACTTGTCAACACTGTTTTTGCGCCGCGCCTGTGTGGCACGGCGCGGGCGTTGCAACAGGCGGTATAATGGCATGGAGAAAATATAGTTAAGAGATGAGGTATTGTATGCTACGACGCTTTTTCCGTTACAGCATGTTCTTTGGAGGACTGTGGCTTGGGCTGCGTGTCGGGCGGCTCGGCGCGCTCGCGAACCAACTCACCAATGCCATGGTTTCCGGCAAACGCCAGCCGTTCTGGCGTTCGCCAGCCGAACTGGGGCTGGAAGCCGAGGCCGTGAATTTCAAGGCCAGCGACGGCGTGACTTTGCGCGGCTGGTTCATTCCGCGCGACAGTCATGATGGCACGCCTGCGCCTGCCGTAGTATTCGTTCATGGCTGGCCGTGGAACCGCATGGGCAATCATGCTGGCAATGGCGTGCTTGCCGATCAGACCGTTGATTTACTGAAACCGGCCCGCGCCCTGCATGATGCTGGCTTCCATGTGCTGCTGTTCGACCTGCGCAACCACGGCGCGAGCGACGCGGCCACGCCGGTTACATTCGGCGTGAAGGAGGCGCGCGATTTTGTTGCGGCAGTGCAGATGCTGCGCGGGCGCTCCGACGTGGATGGCGAACGGATCGGCGCGATTGGCTACTCCATGGGCGCGAATGCAATCATGTACGGCATTCCAGAAGTGCAGCCGATCCGCGCTGCGGTCGCGGTGCAGCCAGTGCGGGTGGAAACGTTCTTAGACAATGTTGCGCAACAGACGTTTGGCGCAATTGCCCCGTATTTAACCAACATTGCCGAACATTTACACGAGTCATTCGGCTCGCCGCCGCTGCGCAGCATCAATCCGACCAGCGCCGCCACACAGCTTGGTGAAACGACCATGCTGTATATTCAGGGCAGCGGCGACACATGGGGATCGCTGGTCGATGTGCAGGCCATGGCGAGCGCCACGCCGAACGCGCGGCCAGTGGTGGTTGCGCCGAGCCACGACCGCTATGGTGGCTATCAGTACGTGAACAGCCATTTGAGCGAGATCGTCGCATTTTTCACCGAGCAATTGGACAAACAACCGCTCCCCAGAGTCAAAGTGTACGATAACCGCGATGCAGAAGCTCAAAGTGAATAGCGCGGGCGCAAAGGTCTGAGACAGCAGCAGGGGCGACTGGATAAGTCGCCCCTGCTGCTTTTCAGTAAACGCTGCTATCAGTGTTGCTACTGCTTATTCTTGAATTCCTCCGGCAGATCGAGGTCGCTCAGCCGCACGGTCTTGCGCGTGCCAAACTTGATGGTCTTCTGACCCTCGCTGGAAAGCTGGCCGCTCTGCTGCAAATTATTGATTTCCTGCTGCATGGTCTGCGCCAGTTCAGTTTCCCCCTGGCTCAGCAGCCGCGTCACGGCGCTCTGGAGCTTCTGGGTCGCGCCGGACACATTGCCAGCCTGCACGTCTTGCAGCGCCCGCGTCTGAAGTTTGAATGCGCTGACTTTTTCGACAATGTTCATGACCGGCGCGTTGACCTGCGCCGCCTGCGCCGTGTCGCCCGTGAACGTCATCATGACATCGGCGCGCGTCTTTTCGCCCTGCACGCCAAGCGCGGGAACGTCGTAGCTCAGTTCGGCCTGCCCGATGCGATACTGGCCGACGGGGCGCGGATCGAGCAGCAATTCGATCAGGAGCGCGCGACCCGCGCCGGTTTCGAGTTCGCCGAGCGGCACCGACACATCGCGGTCGCTGACTGGCTGGTAGCCAAGGTTGCTGATCAGCGGAATGACCTGCCAGACGGCGCGCGGCGCGACGCCCTGCACGAGCCGCAAGGTCAGCGTGGCGTTCTGCACGGCGCTGGACTGGGCGCGCTGCACGGTGCTCTGGAAATAATCAACAATCTTGTCCGGCTGGTCGATGTAATCAGCCGTGCCACCGGAGCGGTTCGCCATGTCGATCAGCAGATCCTCGTTCCAGTCCTTGCCGATCCCGAGCGCCGTAATTGGCACGCCTTGCTTCCCGGCCTGGTCGGCCTGGTACAGGCATTCGTTCTCGTTCTCGGTCTGTCCATCCGTCAGCAGCACCAGCCGCCGGATCGCCTGCGGGCTGCCCTGCTCGATCTCGCGCAGCCCCTTCTCGATTGCGGGCGCAATGCGCGTGCCACCCGCATCGCGGATGCGCGCGATGGCATCCTGCATGGCCTTCGGATTAGTCACCGGCGCGGCACCGATCAGCACCTCGGAGCGGTGATCAAAAATCACGACCGACGCAATATCCTGGCCGTCCAGCAGGTCAAGTGCCCGCGACGTGGCCCGCCGCACGCGCTCGATTTTATCACCCTTCATCGAGCCGCTGCGATCCAGCACAAAGCCCACATTGACTGGCGCGCGCACCTGCGCCATGACCTGCGTCGGCTGGGCTTCAAGCAGCAAGTACGCGATCTGCGGCGTATTCGCGGCGGGCATCACCGGCCGCGCGAGTGTGGCACGAAGATTGACCTCACCGGGCATGGGAAACTCCTTGAAAGTTCAGGTTGACAGGTATCATATGCATGTGGGACGCTCGCAAGCGTTTGTATGTTGCGCCACCGTGCAGATGCGTTAGTATAGCACACCCCGGCGCGCTTCAACCGCCATGTTCTCCGACATAATAAGCACAAAAATGACATGACCAAAGACCATGCACTTGGTATAATAGATCATGGAGCACCGTTCTACCATTCACATGCGAGTCATTATGAAAGTGCTTGTTCTGGGTGGCGATGGCCGCGCCCACGCCCTTGTCTGGAAATTGTTCAATAGCCCGCTGGCCGAAGAAGTGATGTGCGCGCCCGGCAACGGCGGCACCAGCCAGATCGCGCCGTCGGTTGATCTTGCGCTGGAGGACGCGGCGAACGTTGCGCGCTGGGCCTTCGAGCAGGGTGTGGACATTATTGTGCCTGCGGAAGGTGGCCCGCTGCAACACGGCATGGTCGATGAAGTGATATCGTTCCATATCGGCGTGTGCGGGCCGTCACAACGTTCAACTGCGCTGGAACGCAGCCGCTGCCGTGCCAAGGAGTTCATGCTGCGCTACAATCTGCCCACCGCGCCAGGCCGCGCCTTCACCAGCCTTTCCATGGCAGAAAAGTTTCTGGCCTCTATGCAGCTTCCGGTCATGATCAAGGCCGACCATCCGGCTGGGGGCGAGGCCGTGTACCACGATCGCTACGCCGCGCTGGCCGGGCTGCGCGATCTATTTGCCGCGCGGACAATCGATGAAACTGGCAACGGCGTGGTGATCGAGCAGTTTTTGGAAGGGCCGCGCGTCGTGCTCTCGACGCTGACGGATGGTCACACAGCGGTGCCGCTGCTTGCGACCCGCCTGTACGATCGCATCAATGCCGACAAGCAGAGTCCGCTGGCGGCAGGCGTGGGCGCGCATACCAGCACTTCACGTTACGCGACCCTGCTGACAGATTTCCTGCACCACAAGTGTATCATGCCTGTGCTCGGTGGCCTGTCTGCGGAAGGCATGCCGGTCTGGGGCGTGCTCGGCATTGATTGCATTATTACGGCGCAAGGCCCGTGCATTACCGCCATCCGCTACAGCATGCACGAGGGCGAGGCACAGGTGGTGCTGCCACGCATGGAAGACGACCTGCTGCCATGGGTTCAAGCCACTATCGCCCGGCGCATCCATGACATGCCCGCGCTGCGCTGGCGGCCCGTCGCAAGTGTCGGGATCGGGCTGTACGCGCGTGGCTACCCCTACCATTTTCCGGTTGGTGGCCCTATCAGCAGCCTCGACACGCTCGACGATGGCGTGCTTGCGTTTCACAGCGCCACTGAAAATCCAAACGGGTTGCACTACCAGCCGCGCGCGTCCACCGGGCCAAACATGCTCGGCATGCGCTTTGGGTTGCCCTCCAACACAGCCCTGCGAACGGCAGGCGGGCTTGTCCTCACCGTTGCCGCCACTGCGCCCACACTCGCTGAGGCACGCCAGCGGGCGCTTGCTAACGCGGCCCGCATCACCTTCGAGGGTCGTTCGTTCCGCGATGACATCGGCGCGCAAGAGTTCAGGTAAACAAGGTATGCTATAATGGCGCGCATTGTCTGTACAACATAATGTTATTAAGGAGCAGTACGAGCCTTGTTGAAGTTACATATCAATGTACCCCGCGCGGTACGTGTTATATGCATGGTCGTCGTCGCGTGCATGAGCCTGGGAGCAATCACGGCGTGCAGCCTCGGCAGTGCAAGCTTGTTTTCTGACTCATCGCTCTACGTGCCAAACTTGCTTGAAAAAGCGCAGCAGTACAACGGCAAGAATGTGGTGGTGAGCGGCGCGTACCTCGGCAAAAGCGGCAGTCCCGCGACAAGCGTGCTGGCGCTCGGCGTGAGTACCGCCGACAATGGCCTTGATGCGCAGCCGCTCGGCGATCAGATCTGGTTAGATAATTTTCCCGAATCTTCCATGAAAAACCAGCTGCATCAGCCCGGTGATGCCGTGTATGGTTTTGTGCGCGTCAACGGCTTGTTCGAGACAGGCGGGAGCTACGGGCCAGATAACAAGTACAAGTACCGCATTCAGGTCGCTTCGGCAGAACCAATCGAGCGCGTGCAGCGCACCGAAGCGCGTATTGAAAATACGCCGCCTGGCGATGGCAAAGTTTCCCTGTTCGAGCTTACGGACAATCCCGGGCAGTACAACGGCAAGAAGGTAACAACCCAGGGCTATTATTTCTGGAATGGACAGATCTTCGTGCTTGCCGAGGGCGTCTCTTACGAAAAGACAAACGACAATGATAAGGTCGGCAGCAGCCCGCAGCCAGTCGGACGGCAAATCTGGATGGAAGGTTTCCCGCCCGATAAGTCAGCAGCGCTGAATGTTGGGCCGAATAACAGCTTTGTGTGGGGCAAGGTAGAAGTCACCGGCGAATTCAAGACCGGCGGCGGCTTCGGCAAGGATGGCGCATACCGCGACTTTTTACAGGTCGAGTCGGCAACACCGCTGCAAAAGTAGGAGCTAAGAGTTTTGAGTTCTGCGTTTTGAATACAGGAGCGCCGCTATTCATACCTTTGAATTCATAACTCATACCTCATACCTTTGAACTCATAACTTCCTCGGGGGCGACGTGTACTACTTTATTGAGCCGATGGTCGAGCAAGACATCGAGCAGGTGCAGCGCATCGAGCGGCAGAGCTTTTCGACGCTCTGGTCGGCCAATACGTACCGCACAGAACTGCGAAATTCCGCAACCAGCCGCTACGTCGTCGCACGCGCGAGCCCGACGCCGCCGCCGCCCCGCAGCGAGCCGCAGCATCGCCGTGGTCGGCTGTCAGGGATTTTCTCGGTGCTGTTTGGCTCGCCCGCCACAACCGAGCCGAGCCCGCATCCGATCGTCGGCTATGGCGGGCTGTGGCTGAGCGTGGATGAAGGCCATATTACGACAATCGCCGTTGACCCAGCCTATCGCGGGCGTGGCATTGGCGAACTGCTGCTGAACGGCCTTGCGGATCAGGCCATGGCGCTGAATGCAGATATTTTGACGCTTGAGGTGCGCGTCAGCAATGTTGTCGCGCAGCAACTTTATCTGAAATACGGCTTCAGGCCATTCGGCACGCGCCCGCGCTACTACACCGACAACAGCGAGGATGCGCTGATCATGTCAACTGAGTCGATTCGTTCGCCGGAATATCAGGATCGGCTCCATCGCCTGCGCGAGCTGCTGTTCGAGCGGCTGCGCCATGAGGCCGCCGAGGCGGCTCCAAATCGCAGCGGTCCCACATCGGTGCCGATTAAGCCACCGATTTCAACATCTGCCGAAAATTCGCAGTAAGCTATTGGCGCTAATCGTAACATCCAGGTGCAGCACAAAAAGGACGAAGGCTTGCATGGCCTTCGTCCTTGGTCATTCGTCCTTCGTCGCGTGAACGTTACATCTCCATCACGACCGGAATAACCATCGGGCGGCGCTTGGTGCGACCGTACAGAAACTCGCTGACCGAGTCCTTCACCTTGCGGTTGATAAACGTGCTGTCGGTTTCGGTCTGGCCTGAGCCGTCGTTGTTTGCCAGCGCGGTGCGAACCACGTCCTTGGTCGCGTCGATCAGGTCGTCGGACTGGCGCATGTAGACGAAGCCGCGCGATACCACGTCCGGCCCGGCCACCAGCTCGCCGCTGGTGCGGTCGATGCCAACCACCACCATCAGAATGCCGTCGCGCGACAGCATCTGGCGGTCGCGCACGACCACGTTGCCGACATCGCCGACCGTTGTGCCGTCTACGTACACATACCCAACCTGCGTCTTGCTCACGGTCTTGCCGAAGTTCTGGCTGAACTCCAGGATCGCGCCATTTTCGGCCAGTATCACATTTTCATCCGTGAACATGTCGCCCATGCCGATCGCCAGCTTGCGGTACAGCACCATATGGCGGTAGTCGCCATGGAACGGCACCACAAACTGTGGCTTCAGCAGGGCCAGCAACATCTTCAATTCCTCCTGCGCCGCGTGGCCGGACACGTGAACTTTGGCGTCGCCGCCGTAGATCACGTCCGCGCCAAGCCGAAACAGGTTGTTGATCACACGGTTGACCGACACCTCATTGCCGGGAATCGGCGTGGCGGAAACGACAACCGTGTCGCCGGGCTTGATTTTGACATGTTGATAATCACGGTTTGCCATGCGCGCCAGCGCGGCCATCGGCTCGCCCTGGCTGCCGGTGCAAACCACGGCCACCTGATCGTCGGGGTAGCTGCCAGCTTCATGCGGGCGAATGACCGTGCCCGGCTCCGCGCGCAGGTAACCAAGATCGAAGGCGATCCGCGAATTATTTTCCATGCTGCGGCCCGCCAGCACGACCTTGCGGCCATACGCTTCCGCTGAATCAATCACCTGCTGCACACGCGAGATATTCGACGCAAACGTCGCGACGATGATGCGACCCGGCGCAGTTGCAAAGATGCTATCGAACGCATCGCCGACGATCGTTTCACTCGGCGTGTAGCCTTTGGTCTCCACGCGCACGCAGTCGGTGATCAGCACCACCGGCGAGCGGCTGCCAAGCTCGGCCAGCTTGGTCACGTCCGTCGGGCGCTCATCCACCGGCATGTGGTCGAACTTCCAGTCGGTCAAATAAATCGCCAGACCAGCAGGCGTGGTGATACCAAAGCCAACCGTGTCAGGAATCGAGTGCGCGACGTGGAACGGCTCCACTGTGAATGATGAGCCAATGCTGAATGTGTCGCCAGCCTGAAAACGAACCAGTGTCGCCTTGTCGAGCAGCCGATGCTCTTTGAGCTTGCCTGACACCATGCCAAGCGTCAAAGGCGTCCCATAAATGGGCGGAAACCCAAGATCCGCCAGAAGGTGCGGCACCGCACCAATGTGATCTTCGTGCCCATGCGTCAGCAGCAGCCCTTTAATTTTATGCTGCTGCTCGCGGAGGTAGCTAATGTCGGGCAACACGAGATCGATGCCGGGCATGTCCGCTTCTGGAAACATCACGCCGCAATCAAGCAGCAGGATTTCCTCGTCATACTCGAGCACCCACATGTTGCGGCCAACCTCACCGACTCCGCCGAGAGGGATTGCACGCAATCTGTTTTTTGCCATAGGTTGTTATGAAGTCGGATGCCATTCTGTTATGTTTCGGCCCCTACTTCGCTCCTTTCTACCTTTGTTACGCCATGCATGGCATAACCCAATTGTTTACTTTTCTGCTTTATATGCTGAACCGTCCTCAGCGGGACGGTTCGTACAGACATGTGTGGAACAGTGCGTCTGTGCAATGTTCATGTATGTGCCTGGCAATGCGTGTTACGCATAACCATGTGCTCACGAAACCAAGTCCATGACAAACGCCACTTTACGAGCGGCGTGTACAAAATTGAACCTGTATAAGTATAGCATGTTCAGGCCAACGTGCGCTACTCCGCCGCTAATGTTGCGCTAGAAATATCGGTCAGGCTCGCGCGCGCCCGAATTTCGCCCAGCAAATCATCGCGCTGCTCCAGCCCCGCATAAATCGGCAGCCGCTTGCGACCGTACGCCTGCCCATGGAGGAAACGCAGCACCGGATTGCGAATCTGGCGCGTGTAGTCGCTGTTCAATATCAACTCGTCGACTGGCTCGGCAGCATCTTCGTCCTGCCGCCGCACGCTCATGATGCCCAGCCATGGGTAAAGCACATCCACGCCGAGCGATTCAAAGCGCAGGCCCGCCTCAGTCACCGTGTAGACGGCAGCCCATTCTTCCAGTACATTCCAGACGACCAGCGGTGTGGCAACGATCAAAACCAGCATGAGCAAAG
>DASTWM010000125.1:0-6466 GCA_035765855.1 Roseiflexaceae bacterium
GCCTCGCGCGCCTGCGACCGATCTTCAATGGCGACGAGCGCATCCAGCAGAAACTCTTGCAAGCGCGTTCGCACCTGCGCATAATCGGCATGATCCCAGAGATTATGTAATTCATCGGGATCGGCTTCGAGATCGTACAACTCGCCGGTTCGCGGTCGATCGGTCGCAGGCGGGCCGTGAAACACAACCAGTTTGTATTGATCACGACGCAGCATGGTCGCGTGGACCGGCGGATCGTAGGGGTGGCCGCTGTTGCGATACTGGCACAGCGCCCAATCGCGTGTGGGAGCATCGGCGTCGCCGCGCGCCAGTGGCAGCAGGCTCATGCCCTGGTGCGTGGGCTGCGGCGGCAATCCGGAGGCGTCCAGGAATGTCGGGGTGAGATCCAGCCATTGAACGAGTTCCGCGCGCCGCTCGCCAGCCGGAATATGGCCGGGCCAGCGCATGATCAGCGGCACGCGCACCGCGCCCTCGTACAGCATCGGCCCCTTGAGCAGCAGCCCATGATCGCCGAGCATCTCGCCATGATCGCTGGTAAAGATCACCAGCGTGTCATCGCGCAGGCCGAGCGCGTCGAGCGCACCGAGCATGCGGCCAACTTCGTCATCAATGAACGTTATCATGGCGTAATACGCCGCGCGCAACTGCTGCATTTCATCGGCGGTGTAGCTGGTAAAACCGCGCGCATAACCGGCGTAGCTCTTTTCGGATGCGTCCGTCAGAATCGGCGGCCTGTCCGCTAAATCATCCGCCGATCCGATGGGCGGCGGCACATCGGCTGGATTGTAGCGGTCAAGGTATTCCTGCGGCGCAACAAACGGATGGTGCGGATCGAAAAAGTTGACGAACATGAAGAACGGCTGCTCCGGGCGACGTTCGGTTTCGAGATAGTTGATGGCTTCTTCGGCAACCCAGCGCGTGTAGTGCGCTTCCGTCGGCATCGTGTCGAACATGCCCGCCTCATGCCCGCTGCGCCCCAGCCCTTTAGCGCTGGCGGTTGCAAACAATTCCGGGTATTTTTGCTCAAGCCAGCGGTGATATTTGTTTTCGGGCGAGCCATGCGACGGATCGTGCGCCCATTGAAAGACGCGAAACCCGTCATCAAGGCGCGGCTCGGTGCGCCCGCGGAAGCACGCCGACAGATGCCACTTGCCGACCAGCATGCAATCGTACCCGCCATCGGCCAGCGCGCGACTCACCAGCCGCTCGTGCGGCGGCAGCGCGACACCGTTCGCCCACAACCCGTGCATCGATGGGTAGCGCCCGGTTAAGAGGCTCGCGCGCGAGGGCGCGCAGACCGGGCTTTGCACATAGCACTGCTCGAACAGCGTGCCTTCGCGGGCCAGTGCGTCAACAGCCGGCGTCTGGATGTGGCTGTTGCCGTAGCAGCCCAGCGTGTCAAAGCGCTGCTGGTCGGTGCAGATAAACAGGATGTTCGGTCGCTTTGGTTCTGACATGGACACGGCCTCCATTGGATCTGATGGCGAAACCCGGTAGTTGTACGTTCCTTATGAAGTGGCATGATCATTGGCATGCGTGCTAAGATAGCATACGATAAAAGTTGTTTGCACTGCGGAGATGGTTCATGACAGATCGGGCACGCATTCTTGTTGTTGACGACGAGGCAAATATTCGCCGCACGCTTGAAGCATTATTGCACCGCGCAGGCTTCGACGTTGTTACTGCGGCAAATGGCGATGAGGCCGTCATATTGTTCGAGCAGCACGCCTTCGCATTGATGTTAGTCGATCTCAAGATGCCGGGCATGGGTGGCATGGAAGTTGTCGCCGTGGCACGCGAACGGCAGCCCTCAATCGCCATTATCGTGCTCACAGGCCACGGCTCGTTCGACAGCACAAGCGAAGAAGCGCCACCTGAGGGCATCTTTGATTACCTGCTCAAAACGACTGACCCGGCACAGGTTATCGAGCGCGTGAAGGCGGGCGTCGCTGCTGTCAGGCGTGAGCAGCAACAACCGTAGCTGCACCTCATGTCGCGCTAAACTGGTCGACTTCGACGTCATAATGCTGCGAGCGCGCATCGAAGCGCGACAGCACCGCCTGCGCCTTTGCCGGAACGACGCCATGCTGGTAGTCTTCGCCCGCAAAGACGCGCACCGCCGCCAGCGAGTCGAACCACATAAGCGTGATGAACTCGACTTCATCATCCACATCGCGGCGCAAGAGCTGAATACCTTTGTAGCCCTCGATGCGCCGGTTTGCAATGCCCGGAAAAATTTCCTGCCTGAGCAACGTCTCGTATGTGTCCGCGTTTGCGGGCGTCGTCCAGCCATGCCAGATGCGACAAATCATGGCGTCACCTCATTTCTCTGTTGCTGCCACACACTCCCCAATATCAGGGTACGTCGTCACAAAGCCAGCGCGATTCACCTTCCGCTTCCGCTGCCAACTGCTCGGGTAACAATGCTATACTAAGCGAAGATGCTGTTTGTAGCGCTTCAATCTTCCACGCACAATGTACCATGTTTATCGGAATATGGTATACGCTGAAGGGTGTATGAGCGCTTCGATGGAACATACCAGGCAAGAAGGAGAACTGATGGCATTCCCATACGTACTCACTGAACAGCAGCAGCGCATTGTCGCCATGGCCGACGAACTGGCGGCGCGCTTCGCCGAGCGCGCCAAGATCCACGATCCCGACGGCTCGTTTCCGTTTGAAAACTACGCCGACCTGCATGAATCCGGCTACCTGCGGCTGGTGCTGCCGCGCGAATATGGCGGCGAAGGCGCAAGCGTGATGGACATGGTGCTGGCGCAGGAGCACCTGGCGCAGGGCGATGGCGCGACGGCGCTGGCGACCGGCATGCTCGTCGGGCTGCTGGGCCGCATGCGCGACGAGCGGAGCTGGCCGGAGCCAATCTTCGAGCAAATCTGCCGCACGATTGCGGCTGATGGTGGGCTGATCAATTCGGTCGTGACAGAGCCGGAGCTTGGCAGCATCTCGCGCGGCGGCACCCCGGCGACTGCCGCAACGCCCACCGCGGGCGGCTGGCTGATCAACGGCCACAAGATTTTCGTCACCGGCGCGCCGGCGCTGCGCTATCTCGTCACGGGCGTGGTGCTGCCGCCGGCCGAAGACGCGCCGCGTGGCTACAGCGCCTCCGCGATTGTGGAGTCAGGCTCGCCCGGCCTGCGCATGGAGGACACATGGAGCGATAATCTGAGCATGCGGACAGTCGGCAATTACGACGTGTATTATGACAACGTGTTTGTGCCTGACGAATGGATGGTTGGCCGCTCGCCCATTGGGCAGAAGCCTGCGGCAGAGGGCAAGCGCCCCGCTGCGAACGCATGGGGCCTGACGATCACGGCGGTGTACCTGGGCATTGGGCAGGCGGCATGCTACGCGGCATGCGATTACGCCAACACGCGCACGCCGCCCTCGCTCGGCAAACCAATCGCCGAACTGCCGCACATCCAGCAATGGATCGGCGATATTCAGGTCACGCTTGACGCGGCGCGGGCGGTGCTGTACAACACCGCGACCATGTGGGACAACGAACCCGACGAGCGCGCTAATCTGGCTGCCCAGATCGCTGCATCGAAGTATCTCTGCACAAACGCGGCCTGCGCCGCGACTGACAAGGCGTTGCGGGTGGCGGGCGGCTTCAGCCTGACGCGCAACCTGCCGCTGGAGCGCTACTTCCGCGACGCGCGCGCCGGGCTGTTCCAGCCGCCGCAGGACGATCTTGCGCTGGGGCAGATTGGCCGCACCGCGCTGGCTGAACGAAAGTAGGTGATTCTGCCTGCCCTCATTCGCGCTACCATGTGCGGGTGAGGGCAGCCTGCTCGCGCCGACATCTCGCCGGGCCTTCACTATCCTTACACAAATCCAAATAGTTCCCCATCACTTGCAAACCCTCTTTGGTATCCTGCTCATTGACGAAACGGCGCGCGGAGCCGCATCATCAGCAAGCTCGACATGGCGCAACCAGCAAATTCCACCAGCAGAGGAACCTGTCGATCATTGTGGCGCTGGCGTCAGTATTACACTGCCGGTGTCGCCGTAGCGTCCCTTGAGCATGGTGTGGCCATGATGCCGATCACCTGGCAGGTGCCTGGCAAAAGGGCCATTGTGAAGCGCGCTGAAAGTACTGTTGACGTGGACGATGGTAATCGTATCATGATGACGATACCTGCCATTTCTGATTCCAGAAGGTACCAGCTTGTCAATCCACCACATCATCCGACGCCTGCTCAATGTACCGAATTGGTATTACCTCATGCTCGCGGGCCTGGTGCTTGGTGCCTCGTTTGTCACCTTAACGCCGAAGCATAACGATTTTCAAATCTACTACGAAGCGGCGCACAGCGTGCAACAGACCGGCAATCCGTACACTCAGGCACCCGCCTATATCTATCCGCCTTTGCTGGCTTATCTGATACAACCAATCGCCGTGCTCCCGCCATTCACAGCACAACGCCTCTGGTTTGCGATAAATACCGCCTTGCTTGGCGTTTTGCTCGCTATCAGCCTGAAACAGTGCGCAGCACCGGCCATTCAAGCGCGTTGGGGATTAGTTGTCTTTGCGGTCGTGCTTGCGCCACCAACGATCCTGTGCCTGCAACTGGGGCAACTTGGCATTGTCATGGCGGTCCTCCTCATTGCGATCTATAGCATGCGCCAGCGCACGATGGCAGTGAGCTTTGTGTTTGCCGTCGCGTGCCTCCTGAAACTCTATCCTGCGCTCCTGGGGGTCTTTTTTCTCCGGCGACGATCATGGTCGGTGCTTGTCGGCGGGAGCATGGCCGCCTTCGGAATCGTGCTGGTCCATATCGCGCTCGCTGGCAGCGAACCCTATCAACGGTATCTCAGCAATCCATTTCCCAGGAGCGCCTTTCCGGCGGAAGCCGAGTTCAATATTTCGCTGTATGGCTTCTGGTTTCGCCTGCTCACCACCAATGCGTATGCGATTTCGGTCATGCACTTTCCATTCCTGGCTATCCTGCTGACATGCCTCACAAGCGTCGCTATCGTTGGCATCGGTCTCTGGCTCACGATGCATGCCCAGGCAGTTGATGAGGCGCTCATCTTCAGCCTCTGGCTGACCGTGATATGTCTCGTCGCACCGATTAACGGCTATTATAATTTGTCGCTCATGCTTGTTCCCGTGCTTGCACTGCTGCGCCACCTGCGCAAGCGCCCCTCACCACGGTTATCACAGGCGCTGCTCGTGGCAACCCTGCTGCTCATGATTCCGCCGAACTGGAACACTTCGGTCGAATGGCTTTATACCTCGGTCCACAGTGGATGGGGCGTACTCGTGCTGACTCCTTCGCTCTACGGCCTGCTGATCTACTACAGCATTTTGGTTGTGGTTATTCATAGGATGCGGAATACCAGGGACCAACGATCAGAAGCAAGTTCTTCGATCATGGAATCAAATAAAGTTCGCGCAATCGCTTATTCCTCGCCAAATGCCGAGTGATACACCGCCCACGGATATGCGTTTCCATTCCTCCAGCCTGGTTCCAACTGGCTGACTTTCACATCTGCTTTTAATCATTTCTCCACACTTTCTCCATGCTTGTTTTCTATGATGAATCACATGCCGCCGATGGACACGACGGCATCAAGTTTCAGCACAAGGAGAAGAAAGCATGCAACGAAAGTCAATCTTGATCGCAATCGCGCTGATCGCTGGTGTCGCGTTGGGCGTGGTGTTCGGGCCAACTATCCGTAGTACCCCAACAAACGCGCAAACCCAGCCGCCAACCCAAACGCCCGCGCCCGCGCAACCGCAGCAGAACCAACAAGCTAACTCGCTGCGCAACACGTTTCTGGACAAGCTCGCCGCGACGCTGAACATCCAGCGCGCGACGCTCGACAGCGCGATCGTCAGCGCGGGCAGCGGCACGCTCGATGAGGCGGTGCAGCAGGGCAAGCTCACGCAGGCGCAGGCCAACGCGCTCAAATCACGCCTGCAATCGGGCGACCTTGGCGCGCTGCTCGGCGGCCATGGGGATTTCGGCGGCAAGGTCGGCGGTCCAAACGGCGCGAAGATGAACGGCGGTGTCCAGCAGGCGGTCGTCGGTGCGGTCGCGAAGGCGCTGAACATGACCAATCAGGAACTGATGACCCAACTGCGCAGCGGGCAAACGCTGGCCCAGTTGGCGCAGGCTCACGGCACGACCGCGCAGGCCGTGACCGACGCAGCGCTCGCAGCCGCCAGAACGCAGCTTGATCAGGCGGTCAGCAGCGGCAGCATGACGCAGGCACAGGCCGACGCGATTTACGCCCGGTTGCAGCAGGCCGGCGCGCAACTGCTTGCGCCACATGGGCGTGGCTCTGGCGGCGGGCGGCAGCAGCCGGGCGCGCCAAACGCGCCGCAGGCTCCGACCACCACATCGCAGACATAGTAGAGACTACTAGCCGAGTGATCTCTACTCAATAAAACCACACATGTTTTCCACATAGCTATCATCCCTCACCCTCGGTCCCT
>DASTWM010000126.1:0-4373 GCA_035765855.1 Roseiflexaceae bacterium
AATAGCGATACCATAGGTGCGACAGATGCGTTCGAGTTGCTGTTGATGTGTCATTTTTCACCGTTGCCATGCGGGCAGCAGAAAGGTTTACATACATGATACCACAGACCAACGCCGAAATTATCGAGCTTGAGCAGGCGCACACCAGCGGCACGTATCCGAAGCGCGCAGTCGCTATCGTGCGTGGCGCGGGCGCGCGGCTGTGGGACGCCGAAGGCCGCGAGTACATCGACTGCGTTGGTGGGCAGGGCGCGGCCAATCTCGGCCATGCCAACCCGGCGGTGGTCGCCGCCATCCGCGAGCAGGCCGAGCGACTGATTTCTTGCACCGAGATTTTTCCGAACGACCAGCGCGCGTTGTATCAGCAAGAGCTATTGGCGACGCTGCCGGGCTTCGAGCGCGTGTTTCTGTGCAACTCCGGCGCGGAAGCGATCGAGGGCGCGATTAAGGTTGCGCGGCTCAAGACCGGGCGCACCGGCGCGGTCGCAACCGTGCGCGGCTTCCATGGTCGCACACTCGGCGCGCTTTCTGCGACGTGGGAGCCGAAGTACCGCGAGCCGTTCATGCCGCTGTTGGAAAACTTTACGCATGTGCCGTACAACAAGATCGAGGCGCTCGACGCTGCCGTGACCGACCAGACCAGCGCTGTGATCATCGAACTTGTGCAGGGCGAGGGCGGCGTGCGTCCGGCCAGCCAGGCATATGTCGCTGATGTCGCCGAGATTTGCAACGAACGCGGCGCGTTGCTGATCGTGGACGAAGTGCAGACCGGCTTCGGGCGCACTGGGCGGCTGTGGGCATGCGAGCACTACGGCATCACGCCGTCGATCATCGCCCTGGCGAAGAGCATCGCCGGTGGCGTACCCATGGGCGCGGTCGTCATGCACGAGAGCCTGGGAGCGATTCCGCCATCCAGCCACGGCTCGACGTTCGGCGGCAATCCGCTGGCCTGCGCCGCCGCGCGCGCCACGCTGCGCTACATTCATGAGCACGATCTGCCACGCCAGGCCGCCGAAAAGGGCGCGTACCTGACTGAGAAGCTGTGGGCGCTTGAACTGCCGAAGGTGCGCGAAGTGCGCGGCATGGGCTTGCTGGTCGGGCTGGAACTGAAGGAGCGCGTGCAGCCACACCTCGTCGCGCTGATGGAACGCGGCGTGCTGGCGCTGCCCGCCGGGCCGAACGTGCTGCGCCTGCTGCCGCCGCTCGTCATCGAGTACGCGCAGCTCGACTGCGTGGTCGAGGCGATTGGCGATGTGCTGAGCGCATGACTATAGAACGCGCGGCGGCATGTTACAATAATGAATAGCATGTTCGGCGTCGCGCACTGATGTATCGTATAATCAAACTTTTTGGAGGAATGCTCATGTCAGTCGCAACTTTTCAAGGCACCGTTGAAAATGGGCAAGTTCGACTTGCGGCAGACGTTCACTTACCTGAAAACGCCAAAGTTTATGTTGTGGTGCCAGACTTTGAGCCACATGTGAGCGGCAAAAATTTCGATCTAGTCGAGATGATTTCGCGGATGCCGCCAGATTATCGAGCAAGTGAAGAAAGCTTTGGCGAACCTGTAGGGAAAGAGGAATGGTAAATGCCCACTTTTGTTCCCGAAAAGGGCGACTTCATCACGCTTTCCTTTGATCCTCAATCCGGTCATGAGCAAAAAGGCAGGCGTCCTGCGCTTGTTATCAGCAACTCTCTTTTTAATCAAGCGACAGGATTGGCAATCGTTTGTCCGATTACGAATACCAATCGCGGCATCCCGTTTCACTTGCCTGTACCAAGTTCATCTTCTCTGACAGGCTTCGTAATGGCCGAGCAAGTGAAATCGATTGATTATAACGCTCGCAAAGCAAAATTCGTTGAAAAAGCTCCATCGCAATTTGTCGAGGATGTGGTTGCAGTAGTTGATGTTTGCATCAAGTAGTTATTTTCACAGCCTCCGCATAAGCAGAATGTGATTGCGGCGATCATTATGAAGGAGCTTGCTGGCGCTCAGCGATTAGATGCTCTATTTGTTGACTCGCGGAATACTCCTGCCCGCCGGGCCGAACGTGCTGCGCCTGCTGCCGCCGCTCGTCATCGAGTACCCGCAGCTCGACTGCGTGGTCGAGGCGATTGGCGATGTGCTGAGCGCATGACTATAGAACGCGCGGCGGCATGTTACAATGCGGCGCGGAAAGGTATTAACAAGAGGTTTCAATGGCACTTCGCGAACAAACATATTTTCTTCGCAACCTGCGCGGCTCGTTCACCAGTATCGGCGCGCTGCTACCGACCTCGCGCTACGCCGCCCGCGCCATGGCGTCCGAGTTCGCCCGGCGGCATGGCGCGCGCACGGTGCTGGAGGCCGGGCCGGGCACCGGCGCGATTACTGCCGCGATTGTGGAGCAGATGCGCCCCGGCGATCGGCTGGTTTTGTGCGAACTCAACGATGAGTTCGTCGCTTATCTGCGCCAGCGCATCGACAACGCCCCGGCCTTTCGGCGCGTTCGCGGTCAGATTACGCTCATTCATGGCGACGTGACGCAGCTTGACCGCGCGCAGCACTTCGACGCGATCGTGTCGGCCATTCCGTTCACCAATTTGCCAGCCGAAGTTGTGGAAGGTATTCTTGAAACCTATCGGGAGATTCTCAAGCCCGGCGGCACGCTGACGTATATTGAATATGCGTTCTTCCGCGCGCTCAAACGTCGCTTCGCCTCGGCTGAGCAGCGCGACATGTCCGAGGCAGCCAGCGTGGTACTCGACCGCTACCTGCACGCGCACGAGTTTCGGCGTGACACGGTCGTGCGCAACGTGCCGCCGGCATGGATTCACCACCTGCGCCTTCAGGAGCCGTCACCGGCTGACGCGCTCACACTTGCGCCGCTGGAGCATAACCATCGCATTCAATTGACTAGCAGCATGGCCGTGGCGAGCGACGCACTGCCGTGGATAGCAGGCTTGTTTGCCATTGGACGAGTGCTGCCGCGCCCGCTACGCAGACTCATTTGGCTGCTTGCCGCGATCATAGGCGCTTTCTTCCGCGACCCAGTTCGTCATGTCGCGCCCGATCCCGGCGTGGCCTACGCCGCCGCTGATGGGCGCGTGCTGTCAATTGAGCGCGTGCATGACGAGCGCTTTGGCGACAGCGAATGGCTACGCATCGCGGTGTTTCTGTCGCTGCTCGACGTTCACATCAACCGCAGCCCGATTGCAGGCAAAGTCGAGAAATTGGTTCAAGAGGAAGGCGGCTATGCGGCGGCGGACTCGGCTGACGCGGAGCACAACCAGGCGCTTTACACCATGATTGAGGGCGCAAGCGGGCCGTGCGTTGTGGCGCAGCGCGCTGGGTTAGTCGCGCGCCGGATCGTGAACTGGAGCCAGCCGGGCGAATTGCTGGCCCAGGGCGACCGCTATGGCCTGATTCGTTTCGGCTCGCGGACGGATGTATACCTGCCTGCCGAGCAGTGGCAGGCGATCATCAGTGTTGGCGACCGCGTTGCAGGTGGCGAAACGGTGATTGCCCGACGGACTTAGCCGCTAAAGCGCGACCATAAACAAAAGCGGGCATGACCATCGCGGTCATGCCCGCTTTGCATGAAGCGTTTGGCTTTAGCTACATTGAGTCGATGACATCAGTTGCCGGTTGCAATCGCCGCCGCAGCCAGATGGATGGCCCCAGCCCCACATATGCAATGGTCACAATCCACACCGTCCAGGAAATATTCACCACCGCGCAGACGATGAGTGCCAGCAGCAGCGCAGGCGGCAGGCGGCGAATCGTTGCCGGACCGATCTTCGGGTACGGAAAAAGGCTGACCATGAGCACCGCCAGCAGCGCTACCACTGCCACGACCCAGTAGGAGTTCAGCGCCGGGGCGACAAGGTAGTTCGCGGCGACCGCAGCAGCCACAAAGGTCGTCGGCATGCCCTGAAAGTAGCCCGGCTGCGCCGACGAGCAGTTGAAGCGTGCCAGCCGAAACGCGCCCGATAGCGTATACATCGCGCTCGCCAGCACGATCAGCCACAGCGGCGTGTTCGGCTGCACCCAATAATAGATCAGCGTTGCGCCGGCCACAATGAACGAGGTCATGTCTGCCAGGGAATCGAACTGCGCGCCGAAATCACTTGATACATCCCAGCGGCGCGCCAGCGAGCCGTCGCACATGTCGAGCAAAACACAGCACAGCAGGCCCCATGCTGATAACCAAATAGCTCCAGTTGTTGCGGCAATAAGCGAAAGAAGGCCGATTACAAGGTTGAAGCTCGTAAAACTATTGACAATCAGGGAACGAAAACGTGTAGATTCAAAGACATTAGTAATAGGCATAGGCCCTCAGAACTTGTATCGTCGCATAGAGGCAGAGTTCACGTCATTGTACCATGCTATG
>DASTWM010000127.1:0-3367 GCA_035765855.1 Roseiflexaceae bacterium
TGTAGTCATGTGCATCCTCTTTCAGCACGAAAACACGGGCATGCAGCCGTAGCCGCACCGCCCGTGCTTCAAGCAAGCCTTGCCGAGTTAGGCAAGCGCGGCGTCGAACTCCTGCTTCAGGGCGTTCTTCGGGCGCGCGCCCTGAATGCGGCGCACTTCCTTGCCGTCCTTGAAGACGATCATGGTCGGGATCGCCATGACGCCGAACTTCTGCGCCCAGACCGGGTTCTCGTCAATGTCGACCTTGGCGACCGACAGCTTGCCTTCGTACTCGCCGGTCAGTTCTTCCAGAATCGGCGCGACGGCGCGGCACGGCCCGCACCACTCAGCCCAAAAGTCCACCACAACAGGCGTATCGGAGCCGAGCACCTTCTGCTCGAACTCAGTATCTGTAACTGCCATTGGCTTTGCCATGTTAATTCCTCCCTGGATAGTTATGAAGGTAGAAATGATACCCTACCCCCGTACCCTATTAGTATACCATGCCTGTCAAGCGCCGTGTGCAGAGAGCTATTTGAGTTATGCTATACTGCATAATCGGTTCCAGCACGTTGCGACATATCGGCCCATTTCTTGCGGTGCCTGTATGTTGTATGCGTTGAGCAACCAGGGAGGCTTTCATGGCTACGTTTGGCAAAGATACAACTATTACATGGCTTGGACATGGCACGTTCCACATTACCACGCCCGCCGGAAAGAAGCTGCTCGTCGATGCATGGGTGGACACCAACCCGGCCTGCCCGGACGAGTGGAAGAAGCGCGTGCGCGACGAGAGTCTTGATGCTATTCTGGTGACGCACGGCCACTTCGACCATATCAACGACCTGCTGAAGCTTGCCACCGACACCGACGCCAAAATCGTGTGCCAGTTCGATTTGCAGGCGTGGCTCACCGGGCAGGGCGTTGCGGAAGACATGATCGTCGGCTTCAACAAGGGCGGCACAACCGAAGTGGCCGGCGCGCAGATCACCATGACCAACGCGGTTCACAGCAGCACCTACCAGGATGGCAACACCATTATTCCCATGGGTAGCGAGTGCGGCTACGTGATTCGCATGGACAACGGCTTTACTATCTATCACACTGGCGACACGGCGGCGACCTATGACATGATGATCACCGGCGACCTGTACCAGCCGGACGTGACGATTTTGCCGATTGGTGATTTCTTTACCATGGGGCCGCGCCAGGCCGCCTACGCGCTGAAGCTGATTCGCTCGAAGTACGCCATCCCCGGGCATTTCGGCACGTTCCCATTGTTGAACGGCACGCCCGATGCGTTGCGACAGCATCTGCAAGAGTTCGGCGTGCAGACCGAAGTCATCGCGCTCAAGCCGGGCGAGAGCGTATCATAAGCAAGGAAAGAACAAAGAATAAAGAACATATTCAGGGCTTTGTTCTTTGCGCTCGTTGTATACATCAGGTTGACATGGAAGCGGGCTATTGACGGTATGCTCCAGATACATCGCTGTTTCGTTCTGCTGCTGGCGCTGATGCTGCTGGGGGCGTGTGACATGGTGCGCACGCCGCAGCCACCTCCTTCTGCCGTACCCACCGCCACGCCCAGGCCGACGCCTGCGCCGCCGCCACCCACCGAAGCGCCCCCCATCACTGCGCTGCCGCAGCCCACGCCCGAGCCAAGCGCGCTGTCTGTCTGGGCCGTTGGCACAGAGGCGCAGGCTGATGCGTTGCAGCACGTCATCGAAGGCGCGGCGGCGCAGGCCGGTGTGGATGTCCATGTGACAGTGAAAAGCCCCGACACCTTGCAGGCCGATGTGCGCAGCAATGCGCTGGCGGGTTTGCCGCAGCCGGATTTGTTCTGGGGCAGCCAGGAAGATCTCGGCCTGTTGCAGCGCGATGAACTGATCACGCCCGCCACCGATGGCCAATCCGCCGATGCATTCATTCCTGCCACCGTCGCCGCCGCCATGCTCGACGGGCAGCGCTGGGGTACGCCGCTGGCCGCCGACGGCTTTCTGCTGCTGTTGTACAACAAAAAAATTGCCGCCGCCGCGCCGCAGACCACCGACGCGCTGATCGTCGCCTCGCGTGACATCAAGAACAGCGGCAAGGTCGGCCTGGTGTCGGCATGGGCCGAGCCGCGCTGGTTCGTGGCATGGCTGACCGGCACGGGCGGCGCGCTGGTCGGGCCGGATGGCGCGCCGACGCTCGACACGCCGCAGGTGATCGCGGCGCTGAACATGCTCAAAGAGTTGCGCGTCGGCGGGCCGTCCACGCCGAGCACCTATGATGACGGTGTGGCGCTGTTTACGCAGGGCGGCGCGGCGTTCAACATCGACGGCAACTGGGCGATTGACGATTACCGCCAATACACGGACACGCTCGATCTGGGCGTGGCGCGCATGCCGCTGGTACCCGGCACTGGCCGCATCGCCGCGCCGCCGCTGAACGGTGTGTACCTGATGTACGGCAAAGATCTGACCGCAACGCGCCGTCCCAAAGCCGCCATGCTCATGAATGCGCTGCTTGCGCCCGCCGGGCAGGCCGCCTTGGCGCGTGAACTCCACATGTTGCCCGCCAAGACCTCTGCCCTCGGCGACGAGGCCGTGCAGAGCGACCCGGTGCTCTCAAAGGCTGCCGCGCAGCTTGACGGCGCGGTCGGTCTGCCCGCGACCAAGGGCGTGCGCTGCGCCTTCCGCGTGTTGGCGGTGGCGCTGCCGGAGGTGCTGCTCGGCGAATGGACGCCGGAGCAGGCCACTGAGCACATGCAGACCGACGCGACGGCGTGTGTGAGTAAACCGTGAGATCAATATCTGGCTTTATTTATTCATCTTCATCAGGCGGTACGACTTTTCCACACAGGCAGTGTGGCAGCTCAGACCTGAGGTGGCTGGTCTTCTGATGAAGCTGCCGTTCAGTTGTAATTAATACTTCTCATTCCAAAATGTAGCATGAAAAGGATATCAGTATCACGGTTGTGGTACAATAATTGTTCAGTGGTTTCACTTTATATTAATGATCTATGACATTATCAATTTTTGTCCCCACAGCATTACAATTATATGAGTACGGACTCAACAGAATATTTAACAGCCATTGGGTAGATTTCAATATGAAGCATATGATTAATTTGCATAGAAGTGGCAAGCTTCACCCAACAGGACTTCTGCAAAAGACCTTACCAAATGGTATATTGTATCATCTTGGATTATGGCTCTTCAATGAGTACTTTCTTGAAAATCTCGACTTCTTTATAGATTTGGAGCCTAAAGAGATATACACCTATCTCCAGCATCACCTCTATTTACTAGGCAAAGGTGGTTGTGACGTAACATCGCAGGAATTCTTAGATTTAATTATGCTGATCGATGATATTAATGATATTGGATTCGACAAACCTTACTCG
>DASTWM010000128.1:0-11247 GCA_035765855.1 Roseiflexaceae bacterium
ACGCGCTGCTGCTGGCCGCCGGAAAGCTGCGCCGGATATTGATCGGCCTTGTCGGGAATACCCACTTTATTGAGCAGGTCCATGGCAGTGCGCTGGGCTTCCTCGTTGCTGCGGCCACGCACCACGCGCTGCGCCAGCGTCACATTCTCCAGCACAGTCAGGTGCGGAAACAGCTCGAAGCGCTGGAACACCATGCCAATCTCTTCGCGCACCCTGTTGATGTTCACGCGGCTGCCGGTCAGGTCGATGTTGTCCACCACAATGCGGCCTGCGTTCGGCACTTCAAGATGATTCAGGCAGCGCAGCAGCGTGGATTTGCCGGAGCCGCTCGGCCCAATGATCATGAGCACCTCGCCCTTGCGCACCTCCAGGCTTACATCGTTCAAGGCCACAAGCGAGCCGAAACGTTTGACGACATGTTCGGCGACGATGATTGGTTCGCCAATTGTATGTGGCAATGGCGTTACATTACTCACAGCACGTTCTCCATTCAACGCTGGGCTACACTTCCGAAAGCGGCACATGCACCGACGGGCGGCGGCGCTCGACTACCCTGCTCGACAGGCCAAGCACATAATTCAGCACAAAATAGATCAGCGCCACCACGTACAGCGCTTCCATGGGGTTGAAGCTCTGCTGAAACAGAATCTGAGCACGCCGCAGCAGTTCAATAAATCCAATAATCGCGCCAAGCGAGCTATCTTTGAGCAAGATGGTGAACTGCGCGATCAGCGGTGCCAGAATACGCCGGAACGCCTGCGGCAAGATCACCAGTCGCATGGTCTGCCAGTACGTCATGCCGAGCGAGCGCGCCGCCTCGGTCTGCCCGCGGTCGAGCGACAGGATGCCGGAGCGCAACAACTCGGCATTGACCGCGGCGGTGTACAACGTCAGCGCGATCATGACCGCCAGCCCGGCCCGCGAAAGCGCCTGCCCAACCACAAGGTTCACATAGCCTTCGCCGTTCACCGCGCTTTCAAACACGCCCAGGCCGGGAAAGCGCAAATTAATGTAAAAAATAAGCAGCAGCAGCGGCAGCGAGCGCACAACCTCAATAAACGCGATACACGGCCAGCGAACCCATGGCTGTGGCGCGAGCCGCCCAAGCGCCAGCCCGGTCGCTACCGGCAGGCTCACCACAATCGCGACCAGCGACACAATGATGGTGGCGAACATGCCAATCGACAGGAAGCGCAGCGCATCGGGCTTGAGCAGCGGCAGGAAATTCGCCCAGCGCATGCCAAACGCAATCGGGAACAGCACCAGCAGCGCCAGCCCCACGAGGAGCTGAATGCCAAAATTCACCATGCCAGTGCGGCGCTCAGACACAGGACGGGACGGCGCGGCAACGGTTGCCATGGACGCTCCTAACGCTTGATGGCCCAACGGCGCTCGGCCACATTCACCAGGCCGCCGAGCGGCAGCGTCAGCGCAATGTAGATCGCGCCGGCGATGAGCAGGATGTTGGGGTCGAATGTGCGATTGCCCACAAAATCAGACTGGAACAGCAAATCGCCAACCGTGATGGTGCTGGCGAGCGAGGTGTTTTTGAGCAGCGCGATCAGCAGCGTGCCGAGCGGCGGAATGGCGGCGCGCATGGCCTGCGGCAGCTGCACGTAGCGCATGGTCTGCATGAAGCTCAGGCCGAGCGAGCGCGCCGCCTCGACATTGCCCTTGCTGACGGTGCCAAGCCCGGCGCGAATAACTTCGGCCACGTAGGCGGCAGTGTAAAGCGCAAGACCCCAGATCGCGCTCCAGGTCGCGTCGAGCCGCAGCCCGGTGTTTGGCAGGCCAAAGTAGACAAAAAAGAGCACGACCAGCAGCGGAATATTGCGGAAGAATTCCGTGTAGCTGGCCGCGATCGACTGCAAGATTGGCACCGGCGAAATCCGCATCACGCCAACGACAACGCCAATGATCAGGCTCAACAGCGCCGAGGCCACCGTGAGCCAGATCGTCATGAGCACGCCTTGCAGGATGAGGGACCAATATTCTGGAGTCACGCGCCACCCCGTTAAATTGTGAATAATGAGTTATGAGTTTTGAGCGCAGACCAGTCTTGCGTACCTCAAAACTCATAACTTACAACTCCAAATTATTTGCCGACGTCCTGCCAATTCTGCGGCGGCACCGGCGGCACATCCTTGGAGACCCACTTCTTGTACAGTTCGGCCCAGGTGCCGTCCTTCTTGGCCTCCTCAATCGCCGCATTGACTTGCGCCAGGAGATCCGAATTGCCCTGCTTAATGCCTGCCGCGTACGGCTCCTGGGTGAACTGGCCGCCGACAACCTTGAAGCGGTCGGGATTGCTATTCGCAAAACCGTACAGAATGATATCGTCAGTTGTCACCGCGTCAACGCGATTCGACTGCATGGCCTGCACCGCTTCCGAATAGGTGTCGAACAACTCAACCTTGGCGTCCGGCGACTTCTCGCGGATGTTTTTCTCCGAGGTCGAGCCCTTGACCGTGCCGACCGTCTTACCTGCCAGCGCATCGACGCCGGTAATCTCGCTGTTGGTTGGTACCAGCAGCGACTGGCCCGCCACATAATAGCAATCGGAGAAATCAATCTGCTTGGCGCGATCAGCATTGGCCGTCATGGTGGCGAATACCACGTCAACCACGCCCTGCTCCAGGTAGGGAATGCGGTTTTTGGAAACCGCTTCCTTGAACTCAACCGCATTCTCGTCGCCGAAAATCTTCTTGGCGACCAGCTTGGCCATGTCAACATCGAAGCCCTCAACTTTGTTGGTTGCCGGGTTCAGGTAGCCAAAGCCCGGCTGGTCGTACTTCACGCCTACCACCAGCTTGCCGCGCTGCTTGATTGCCGCCAGCGCGCCGCTGCCGCCCGCCGCCGCGCCACTGTTGGTGTTGGCGTTGCTGTTCGTGTCTGCCGCGTTGGCATTCGCGTTCGCATTTGCGTTCGTGTTACCCGTGTCTGCCGTGTTGGCATTCGCGTTGGTATTGCCCATGTCTGCCGTGTTGGCATTCGCGTTGGCGTTGGCGTTGCCTGTGTCCGCCGTGTTCGTGTTGGCCGCAGCACCCGATGACGCATTTGTGTTGCTGGTGTTGCTGGTTTCGCCGGTGCTGCCGGTCCCGCCGGTGCTGCCACATGCCGCCAACACAAACAGCACCACGAACAGACTCAGAAACAATCTACTTTGTCGCATCGATACATTCCTTTCATGAACTCATTCATGCCAAACCTGAACGAGCGCGCATAACTCTGGTATGCGCTCTACAACTCCATCTATACACTGCAAGGCTTGCGTGCATAGTGTACCATAACTTGTGGTGGATGCGTCATGGATGTACGGTGCGGATGCGCCTGTACACACCATGCACTGCTATAATTGCCTGCGGCTTTATTCAGCCTTTCAGACCAATCTGTTCGTAGTATTCGCATCGCTGCATACCAAAAGCAAGGAAGCCCATGATGAAAATCACCGATCTGAAGTACACCATGCTCGGCGACAATCCCGTCGTACGTATCACCACCGACGAAGGCATTAGTGGTCTTGGCGCGGTGGAGACCTACAAGCCGTATCTCAAGCCGCATGTCCTCTTTTACAAAGATCTGATTGTGGGTGAAGACCCGACCAACGTCGAGCGCGTCATGCTCAACATTCGGCGGATGGGCAGCTTCAAGCCGTGGGGCAGCGCCGTAAGCGCGATTGAGATGGCGTTGTGGGACATCACGGGCAAAGCGTACGGCGTGCCGGTGTACAAATTGCTGGGCGGCAAGGTCCGCGACAAAGTGCGGGTTTACAACGGCGCTATCCGGTTCCCCATGGCAGGCCAATCGCCTGAAGATTATGCCGAGAACACGGCCAAAATGAAGGCCGCGCCCGAAGGATTCACGATTATCAAGCAGGGCATCGGCTTTCACAGCCAGATGGTCAATCGCGTTCCTGATTTCTTCTACGGCGATGTGCAAACCGTCGGGCGGCACCCCAACCGTGGCCCGCTGACCGAGCGCGGCTTGAAGCATGTGGTCGCCTGCGTCGAGGCCATGAAAGCGGTGCTGGGCGACGAGATCGGGCTGGCGCTGGATTGCGGGCCGGGCTGGTCGATCTCCGATTCGATTCGGCTGGCGCAGGCGCTTGAGCATCTCAACCTGCTGTGGTTGGAAGATTTGATCACCGGCGACTACACGCCGTACGTGCTGCCGGAGCTGTACCGCGAGGTGACGCAGCGCTCGTCGACCCCGATCCACACCGGCGAGCAAATCTATCTGCGGCACAACTTCAAGGCGTTGATCGAGACCAACGCGGTCAATATCATCGGCCCCGATCCGTGCGATGTCGGCGGGCTGGCCGAACTGAAGTGGATCGCCGAATACGCCGACCTGCACGGCATCATGATGGCCCCGCACGGCACCGGCGATGGCCTGATCGGGCTGGCGGCGCTGGTGCAGGTCGCGGCGACCCTGCCACAAAATTACATCGCCTTTGAATACCCGATCGGCAAGCCCGATTGGTGGTACAACATCGTTGAAGGACTGCCGAACCCAATCGTCAAGGACGGCTTTATCGAGGTTTGGGACCGGCCAGGGCTGGGCGTGGAGATCAATGCCGAGGCGGCCCGGCAGTTCCTTCCCGAGGGCGACGAGGATTTCTTCGATTAAAGCGCCATTTCTATCCGGCAAGCAGCATAATCGCCTGTGGCAGCATCAACATGTGCGCTGGATGCCGCTGCGGGCGATTTTTAATCTCATGCTGCGATAGATTTTCCTCAAGAATACAGGACCATAGCTGACCGCTTTATCTGCTACGCTGGCGATCACAGCAGTAAATACTGTGTCGCCTGCCTGGCGAATACTATGGAGGAGCAGCGTGGCAAAACTTGACTTTACCAAAGAACTTGCCGATCTCTACCACCCGTCAACGACAACCTTCGAGATCGTGGATGTGCCACACATGCCCGATCTCATGGTTGATGGTCACGGCGATCCCAACATCACTCAGGAGTATACTCATGCTGTCGAAGCGTTATACGCGGTAGCTTACCGCGCCAAATTCATGAGTAAGGCCGAACTCGCGCGTGATTATGTCATTCCACCCCTTGAAGGGCTGTGGACGGCTGACAACATGCGCTCATTCACCACAGCGCGGGACAAAGGTACATGGGATTGGACAATGATGATCATGGTACCTGCATGGATCACATCTGAAATGTACGAGCGCGCCTGCGACGACGTGCGACGGAAAAAGCACGTAACAGCGCTACAGAAGTTGAGGATGGCATCTTATCATGAAGGTCGCGCCGTGCAGATTACACACATCGGATCGTATGATGACGAAGCGCCCGTCCTTGAACGGCTGCACCAGGAATGGATTCCACACCATGGATACACGGAAAACGGCAACCACCATGAAATCTATCTGAGTGATCCTCGACGTACAGCGGCGGCGAAGTTAAAGACAGTGCTGCGGCAACCCATTCGTAAGACATGACCTGTAACACATGCAAACTCCTGATCTTTCAGGATCAGGAGTTTGCGGATAGGCAATAGCCAGTCATTAGAAGGCCAGGTCCTCGTCATCTTCAGCATCGGCAGCCGCTGGAACCAGGCGATCGGCGGTGCCTGGCCGTGGATCAAGAAACACAATTTCATCGGCGCGCACAAACATCTTGGAGCGACGGTGGCCTGTTTCGCGATCTTCCCACACGTCGGTGCGCAGGCTGCCCACTACCATGACACGGCTGCCCTTGTGCAGCGCATCGTTGCAGCGCTCGGCCAGGCGATCCCATGCTTCTACAGTCGTCCAATCGGTCTCAAACTCGCGCTCGCCCGCCGCGTTGCGCCCGGCATGCCGCTTCGTGGCGACGCGGAATTTGCATACCGCCGTGCCACTCGGCGTGAAACGCATCTCCGGGTCAGCGCCCAGATTGCCCAGCAACTCCACGCGATTCATCGTGCCTTTGACCACGCTCATACGTTGTACCTCACAGGTTATACATCAGTTGCCCAACAGCGGGACTTGCTATGTATACCGCAGCGAGACAAAGAAAGATACGGGTAAAAGTAAAAACGGCGAAGCACCTGTGGAATGCTTCGCCGTTATGATTTCTAAGTTGTATGTTACGAACGCTCGTCCAGCGGCACGTAATCGCGCTCGCCTTCGCCGGTGTAAATCTGGCGCGGGCGCGCAATCTTCCAATCCGGGTCGTTGATCGACTCCTCCCAGTGCGCCAGCCAGCCGATCGTGCGCGGAATGGCGAACATGACCGGGAACATGCGCAGCGGAATGTCCATGGCCTGGTAAATAATACCGGAGTAGAAGTCCACGTTCGGGTAGAGCTTGCGCTTGATGAAATACTCATCCTCCAGCGCAATCCGCTCAAGCTCGGTCGCAATATCGAGCAGTGGGTTCTTGCCCGTCACCTCGAACACCTCGTCGGCGACCTGCTTCACAATCTTCGCGCGCGGATCGTAGTTCTTGTACACGCGGTGGCCGAAGCCCATCAGCCGCCCTTCGCCGCGCTTGACCGCCTCGATAAAGCTCGGGATGTTTTTCACATCACCAATCTTCATGAGCATGTTCAGCACCGCTTCGTTCGCGCCGCCGTGCAGCGGGCCGTACAGCGCCGCCGCCGCGCCTGCCATGGCGGTGTACGGGTCGGGCCGCGAGGAGCCAATCGCGCGCATGGCGTTGGTGCTGCAATTCTGCTCATGGTCGGCATGCAAAATGAACAGCACGTCGAGCGCGCGCTCCAGCACGGGGTTTGGCTCGTATTTGCCGGTGTTGATCTTGAACATCATGTTCAGGAAGTTGCCCGCGTAGCTCAGACTATTGTCAGGGTACACGTACGGCAAGCCACGGAAATGGCGGTAGGTAAAGGCCGCGATTGTCGGCACCTTGCCGACCAGCCGCACAATCTGCGTGAAGCGATTCTCCGGGTCCATGATGTCGCTGGCGTTGGGGTAAAACGTGGAAAGCGTCGCCACCGTGCTGATAAACATGCCCATGGGATGCGCGTCGTAGCGGAACACCTTCATCTGGTCCTTGATGTTCTCATGGACCATGGTGTGATGCATAATGTCGTCACGCCACTTCTGCAACTGCTCGGCAGTCGGCAATTCGCCAAACAAAATCAGATAGGCGGTTTCAAGATAGGTACTGCGCTCGGCAATCTGCTCGATCGGGTAGCCCCGGTAGCGCAGAATGCCTTTTTCGCCGTCGAGGTAGGTGATCGCGCTGCGCGCCGCCGCCGTGTTCGTGAAGCCAGGATCGTAGCTCATCAGGCCGAAGTCGGTGTCGCTGGCCTTGATCTGACGCAGATCACTGGCCTTGATCGCGCCGTCGGTGATCGGAATTTCGTACGTTTTGCCGGTACGATTGTCAGTAACAGAGAGGGTGTCGCGGGACATCACAGGCCCTTTCTATGTATTTTCGTTCAGCGTTTGCTGCCGTTACTATAGCATAGTTAAACAATTGCGGTGCAATAGGCCGCCGGGCTCCGCCTTCCCACTTGCCCGGCGAAACGCTGGTTTTGCTTCTCTTTTGCAATTTTCTCTCCAAAGCTGTCATGAACTCACCGCTCTTCTGGTATCATACACACGGAGCAACACATGAGAGAAAACCATGATTGAACTCACGCGGGCTGCCGCCCAGCGCCTGCTGCTCGCCGCCCAGGGATTGCAGCGCCGCCCTGACCACGCCGCGACCAAGGCCGATGTGCTTGCCATGATTCGGCAGATGAACGTGCTGCAAATCGATACAATTCATGTGGTGGCGCGCAGTCCGTACCTCGTGCTGTGGAGCCGCCTGGGCGACTACGCGCCGCGCTGGCTGGACGAACTGCTGGCCGAGGGCGCGCTGTTCGAGTACTGGTCGCACGAAGCCTGCTTCCTGCCGATTGAGGATTATCCGCTGTACCGCCGCATGATGCGCGCCGGTGTGGCCCGACGCTGGGCGTATGTGCAAAGCTGGATGGACGCCAACCAGGACGGCATCGCGCAACTGCGGGAGCATATTCGCGCGCATGGGCCGGTGCGCTCGGCGGATTTCAAGCGCACCGACGGGCAAACTGGCGGCTGGTGGAACTGGAAGTGGGAAAAGCGGGCATTGGAAATGCTGTACACATCGGGCGAGCTCATGATCGCCCGGCGCGAGCGCTTCCACCGCATTTACGACCTGCGCGAACGGGTGCTGCCCGGCTGGGACGATGCGCGCACACCCTCGCTTGAGGAAACCCGCCGCGCACTGGCGCTGAAGGCCGTGCGGGCGCTGGGCGTGACGCCCGCGAGCTGGGTGGCCGATTATTTCCGCACCAGCAAGCGCGCAACCGTTCCAATCGTGGAGCAGCTTGCCGCAGAAGGGCTGCTGCTCGCGGCGCGGGTGGAAGGCTGGAAAGAACCGGCCTACATCCACCCCGATCACGCTACCCATGCCGAAGACGCGGCGGCGGGCGGCCTCCAGCCGGAACTGACCACGCTGCTTTCGCCGTTCGACCCGCTGGTGTGGGACCGCAAACGCGCGCTCGATCTGTTCGGTTTTGACTACCGGATCGAGTGCTACACGCCCGAGCCGAAACGGCGCTATGGTTATTTCACGCTGCCGATTTTGCATCGCGGCGCGCTGGTCGGGCGGCTCGACCCGAAGGCGCACCGCAAGGATGGCGTGTTCGAGATCAAAGCGCTCCACCTGGAGCCGGGCGTCGTGGTGGACGACGAACTGATCACGGCGCTGGCCGGCGCGCTGGCGGAGTGCGCGGCGTGGCATGGCACGCCCGAAGTCGTCGTGCGCCAATCCGACCCGCCGAAGCTGGCAGCGGCGCTGCAAAAGGCTGTGAAACGCAACGCAAAGAAGCGCGGACGCAACGATGCGCCGAAGAAAACAACGACGAGCGCGGACGTTACGTAAACGGCACCGGCGCTATGGATCAAATCGGCTTTTCGTTTGTCTGTGGTGAAAACAATGCAAATACCTGACACCCGCGACCGGCTTTCTGCGACGATTCACATGCTCGGCGACCTGCTGGGCGAGGTCATCCGCGCGCAGGCCGGAAGCGACATGTTCGAACTTGAGGAACGCGTGCGCGCGCTTGCCAAAGGCATCCATACCAGCGACGAGCGGCAGCAGCGCGAGGAACTGCACGGCATCATTGCCAGCCTGTCGGTTGAAGATGCGCGTAATCTGATTAAAGCGTTCAGTATCTATTTTGCGCTGGTCAACCTGGCCGAGCAATTGCAGCGCATCTGGGTGCTGCGCGAACGCGCCATGAACAAGCCCGATCAGTTGCGCGCCGAGTCGATCGCCGCAGCGGTGGCCGAACTGCGCGAACGCGATGTGCAGCCGGGCGACATTCAGGCATGGCTCGATCAGGCGCTGCTCATGCCGGTCTTTACCGCGCACCCAACCGAGTCGAAGCGCCAGACCACGCTGGAAAAATTGCGCCATATGGCCGCCGATATCCAGCGCCTGTACAACAACGAACTGCTGCCGGTCGAGCGCGACGAGATTGCCGCGCACCTGACCGAAGAAATGATATTGCTGTGGCAGAGCGACGAGGTGCGCCTGGTGCGGCCCAGCGTGCTCGACGAAGTCAAGAACGGCCTGTACTATTTCGAATCGTCGCTCATGAACCTGGTGCCGCACCTGTACCGCGAACTTGAGCGCGCGCTGCGCACGTACTATCCCGACTTCGCGTGGCACATTCCCCCGATTCTGCGCTTCGGCGCGTGGATGGGCGGCGACCGCGATGGAAATCCGAACGTCGTGCCAGCCGTCACCGTTGAAACCGTGAAACTCATGCGCATGGCAGCGCTGCGGCGCTACACGCGCGCGATTGAGACGTTGAGCCATTGGCTGAGCCAATCGACCCGGCAGATCGGCATCAGCGACGAGCTTCAACGCTCATTGGAAAGCGACGCCGCGCTGTTTCCCGTGGTGGCCGCAACGGTGGCAGAGCGCAACCCGCACGAGCCGTACCGCCAAAAATGTACCTACATCCGCGAAAAACTCATTAGTTCGCTGAAACACACCGAGACGCACCAGCCTGACTGGTTCCATGATGAAGATGTTGCGGTGCTGCCGCCACAAAAGACGATTTATTACGACGCGCACGAATTACTCGACGATCTGCATGTCATAGAGCGCAGCCTACGCGCGAACGGCGGAGAAAGTGTCGCAAATGGCACGCTGCGTGATCTCATCCGCCAGGTCGAAGTCTTTGGCCTGCACATGGCGACACTCGACATTCGCCAGCACAGCGCCCGTCACAACGCGGCCCTGACGGAAGTGCTGGCCTATGCAGGCGTGTGCGATGATTACACGGCGCTGAACGAACAGGAGCGCGTGGCGCTGCTTTCGCGCGAGCTTGAATCGCAACGCCCGCTCATTCCCACGCACCTGCCATACAGCGACGCGACCGTTGAAATCGTCGAAACGTTTCGCATGGTGGCCGCGATTCTCGACCAGATCAGCCCGCATGTGATTGAAACCTATATCATCAGCATGGCGCGCGGCGTGAGCGACCTGCTGACTGTGCTGCTGTTCGCCCGCGAGGCTGGCCTGTACCGCCCCGACCGCGAGTTCAGCAAACTGAACGTCGTGCCGCTGTTCGAGACCGGCGCAGACCTGGCCGCCGCCGCCGATGTCATGCGCCAGTGCCTGAGCCTGCCGGCGTACCAGAAACAGATTCAGTTGCGCGGCAACCTCCAGGAGGTCATGATCGGCTACTCCGACAGCAACAAAGATGGCGGCTTTCTTGACGCAAACTGGGCGCTGTACCAGGCGCAGGTAGCACTGCGCGACCTGGCCGCCGAGCATGGCATCAACCTGCGGCTGTTCCATGGGCGCGGCGGCGCGGTTGGGCGCGGCGGCGGCCCGGCGAACAAAGCGATTCTGGCGCAGCCGCCCGGCAGCCTGGGGCGACAAATCAAGATCACGGAGCAGGGCGAAGTTATTTCCGACCGCTATGGCATGCCGCCGATTGCCGAACGCCACCTGGAGCAGGTACTGAATGCCGTGTTGCTGGCGGGCTTCGCGCCGAGCACCGACGCGCCACGCCCATGGGTGCAAACCCTTGAAGAACTGGCGCAGATCGCCCGCCGCCGTTACCGGGCGCTGGTGTACGACAACCCGCGCTTCCTGCCCTACTTCCGCAATGCCACGCCGATTGCCGAGATCAGCCGCCTGAAGATCGGCAGTCGCCCGGCGAGCCGCACCGGCAGCGACCGGATCGAAGATTTGCGCGCGATTCCGTGGGTCTTCAGTTGGATGCAGAGCCGCCACAC
>DASTWM010000129.1:0-2090 GCA_035765855.1 Roseiflexaceae bacterium
AGTGATCGGCCAGTTGTTCCAACGTTTCGCGGGAAACCTGCACATCGGTGAAGCGTTGCCAGCGGTCCGTTACGACCCAGAAGGCGTCGTCGCGTATGCGGCAACTCAGGTCGAGCACCAGCCGCTCGCGGCCCACAGCGGCGACCATGCCACGCAGCCGCTCGTTATCGACATGGCCGTTGTGGAACACGTAGGACGTGACGATGACGTGGCTCGCGCCTGCGTGAAGATATTCAGCGGCGTTGTCGGGCGTGACGCCGCCGCCGATCTGCATGCCGCCGGGGAACGCCCGCAGTGCTTCCAGCGCCGCCGCGTGGTTGCCCGGCCCCAGCGCAATCACATGGCCGCCAAACAGCCGATCGGCCTGGTACATCTGCGCGTAGGCCGCCGGCGAGCGGTCGGTCTCAAAGTTGGTGACAACGCCCGCCGCGTCGTCGCGCAGCGTGCCGCCGACGATCTGCACCACGCGACCATTACGCAAATCAATACATGGTCGAAAACGCATCTTCGTAGCCTATTGAGCCACAGAGGTCACAGAGCGCTCTGAGATGTATATTCTTCTCGGTGCTTTCTGCGTCCTCTGTGGCAAATCCTTTTTGAATAACACGCTAATCTGGCAGATCGCCTGTGATCATGCGAATGTAGCGCTCCGCCGAACGCCGCACGGCCGCTTCGGCATCCGTCGCCACAATCGTGTCCCACCATGCGCCATAGATTCGGTCGAAGCGAAATGGCGCGACGGAATCCACGATGTGCTGCACAGCGGACGGCGGCAGCGGAATCAGGTTAGGGTAGCTGCGCATGAAGCTTACGTAGCGGCGATCCTGCACCACCTGAATGATGTCGCCCGACAGCAGCGCGCCACGCCCTTCCGCGCCAGCAGGCCAGTGCAGCATGGCGCCGCCCGCGAAGTGGCCGCCGCCGCGTATCAGCGTCAGCCCGTCCATGAGCGGGTGCGTTTCGCCCTCCCAGAATACAACCGCGTCGTCGGGGCGCATGACCCACTGCCGGTCGGCGGCATGCAGATAGATTGGCGCGTTATCGAATGCTCTGCTCCATTCCACCATACTGGAATAATAGTGCGGGTGCGAGATGGCGATTGCGTCGATGCCGCCCGCCGCCCGAACCGCCGCGACCGTCTCGTCGTCGATCAGGCTGATGCAGTCCCACAGCACGTTGCCGCGCGGCGTTTGCACCAGCAGCGCCCGCTGCCCGATTGCGAACTTTGGCTGCGTGCCGATGCCGAGCAGATTTGGCTCGTGCGGCCTGACGACATTGTGATGCGAGGTTTGCAGTGCTTCCAGCGTGGTCCATTGCTGCCCATCGTGGCCGATGTACTGGCGCTCGTCCTCACAGATCGGGCAGTGTTCGGGCGGCTGCTCAGTTGCGGCGAATTGCGTGCCGCATGTCACACACATAAAATGAGGCATGTCATTGCTCCGTTGCTGGCCCTCACCCTCGGTTCCTCTCCCACTGGGAGAAGGAAGCTGCGGAGCAGCCGGGTGAGAGTTATCCAAAAGATCTTTGCAGTTCTATTTGTTATTTACCATCCTACGCGAGTTGCTTTGTTCATGCTCGCAAATCCATGCCAAACATAATCGCCGTTTCGTACTCTTCAACGGGATGGAAGCCCATGCGACGGTAAAAGGCAACCGCGCCGGTGTTGGCCTTGCCGACGCCGAGATGCACGCCCGGCACGCCAATCTCGCGCAGCCGGTTCAGAAAGGTTGTCATCATCGCGCGGCCCTGCCCCTGACCTTGCGCTTCGGGCAGCAAATCGATGTGGAGATGCGCGGGATAGCGCGCTTGTACGCTTTCTTTTGAACGCATGCCAGCGTGGATCATGCGAATCATGTGCGCCTCGCGCGACTGATCGTCAGGCGCGGGCAGCGGGTAGCGGGCGCGCAGCACCGGAAACCATTCGCGCTCGCAGCGCTCATGGAAGATCGCCGAGTCGCGCGTGCCAAGCACATAGCCGGAAGGAACGCCAGCGCGCGTTACCACAAAGCACAGGTCCGGCTCAAGCACGGCGTAAGGCGCGGCATAATAATGACCGAGTAGCTCCGGATCACGGAACTGCGCGCTGGCGT
>DASTWM010000130.1:0-6724 GCA_035765855.1 Roseiflexaceae bacterium
CAGTCAGGCTCAGATTCAGGGCTGGCTGGGGCTGGACAGCGCGCCACGCCTCGCGCGGATTGCGCTTGAGTCGGCGCACATTCCGCAAGGCCCGGCGAGCGCGGTGGTGCAGGCGGTTTTAACCATGCCCGACGGCTCGAATACCATGCGGCGCTTCGATCTGGTAGAAACCGGCAAAGGCACGGCGGCAATGCGCGGCGTGCTACCCTGAGGATATGCTACAATCGGCTGGCGGAATCACGATCAGCGGCGCGGGACGAGCATGGCCGCGCCATGGAGTTCTACAATGCGATGGATTACACGCGAGCGAATACGTGTCGGGCGAATTGGATGCGCATGGCTGATCACGCGATTCATTGATCCAGATGCGGAATTGTATTTCGTGTCTGGCGCGCAGTTTGCGGCTGAAACCGAGCGGCTTCAGGCGACGCCGTTTCATGTGGAAGGGTCGGGGCTTGAGCGGCAGGGCGATCGTTCGTCGTTCGAGGTCATGCTTCAGAAGTACGATCTGACGAACGATCCAGCGCTGGTGCTGCTGGGGCGGATCGTGACGACAGCGGACATTCGCACGAGCCCCGACAAGCAGCCGGAGGGCCCGGGGCTGAAAGCGATCACCGAGGGCTTGCTGGCGCTGTACGCCGACGACCACGCGCTGTTCGCGGTTGGCGCGCAGGTCTACGACGCGCTGTATGCCTTTTGTCAGGAGCAGGCGCGCCGCGGTCGGGCTGAGCGGCCTACTGCTGAATAGTTGCGGAAGCTGTTATAAACCGGGCGGCAGTGCTTCGTGCAATGTCGCCTTGCTTGCATGGCTGAGCTTTAGATTCTGCCCATCCTGTAATTGACTTAACAATTATCTAATGCTATTATCAGCAACTCCAAGACTGTGATGTTAACGTTTGCATAAGCTCCATGCCGCTCTGGGAATCGCAGAGATTCGTGTTCCGTACGTCCATACATCATTGTAGCGCTGGTGTGCCGATCTTTGTTGATGCATTCTGGCGGCCTTGCACAGTGCCAGCCTGCCATGGCGCTGAAGTCACGCATCTTTCTCCATGCCTGTTGTTCAGTTTCGCCTGACGCGGCTGGTGGTTGGTAACAAGCGAGTGAAAGGAGCAAACATCTGCTACAACGCCGAACCAGGTAGAAGCAGAGCAGCTTTGAGAAGGGATCACAGGAGCCGACGGCTATCATGTGTCTAGTTACATAGGAGACCACACGTATGAGTCGCAACCGTCTTTGGTCCGTTATCGTGTTTGTCTGTGTCGCCATGCTCGCGCTTGCAGCGTGCGGCGGCACGGCTCCGGCCCCTTCAGGCGAGGCGCAGAATGCGTCCAACGCGAATGCCGCGCCAACCAGCGCAGCAGCTGAATCGGCAGCGCCGACCAGCGCAGCAAATGACTCAGGAGCCACCGCTCCCACCAGCGCCGCCAGTGATTCGGGCGCTGCGGCGTCTGCAAATGGCACGCTCAATGGCGTGAAGCTCCCCGACGATGCCGCGCCCGCCGACCAGCAGGTGTATGTTGTTCATTACGATAATACCTCCGATTTCACCACAGTTGACTTCTACGAATCAGTCTACAAGCGCGGCGGTGCTGTTTCCGACGTTCTTTCCGACTCGCTGGTGCGGCTCGACAAGAACTTCAAAATCCAGCCGGGCGCAGCCACGAAATGGGAGGTCGATTCAAGCGGCCTGGTGTGGACGTTCCATCTCGATCCGAATCTCATGTGGAATGATGACACGCCCGTAACGGCTGATGACTATGTGGCGACGTTCCGCTATGGTGCGGACCCGAAGCACGCATGGGACTTTACCTGGTTCTTCCAGGGCGTGATCAAGAACTGGAGCGAGGTTGTCGAGGGCAAGGTGCCGGTGGATCAGCTTGGCGTCGCGGCTGCTGACCCGCATACGCTGCAAGTCACGACCGTTTCGCCTGCGCCATACCTTCCGGCGATGATGTTGTACAGCGACACGATGCAGAAAAAAGCGCTGGAGGCCCATGGCGGCCTGTATAATTCCGACCCGGCCACATCGGTCTCGTCTGGCCCATTCGTGCTCAAGGAATGGCGCAAGGGCGATCGCCTGATCTATGAGGCCAATCCAAAGTACAAAGGCACCAACAAGCCATTCATCCAGAAGATTGTCGTGATCGGCGCGGCGCCGTCAACCGATTTCGCATCCTATCAGGCGGGCGAGATTGATTTTGTGACGGGTTCAAATCTGTCGCCTGCCGATAACCAGATTATCGAGAGTGATCCCGAATTAAAGAAGCAATCGCACCCGCAGCCGAACGACTTCCGCACTGACTATCTGTTCTTCGACGACCAGAACCCGCCCTTCAACGACGTGAAAGTACGGCAGGCATTCAGCCATGTGATCGACCGCGATACGCTGATTCAGCAGATCATTAAGCCGTCGCAGGGCATTCCGGCCTATTCGTTCCTCATGCCCGGCTTCCCGGCGTCGAACTCGAAAGAGCTGAGCAGCATCCAGAATTACGATGTCGCGGCAGCGAAGAAGTTGTTGGCCGACGCTGGCTACCCGGATGGCAAGGGCTTCCCGAAGATCACGCTGTGGCTGCGCAACGAAGCGCCGGTGCGCCAGGCGGTGGCGCAGGCGATTGCCGCTTCGATCAAGCAAAATCTGGGGATCGACGTCGAAGTCTCAAACAAGGAAAACAAGACGTTCACCGACGCCATGAACGCCAAACCCACACAGATTCAGTTTGGCATGGTGTCCTATGGCATGGACTTCCTCGACCCGTTTAACATGCTGAGCGTCTGGTTGGGCGGCGGGCGGCATAACTGGAACAATGCCCAGTTCGATGAGATGGTCAAGAAAGCTGCTTCGTTCACGGGCGACCCGAACGAGCGCATCAAGATGTTTCAGGATGCCGAGAAGTTGCTGGTGACGGAAGCGCCGGGTGTGTTTATTTACCATCGCTATCAGAGCGATTTGTATCGCCCGTATCTGAAGGGGACGGAACTGGAGCCGGACCAGAACGGCGTCGCCGCGATTCACTGGCCGGGCATCTCGAGCTTCAGCCAGGTGGTTAGTTCGATCTATGTGTCCAAAGATGTAGCCAACTTCGATCGACAGCTGCCGTAAGAACAAGCATGGATACCTGTCAGGTCGGCACGCAACCGAATCAATGCGGTTCCCCAGGCTGCCAACCTGACAGGTTTGGAGATACCAGGTATGGCGCGCTACCTTATTGGCCGCATCATCGGCTTGATCATCGTTTTTGTGATGGTTTCGGTCATCGCTTTTTTCCTGATGCACTCGGTACCCGGCGGCCCATTCGATGAAGAAAAATCGCCGCTGCCGCCGGCTGCAAAAGCCAACATTCTGCGCAAATACGGGCTTGATCAGCCGCTCTACGTGCAGTATCTGCGCTACATGTGGAGCGCCGTGCATGGTGATTTTGGTATCTCCTTTCAAAGCCCGACCGAATCAGTTATTCAGTTGATTGCGCGTACCTGGCCCGTTAGCATTCAGCTCGGCGGGCTGGCGATTCTTGTGGCGTTCAGCAGCGGGCTGGTGTTCGGCATTGTTGCGGCTATCAGGCAGAATAGCTGGATCGACTATGTGGTGACGTTTATTTCGACGCTCGGCATCACGGTTCCCAACTTTGTCATTGCGATCTGGCTGTTGCTGATATTTTCGGTGCGGCTGCGCTGGCTGCCGACCGGCGGCTGGCCTACCGAAGGAAGCGGCAACTGGAAGGCCATGATCCTGCCGGTGATCACGCTTGCGCTCGGCCCGTCGGCGCTGGTCGCGCGCTACACGCGCTCCAGCATGGTCGAAGTGATTCGCTCGGAATACATTCGCACGGCGCGGGCGAAAGGTCTGTCCGAGCAGGTCGTGGTGATGCGCCATGCACTCAAGAACGCACTTATTCCACTGATTACCATTCTCGGCCCGCAGATTCCCAATCTTATCACCGGCACAATCTTTGTCGAAGTCATCTACCGTATTCCTGGCCTCGGCAAATTCTTTGTGTCAAGTATTTACCTGCGCGACTATCCAATGATCATGGCAACAATGCTGTTGGTGGCGATGCTTTGGAGCTTCACCTATCTGCTGAGCGACATCTTGTACACGATTGTGGACCCGCGTATTCGTCTCAATTAAAGGGGAGCCATGAGCACAGTAGCAAGCGACACACCAGCTGTAGCCCCGTCCGAACAATACCGTCCGGCGAGCAATCTCTGGCGTGACGCCGCGCGGCGTTTCAGGAAGAACAAACTCGCGGTTGCCGCGTTGGTTGTCATGATTTTGCTGATCCTGACCGCGATTTTCGCCGATGTGATCGCGCCCTACCCATATGACTATTCGGAACTTGCCGATGCCCTTCAATTCCCGAATGCGAAACACCTGCTCGGCACCGACAGCGTGGGCCGTGATTTCCTCAGTCGCTTGATCTACGGCGCGCGTGTTTCGCTGGCAGTCGGGTTCTCGGTGCAGGCGATTGCGCTGGTTATCGGCCTCACATTTGGAACGCTGGCGGGCATGTTCGGCGGCTGGGTGGATTATATCGTCATGCGCTGGGTCGAGGTCCTGACGGCCATTCCGATCTGGTTGTTCGCGCTCTTTTTGATCTCGATCTGGCGGGCAACCGGCACGTTCAGCGGCGGCGGTTTGTTCAACGTCATTGTGGCGATCGGGCTGATCGGCTGGGTCGATATTTGCCGCCTGACCCGCGCGCAACTGCTGTCGCTGCGCACAACCGATTACGTGCTGGCCGCCCATGCGCTCGGCGCGACCCGCTTGCAGATCGCGCTGCGCCACCTGCTGCCGAACGCGCTCGCGCCGCTGATTGTCGCGATCACGCTCGGCGTCCCAACGGCGATTTTCACCGAAGCGGGCTTGAGTTTCCTGGGGTTCGGCATCAACGATCCGCTGCCAAGCTGGGGCAAAATGGTCGCCGACGCAAATTCCTACATTCGCGTGTACTGGCATCTGGGCCTGTTCCCGACGCTGCTGATCGCAATGACCATGCTCAGCTTCTCGTTTGTTGGCGATGGGCTGCGCGACGCGCTCGATCCGCACCTCAACAAGGCATAGCACGTTGTTGAGCGCGCCAGCCGCCATGCGCGACAACTGGCGCGCCTGATTCTCATGCGAAGCCGAGCACCGGATGCGGCTGGTACGGCTCATCCAGTCTGGCGAGCTCTTCGTCCGACAGCTTCAGGTCCAGCGCGGCGATCGCGTCGTCAAGGTGCTGGAGCTTGCTCGCGCCAATGATGGGCGCGGTGACGGCGGGCCGTGACAGCACCCATGCCAGCGCCACCTGCGCGCGCGGCACACCCCGCTCGGCAGCCACCTGGGCCACCCGCTCGACGACCTGCCGGTCAACCGCTTCGGTCGCTACATACAGGCGCTTCATCACCTCGTCGGTTTCCTGACGGGCGCTGCTCGCGTCCCAGTCGCGCGTCAGGCGGCCACGCGCCATGGGCGACCATGGAATCACGGCGATGCCCTGATCCTGGCAGAGCGGCAGCATCTCGCGCTCCTCCTCACGGTACAGCAGATTGTAGTAATCCTGCATCGACACAAAGCGCGTCCAGCCATGAAGGTCGGCGGTGTACAGCGCCTGCGCGAACTGCCATGCATACATGGATGACGCGCCGATGTAGCGCGCCTTGCCGCTCTTGACCACGTCATGCAATGCTTCGAGCGTTTCTTCAATCGGCGTGTCGTAGTCCCAGCGGTGAATCTGATACAGATCGACATAATCGGTCTGGAGGCGCTGCAAACTGGCGTCAATCGCAGCCATGATCGCCTTGCGCGACAGGCCGCCCTGATTCGGGCGGTCGCCCCACGGGAAGAACACCTTGGTTGCGAGCACCACTTCGTCGCGCCGGGCGAAGTCGCGCAGCGCCCGTCCGGTAATTTCCTCGCTGGTGCCGTCCGAGTAGCTATTCGACGTATCGAAGAAGGTGATGCCCAGTTCAAGCGCCTTTTTGATAAACGGGCGGCTCTGCTCCTCGTTCAGCGTCCAGGCGTGCGAGCCGCGCTCCGGTACGCCGTATGTCATGCAGCCCAGACAGAGGCGCGACACCTTCATGCCAGTTGCGCCAAATCGAACATAGTTCATGCCATTCTCCTTTGCTTGATCACATGCACGGCTTATTATGAGCCGCTTGTGGCAGTTGGTCAAAGTATGGTATACTGAGTATAAGCCTTTCTGTGCAGGTATGGCCCGGTAGCTCAATGGATAGAGCATCAGTCTTCGGAACTGACGGTTGGCGGTTCGAATCCGTCCCGGGTCGCCACTAATCTTAGAATATTAAGGCATTAGGATAGGTAGTTTTAAGTCTTGCCATCCCCTTTTCCCCATGGCTGTCTTCTGTTTTGACATCCATTTGACAGCCAACATCTTTGTACGCTGTGGCAATTAGCCCTAGTCATACGCTCCCACAAACATATTCACGTGTGCTTGCTTCCCCATCTGCTGTTGTCACCGTCACAATGAGCCGCCATGTTGAAGGGCTATAACGCGCAACCTGCGTTATTTCCGTGAGAGTAGTTAATGTAGCTCCATCTTGCCATTGCCCATTTTGATCATAACGGTCGTAGCGAATGATCTTAGGCTGTTCTTCTTCTTTCTGGAAAATGTCTTCCCAAACCTGTAACTGAGTACGTTGATGCTCTGGAAAAAGGTGCGTGTAAATGTCAAGGGTTGTATCAATAGCACTATGGCCCAGAATCGCCATAATATCG
>DASTWM010000131.1:0-7420 GCA_035765855.1 Roseiflexaceae bacterium
AGGTCGGCGCTGTGCAGCAGCCCGTCGGCCACGCGCGCCTGCCGCTCCGCATCGAGCAGCCCGCTGAGAATCGCCATGCATTGGCTGTGCTCAGAGAAGCGTTGCCGCGCCAGGTCGTCGGCGAATATGCCACGTTCTTCATCCCAGAAGTGCTCAGTCAGGCGCTGTGCGAGCATGGCGGCGCGGCTGCGGGCGCGCGCTGCCAGCGCATCCTCGCCAACCCACGTTTCAAGTTGGGCCGCCATGGTCAGCACGAAAGCGAACTGCCAGTTGACCACGCCGCTCACGCCAAGCTCGCCGTCGGGCGGCACGCCGCCGGGCCACTCCCCCACCCAGTCCATGAAGTTCCATCCGGGTGGCGCTTCGACCAATCCATCGGCGTTCACAAACGAGTGATAGCGATCCAGCACGGCGCGCACGCCCGGCATAAGGTCGCGCACGGTCGCCATGTCGTCGCGCCACAGCGCATAATCGTACACCATGGCGACCCACCAGAGCGAGAACGGCGGGATCATCTGCGCCTCGCGGCTGGGGTAGCGCGATTGCGTCAGGCCGCCCGGCAGCCGCGAGGCGTCGAACATGCGCAGCGCCTTGAGGGGCAGCCGGTCGTCGCGCGAGATGACGTAGGTCGCCAGCACTTCGAGCCGCGTGTCGCCGGTGTACATCATCTGCTCGTAATATGGGCAGTCCATGTACGTTTCGTGGGCGCACATTTGCAGCGCGCGCACCATGATCGGCACGACCTGCTCCATGCGCGGGTCGCTGGCCGCGAACGTCGTTTCCATCTCCAGTGGGTACCGCGTTTCGTGCAGCGCCACGCGCTCGATCGTGAGCGGCTCGGCAGCGGTGGTCACAACCAGTTGCATGTAGCGCCCGCAGCGCCACCACAGCGGGCGAAAGCTTCGTGTATCGCCGCCATCCGGCAGAAACGTGTCGTATAACCCGATAAAATATTTATTGTCGATCTCGTCGCGGTTGCCCTTGGTGCGCGCCTCCGGCTCGTTGTACAGCGCTTCGGTCCACGCGAGGCGCAACGTGCTGCCCGCGCCGCCCGTGACAACCAATTTGGGATAGGCGCAATAATAGTTTTCCAGATCGATGATCACGCGCCGCCGCGTTTCGGGCAGAATCGTCAACGGCTGCTGGTCTTGAAGCAGCGCCGTCCATGCCGCCTGCTCCGCTTCGATATGATCTGCCTGGTGAACTGGGATTGCGGCGGTGTCCTCGTCGGTCAGCGCGGTGATGGCGCGAACCGTACCTGCCGGACATAGTTGATCGCGCATGGGCGGGAGCGTGGCGGGCTTCAGCAGGTGCAGCGGCGGGTAATCGAAGCGCGCGCTGCCGTTCGCGCCGGGGCCGAGCGTCGCCACTGGCTGCCAGCCGTCGCCTGCGCCGCGCTCGAAGCCCCATGGCAGCCGGGCGGCGTCGATGATCATGGTCGAGCCAACCGCGAAGTAGGTGTTCTGCCGCGCCGTATTCACAAACTGGTAGCCGTCGAGCAGTTTCGCTTCCCATGCGGCGACGCCCGTGCCGAGCATCGGCTGATGTGCGTCGGCTTGCGGCGCTACCAGCAGGCCGGGATGCACGCTCATCTGCGAAATCGGCGAGTCCGTGCCGAGCGTCCAGACCAGCGCGACAAGCATGTGCTGGCCGGATTGCGGATCGAGATCATACGTCTCGAAGAACCAGTTGCGCGGGTCGCCACGCTCGCTGCCGCGCCCGATCCGCGCGCCGTCGAGGAATAGTTCGTAGCGCTCGTCGGCGGTGACATGGATGCGAATCGTTTCGTCATGCTCCACCGTGAACTGCCGCCGGTACGCGACGACGAACGGCGGCGTGGTCGCTGCTGGACAATGAATCCAGGCGCAGGGCCAGAGGCCGCGCGTGAACCAGTAGCCATTTTCAGGACGGTCGAGATACGGGTCGCGATCTATCAAGACTTGCACGTCTGCTCCTTCTCTCATGTTCAACTCGCCGCCAGTTCATGCCGCCCGGCTGGCAATTCACGCGATTGGCCGTCATGGTCAAGAATCACCGGCACCGGCGAATCGATTGTTACCGCGCCGGCACTGACCTCGACCGTCAGGAGGCCATGCGGCGTGGGGACGCTGCCTTTGGCCCATTTTATGCGACCGAGGCGCGGCGCGATTCGCGCTTTGGTGTAGCCCGGTTCGGCGGGCGTGACGCCGAGCGTGTAGAACACCATGTCGCGGGTCGGCGTACAACTCCAACCATGAACGTGCGTGCCCCAGCCCCAGCATTCGCCAATCGTGTCGTAGCCGCCTTCGAGGAATTCCGACCAGCGCCGATACAGATCGGGCAGCCGCTCGGCGCAACCGGCCTGCGCCACCGCGTCATGCACGACATAGCTCATGAATGGCTCGGCCAGCACGATTTCGCGCTCGGCGTCCCAGTCAGTTTCATAGATCCCACGGAACTGCTTTTCCATCTTCTCCTGGGAATAATCGCCATCGAGTCCGCCGGTCCATGAGCGCACCACCAGCCGCGAGTCGTCGGTGATGGTGTCCGCGATTCGGCTCCAGCGCTCTTGTGGCGCTAATCCAGAGACAATCGCCAGCGCGCCCGCCAGTTGGCTCATCTCGGGCCGCTGTTCGCCACCGACGATGTGATCGACATACGACCCGCGCCGCTCGTCCCAGAACATCTCAAAGCCGTCTTTCGCCTTTTGATACAATCGTTCGGCCCAGCGCTGGCTGCTTTTTTCCTCCAGCCATGCGGCCATCTCGGCGAACTCATGCAGGCCGCGCGCCCACAGCGCTGTGAGGAGCGCGCTTGTGTCCGACACATAGATGCTCGACCAATCCACCAGATTCCACTCTGGCACGTCCTTCAATGCGCCGCCCGCCGTCTGGTAGGGCGCGTACCAGCGCAGCACCCGCTCGATTGAGGGCATGTGCGCCTTGACGGCTTCCTGGTCGCCGCTGAAGCGATAGCGATTATACACGCCATGCACCCAGTGCAGCGCCCAGTCAGGGATCGTAAAGCCGCCGCTGGCCTCGATCTCGCCCACCACGCTCATGGGCAGCGCGCCGTCCGAGCGCGGCGAATCGGCCAGCATCGGGTAGTGCCACGCCAGCCGCCAGTCCTGATTGGTCGCCAGATGAACCATCTGGTGAACCACGGCGTCGCCAACCCAGGCGCGCTGCTCGCGGGTCGGGCAATCGAGAAAAGCGTCGTGCGAGTTGAGTTGCACGGTGCGGATGCCAGCCGTGTAGATGCGGTTCAGTTCGTCGTCATCGCAACTGAAACTCGCGCCGTTTTGCCATGGGTACACGAGCTCACGCACCGCGAAGTGTTTCAACGTAACAGTTCCTTCCGCGCCATGCACCAGCAAGTAGGCGTAGCGAAAGCCGTTCGAGTCGAACACCTCCATGCGGTCGTGCGCGCCGCGTGCGATATAGCGCGTGCCGGCGTGCGTGCCGCCCATGCGGCCTGGCCCTTTCAGCGGCTCTTCCAGATACGAGATGTCGAGCGTCGTGCCGCCGGGCGCGTCGATTTCAAACTGCACCAGGCCGGAGACGATCCGCCCCATGTCGATCACAATACGCGATGTACTATCTGCTGACACATCCAGTGTGAGCGGCAGGCGGGCCGCCTGCGCGCTGGCGGCTGGCGAGGCGTGCGTTGCGGCCACACGCCTGACCGGGCTGCCGAGCGTCGTATCCACATGGTCGTTCAGCGTCTCGGCGCGAACACCCGCCGGAGTTCTGAGATCGCCGTCAAGCTTTGCAATCGGGCGCGGGTAGAGCGGGCCGTAGGGATCGGTGGGCGGCTGGGTGCGCGCGAACCCGCCGATGTGCATGGCAGGCACGACCTGCGCCGCGCCCCACGCGCTGTCATCGAAGTCGGTAGCGCGCCAGTTATATGGCATGCGTCGGGCGTCGAACACTTCGACCGGAATGCCGCTGCCAATCGGATCATCAACCTCTTCGCGCCAGGAGCCATCCCATGCGGCGGACTTCCTGGCCTTCCATGTGCCATCGCTGACCAGCCAGCCCGCCGCGCCCAGTTCGGCCTCGAAGACCATGACGCCGGTTCTGCCCAGCGTCAGGTTTGGCGCGGCGGGCATCCAGTACGACTTGGGCGTGCCGTAATATTTGACGTACACCGCCAGCACATTCTCGCCGCGCTGAAGATAGGGCGCGAGGTCGAACAGGTCGTAATACATGCGGCGCGGCTGGCTGCGGATCGGCCCGCGAAACACTTCCTGGCCGTTGACGAACAGCGCGTAGCGCGAGTCGGCGGTGATGCGGGCCGGGGCGCGCTCCGGCACGTCGTCGAGTTGAATCGTCTTGCGGAACAACCCGTGCGACTCTCGGGCATGCGGGTCAATCCCCGCGCCCATGAACCCGGCGGCCTCAATCGGCTCTTCAGGCACCCAGATCCAATGGCCGCGCCAGCGTATCTCCGAAAAGTCCTGCGGCGTGACTGGTATGGACATGATGTAGCATCTCCTTGCACAATAGCCAGTAGCCAGTAATCAGCTAACCGCCGACTGCCGACTGTCTATCCCTTGATACCCGTCAACGTAATGCCCTGCACAAACGTCCGCTGGGTGAAGAAGAAGGCGATCAGCACCGGAACGATCATCACCGTAGAAACGGCCATGAGCGGCCCCCACAGCACGCTATGTTCGCCCTGGAACTGTGCCAGGCCGAGTGAAAGCGTGTAGAGTGACGGGTCGTTCAAGTAGATCAGCGGGCCAAGATAATCATTCCAGGTGTTGAGAAACGTGAACAAGCCGACCGTCGCCAGCACCGGCGTCGCCAGCGGCATGACGACCATGCGGTAGATCTGGAACTCATTCGCGCCGTCGATCCGGGCCGCTTCCGACAACTCAATGGGAATCGTCATGAAGAACTGGCGCAGCAGAAAGATCGAGAACGGTTGCAGGAAGAAATACGGCACGATCAGCGGCTTGAGCGAGCCGATCCAGCCCAGATTCTTGAACACCAGAAACAGCGGAATCAGTGTGACCTGCGCTGGCACCATGAGCGTGGCAATGATCACGGCGAACAGCAGCCCGCGCCCCATCCAGCGGATGCGCGCTAGGCTGTAGGCCACCAGGCTCGACGAGATGACGCAGCCCAGCACCGACAACCCGCAGTAAATCAGCGTGTTCTTCAGGTAGGTCAGAAAGGGAATATAGTTCAAGCCGACAATATAATGCTGAATCGTCGCTGGCTGCGGGATCCAGACCGGCGGGAACACCAGAATCTGCGTGTCTGGCTTGAGCGAGGTGCTGACGAGCCACAAAAATGGGACCAAAAAGACGAGGCTGAGGACGACCAGCGCCGCATGCGAGGCAATCGTTTCAATTATTTTTCTATTATCGGCGCTTCGCCGGCTGGCCAGGCGGTCAGCGGACGCCGACTGCGCGTTACTGATTTGTGCCATGTGAAACCTCCCTATTGTCCGGCATAGTACACGCGCCGCGCCGATGTTTTGAAGATCAGGATAGTCAGCACCACGACGAGGAGGAACAGCAGCCATGCCATCGCGCTGGCATAGCCCATGCGGAAGAATCGAAACGCCATGTCGTACAGGTACAGCGCATACACGCGCGTCGAGTCAACCGGGCCACCCTGGGTCATGACCTGCGGCTGCGTGAAGTACTGGAAGATGCCGATCAGCATGAGGATCAGGCTGTACAGGATGTACGGACTCATGAACGGGATAGTCAGATGCACGGTCTTGTGCCACCAGCGCGCGCCGTCAAGCTCTGCCGCTTCATACAATTCTTTTGGCACGTCTTGCAGCCCGGCCAGATAGATGATCATCCAGCCGCCAACGCCCCACAACTGCATGATGACCAGCGCCGGTTTGGACCACGCCGGATCGCCCAGCCAGCCTGGCCCCTGAATACCGACGTACCACAGCAGCGTGTTGAGCAGGCCGTACTGCGGGTTGAATATCCACAGCCACAGCAGCGACGACGCGACGAACGGCACAATCGTCGGCAGGTAAAAGATCGTGCGATAGAACGACTGGCCGCTGACCTTGAGGTTGAGCAGCATCGCCAGCCCCATGGCCAGCACAATGCTCAAAGGAATCGTCACCACAGCCATGTAGACCGTGTTCTCCAGCGTCGTGTAGAACACCGGATCGTCAGTGAGCAACTCGCGGTAGTTATCCAGCCCAACCCAGTGACCCGGCTGCAAGATGCTGTAGGAGGTGAAGCTGTAATAGATTGAGGCAAGAATGGGATAGGCGATAAACACCAGAAATCCGATAATCGCCGGTGAAGCAAACAGCAGTCCGTTGCGCAGATCATGCCGCTGCTGGCGCGTCAGGCGCGGGCGTGCTGTTCGCAGCGCGGGCGTGGTTGTTGTTGCCATGGAAGCCTCCTTTTGGGGAGTTATGAGGTGCAAGTTATGAGTTATGAGTTGGATTTGAAGGATACGTTCGTGATAACTCATAACTCATCATTTATACCTTACTGCACGCCTTCCTTGATGATGCGGTCAAGTTCCTTCTGGGTGTTCGCGGTCGCGTCGTCCAGCGCCTGCTGGGCCGTCTTCTGCCCGTAGATCGCCGAGTCTACCGCGCGCTGCAACTCGCTGGCGAAGAAGGCCTGCGCCGGCATGACCGGCCGCTGGTGCTGTGTCTCGACCAGAATCTCGTAGAAAGGCTTCAGCGTTGGACTCTGCTGGATTTTGTCAAAGGCCGGCGACTTCTTGTAGCCCGGGAACTGGCCCTGAGCGTCGTAGCCGAGGGTGGTGCCTTCGTTGGTGGAGGTGAGCCATTTCACGAACTCGAAGGCAGCATCCTTCTGCTTGGCGCCTTTGGGCAGGCCGATCGTCCAGCCGCCGACCCACGATGAGTGCTTCGTCTGGCCCGGGCCGGTCGGCAAGAAGGTGATGCCGTAGTTCAAATCGGGCGCGTATTTCTTGAGGCTCGGAATTTCCCACGGCCCCTGCGGCGCCATGGCGATCTTGCGCTGCGTGAACGGACCGTTCTCGCCGCCCGGCGATGTGATGCTGGGAATGAAGCCGGAGATCTGGGTTGGATCGTACTTCTTGGCAAAGTCGGCCATCCACTGCAACGCCTTGACCACGTTGGGGTCGTTGGCGGTGATCTTCTTGTTCTGTGAATCGTAGAACTCGCCGCCGAAATCCCAGCCCCAGGTGAACATGGAGTTCGAGCTGCCATAGACGATCCAGGGAATGTAGCCCAGCCGCTCGATCCGCCCGTTGTTGATCTTGGCGATCTTCTCATTCATCTGGTCCATTTCTTCAACAGTTGTCGGGGGCTTCTCAGGATCGAGACCGGCCTCCTTGAAGATGTCTTTGTTCCAGAAGAAGCCGAAGTTCGCGTCGGAGCTGCGGGTCAGCGCCCAAACCTGGTTGTTATAGACGGTCTGGTTCCATGATGGCGTCCAGAAGTCGTCCGGCTTGAT
>DASTWM010000132.1:0-10721 GCA_035765855.1 Roseiflexaceae bacterium
CGGCTTCCGTCCGTTGGAGGCGGTGATCAGTGTGCTGATCGGCGTTATTGCTATCTGCTACCTGATTGAAACGGTGCTCGACCAGCCAGACTGGGGTCTGGTCGGCTATCATGCTGTGGTGCCGCATTTTTCCGGTACGGAAAGCATTCTGCTGGCAGTTGGCATTCTCGGCGCGACTGTGATGCCACACGCCATCTTTTTACATTCCGCGCTGACGCAACGGCGCATTGTGACCCGCGACCCGCACCAGTTGCGGCGGTTGTTCCGCTTTGAGATTGCCGATATTGTGATCGCGCTCGGTCTGGCCGGGCTGGTCAACGCGGCCATGCTGGTGATGGCGGCCTCGACCTTTTTCCGCGCTGGCCTGCATGAAGTTGGCACGATTGAGGAAGCGTACAAAACGCTGGCACCGCTGCTTGGCGCGTCATCGAGTTGGATTTTTGCGATTGCGCTGCTCGCAGCGGGCCTGTCATCCTCGGCGGTAGGGACGCTGTCTGGCCAGGTGGTGATGCAGGGCTTTCTGGCGTGGGAAATTCCGATCTGGCTGCGGCGCGCCGTGACGATGGTACCGTCGCTGATCGTGATCGCGGTCGGCCTCGATCCAACCCGCACGCTGGTGATCAGCCAGGTTGTGTTGAGCTTTGGCATTCCCTTCGCGCTCATCCCGCTCGTGATGTTCACGCGCCGCAGGGATCTCATGGGCGTGCTGGTGAACCACCGCTGGACGACATTCGCCGCCAGCGTGATCGCAACCATTATTCTGCTGCTCAACGGTTTCTTGCTGTACAACGTGTTTACAGGAATGTAGCGCTGTGTGTTGTGACATGTAACACATCAAGCTTCAGGCAGCGGACGGTGAAATGTTGCGCGAAATGGATTCATGGCGACGCTGAGCAGAGGACGAGCGCTGATTTGAGGATGTATACGGCTGGTCCATTCGTCGATGCGCATGGCGGCCCGCCCGAAGCAACCCCACAGGTCGATAGGAAAGAACACCGGTGTGGCATGCTTGCGCCCGATGCCCGCGCCGCGCAGTGGGAGTGGCGGCAGCGCGCGTGGCTTCCGGTTCACGGTGATCGATGCGAGCAGGCCAGCTTCTTCGGAAATGCGCACGCCCTTGTCATGCCACACAAAGGTCGCCAACTCCTTCGGCAAACCCCAGATCGCGCGTCCTCCCGCTTGCGACGCGCGATCGTTGACCCAGATGCGCTGTACATACAGTCCAAACTGCGAGCCGCGCCGCGCCACTGATGCGGTGAAGAACTCGTCATAACGTAATGTGCCTTCGCGGTAATGTACCAGCCCGACGACCAGCCAGCGCGGCGGAAGGACGTGTCGCAGCCCGGCAGGTACGCCGAGCGGTTGATCCGCGCGGAACAGGCCGCCCCAGCTTTGCCCAAGCATATGCCATGGCGCTGGCGGGTAGCGTGGTGTCATGCCCTCATTCATTCTCGATCAATCATTTCCATGCAGCGCCTCACGAATGATGTTCGCAACTCGCTCTGGCGACTCCATGGGCATGAAATGGGTGTATTCAGGAATGTGCAGATCGCGGCCATGGGAGAAAATCGCGGCGAGGTCGGGCGCGGTTGGCGAGCCTTCCATGTTCCATGCATCGAGCACGGTCGGCTGGCCCATGCGCACCACGGTGACCGGAACACGCACCTGCGCGATTTCATGATAGATATTTGCAGCAGTAGAGTTCCGATAAATGTCGGCCTCGATCTGCGGCGGGCATGCCAGCACGTAGCCGCCACCGTCGGGCGCGGGCAGCAGGCCATACGCGCAGTAATCGCGCAGCACGGCGGGCTGCCAGCGGTTGAACGGCGGGCGGGGCGCAAAGCGGGCGATCATTTCGTCGGGTGAAGACCAGCGATTGCGGCGGCGGGCGGCAAAATGTTCGACCGGATGTGGGCCGGTATAGCGTTCTGGCGGCAGGATCACCGGATCGAGCAGCACGAGTTGGCTCCATATTTCAGGGACGAGCGCGGCGGCGAGCGTCACGCTGTGACCGCCCATGGAATGCCCGATGCCGACTGCGCCGCGCATGTCATGCGCGTGGAGCAGCGCTGCCAGATCCTCGCCGAATGCGCGCCAGTGGTATGGCGGTGCGGGCTTGTCGCTGCGGCCATGCCCGCGCATGTCGACCGCGAGGCAGCGCTGATCGGGGAAATGCGCGATGACTTCATCCCAACAGCGCCCGTGAAAGCCTGTCGCGTGAACGAATACCAGTGGTGGCTCTGCGCCGGGCCATTCCCACAGAGCGAGCCGCACGTCACGCGCCTGGCTGTATACGAGTTTTGGTTCTCTGAACATGACAATTCCTGTGCTTACTTCACCCGGCGATTATAGCAGAGCCGCCAATCAGTGGCGGAGGTTGTGTACTATAATGATGGTCGGTGTTTGTGCATTCGTTCTTGACATACCCTCTCCTACAAGGTATCCTGATAATAAGGGAACCTGAGTAAATAGCATGAGTTACGAAACAGCAGAAGAAGCTACAAAAGAATTGTTGGCAGTGTTGCCATTGCTCAACCGCATCGTCGCGGCGGAGGTCAAAAAGGAGGCGGGCGAAGACACGACCATGCCTCAATTTCGTGTGCTGACGCACCTGGCCGAAGAACCCATGACATTGAGCGTGCTGGCGCGCCGCCGCCGGGTCAGCCTGCAATCCATGGGCGAGCTTGTGCAGGTGCTCGTCGAGCGCGGCTGGATCGTGCGCACGCCTGATCCACGCGATCGGCGTCAATCGCTGCTGCACCTGACGGAGCAGGGGCGCGCGCACCACGAGCGGGCGCATGCCGCGGCCATGCAGCGATTAGTGCCGCTGCTGGGGCAGCTCAGCGAAGGCGAATTAGCTTCCGTGCTGGTTGCGCTTCCTGCGCTGCATCGTGCCCTCATTCAAAATGAGGAGATAGAGAATGGCAGCCCCAAAACAGTCAGCTAAACCATTGGTTGCGCCCGGCGCGCAACCGCCGGGTGCCATGCGGCCAGCCGCGATCATGGGCGGGCTGGGGCGCGGCTTCCGCGCGCTGCGAATCCGTAATTACCGTTTATTCTGGACCGGCCAGCTTTTTTCGCTGACCGGCACATGGATGCAGGCAACGGCGCAGGATTGGCTGGTGCTGCAACTTACCCACTCGCCGTTCGCGCTGGGGCTTGTCGCCACGCTGCAATTTCTGCCGGTGACGCTGCTGTCCCTGCATGGCGGCGTGATCGCTGACATGTGGTCGAAGCGCAAACTGTTGTTTGTGACCCAACTGCTCGGCTTGATTCAGGCGTTGATTTTTGGCATCCTGGTGGCAACTGGAGCAATCCAGATCTGGCACATCTATGTGCTGGCAGGTTCACAGGGCATCGTCAACGCGCTGAGCAACCCGACCCGCCAGGCATTCGCGGTTGAGTTGGTGGGCCGCGCCGAGGTGGTCAACGCCGTGGCGCTGAACTCCATGCTGTTCAACGCGGCCCGCATTGTTGGCCCGGCGGCCGCAGGCTTGCTCATCTGGCTGGTTGGTATCGCGCCCGCGTTGTTCATCAACGCCGCAAGTTTCATCGCTATTCTGATCGCGCTGGTCATGATGGACGAGAGTCAACTGTTCTACAATGCGTCGGGCAGGCAGGCGCGCTCAAGCCGCAATATTCGGGAAGGGTTGTCATATGCCTGGCACACGCCTGTGGTGCTTGCAGTGCTGATTGTGGTCGGCATGGTCGGCACGTTTGGCTATAATTTTTCGGTGGTGCTGCCGTTGCTGGCCGGCTTTGTGTTGCACACCAATGCCGCTGGATTCGGCGGTTTAACATCGTTCCTGGGCTTCGGCTCGCTGCTGGGCGCGATTAGCACGGCCTACACAAGCAAGATCACGCTGCGACGGCTGCTGATCGGCGCTGGCTTTTTCAGCATTGTGTTTGCCCTGCTGGCGTTTTCGTCCATTTTTGCCGTTTCGGCGGTGCTGCTGGTGGCGATGGGTTTCGCGGGTGTCACGTTTGGAACCACGGCGAACAGCCTGATTCAGATGACCGTGCCGGATGAACTGCGCGGGCGGGTGATGGGGCTGTATGTGCTGCTGTTCATGGGCAGCACGCCGGTCGGCTCGTTCTTTATCGGCACGGTGTCGAACTTTATTGGCGTGACGGAAACGCTGCTGATCTGCGCAGCGCTGTGTGCGATCGGCGTGGGGATTGCGCTTGTGTACCGAAAGCGCATGGGCGCTAGTCTGGCGGAAGCATCAGTTCTAAGCTGAGGAACGAAGGATCGAAGGAACCGGGGAACTGCTGATTCCTCGGTTCCTTCGATCCTTCGTTCCTCAGTTCCTTACGGCGTCAGGACGAAGTAGGCGGTCGATGTTGTGTTGCTGTTCGTGCCAATCGCGATCAAGCTGTACAGGCCCAACGAGTCGCCTGGTCGCGCGAGGTAGTACGGCTTGGCGTAGCCAATGCTGCCGTTCGCGTCGGCCTTGACGGGCGCGGCGAAGGCGATTTGCCGCCCGTCTGAGCCAACAACTGTCAGCTTCACATCCTCGCCGGCGCGGAAGCCGCCAGCGTTAAAGAAGAACAGCGTTCCGACTGGCCCGCTTTTCGGCGTGGCGCTGGCGTTGACATTCGGAGGGATGGTTGTCTGCGGCGCTGGCTGGGGCGCTGGCGGTGGCGGCAGGCTGCCGGTTTGTGTGGCAAGCACGGTGAAGTACGCAACCGCTTTGTGGGTGCTCGCCACGCCCTGCGCGGTAATTGCCCATGTCCCCAGCGGCTTGCCTGCTGCAACCACAAACGTAAATGGAGCGATTGCGCCGCTTCCATTGGCCTGCGGCTGTGTGTCGAAGGCAACCGCGCTGCCGTCCGGCGCGGTCAGCCACAGCGACACGCGCTCCTTGCTTTGGAATCCCTGCGCTGTAAACGTAAATGTTTGTCCCGTCAGCCCCGCTGCGGGCGCGACACTGCCGCTCATGCTGGACGGTGGCGTGCCGATGTGCGGCGCGGGCGTGCTGGTCGGCGCTGGAGTCGTTGGTGCAGGCGTAGCGGTCTTCGCGGGTGCGTTCGTGGATTGTGGTGTGCCTGGGCCTGGTACCGGCGCGACAAGCGCGGGTGGCGCGTACGCCCGACCGAGCGACGAAATCACCACGCGCTGCCCATCCGGAAGGTTCGGATGATACTCGAAGCGCACCTTTTCAAAATATTGAACGGTATGCGTGGTGCCGTCAGTCAGCTTTTCTGATAGTTCAGAAGAAATAGGCAGGCCGAAAATAGCCTGGCCTCCGCGGCCTTCCCACACCGTTTTGAAGCCATATTGCAGGATCTGGCTGGTCTGCGGGAAAAAGCGCCGCTGCGCGGTGTTCTGAATGGGCTTCTGCCTGGGGAATTGGCGTCCAGCGGCGGCCACCAACCCGAGATTCGCAAGCTCTACTTGTGTGCCATCAGCGCCGGCGCGCTCGAAACGCGCCCGCTCAAAATATTGAAACACATGCTTGCTGGCCGGGTCGATATACTCCTCGGTGAGCGGATAACCGAAGTTGGGCAGCCCGCCGTTCTTGTCCCAAAAATCGCGGAACACGCCCTTCATGTAGTGGCCGGTTTGCGGAACGTACAGCTGTTCAGTTGCAGCGTGTATCGGTCGTGTGAGCAATGCCAGTGCGCTGGCTGACAACATCACGAGGAGACACATCGCAGCCGTGCGGCCGACGAAAGATTGACTGGCGCGCATCATCGCCTCCTTTGTGATCTCTGGCGGAAAGATCACATGCACACATCGCCGTCACATAACGGCGCTTCTTGTGCATCAGCATACGATACACGCCGTACTATTGTCAAGAGTTTTATTATTAAATAATGTAGCCCCGTTTGCGCGCGACATCTTCTTTGTGTTTGCGGAACAGCACATCGCGCTCGGTGCCTTTGATCTCACGCGAGTAGCTGTTCAGAATCTGCTCCACTTCGGCGTCGATCTCGGCCTCGCGCTGCAAATCCTGCACAATGAAGTCATAGATTTCTTTGACACGCGCCGCGCGCCCTTCATTTGGCTTGACGCCGCGCGGATCTTTGTACGCCAGCAGCCCGCGCTGTTCAAGCTCATCATGGAGCCGTTCCGCGATTCGTCGCACTTTATCTTCACTTAATCGCATCATTCTCTCCTCTTGTTGCCGCTGTGTGTTGGAATGCAAACCCGCACACGGCGGCTGGCGTTCTATCATCTTGCGCTGCATAGTGATGGCTGTTTGTCCCGTGGGCCGCTGCGCGGCGCGTATGAGGCAGATCAGTGCAATAATTATAGCATGAAGCGTTACCAGCGCACGCCAGCATGTGAAAAGGGAACAAGCCGAAAGCTTATTGAAGGGCAGGAGTGGTATTCCTGCCCTCCAGACTGATATTACAGTTCGCCCATTTCGTGGAGCGGGCGCGCCACCACAATGCGGAAGCCCAGATGGTAGCGCCAGTGGCCCGGTGGCAGGCGGCTGCGATAAGTCGTGCGGGTGTGGCTCGACAGCGACACACATGACGAGCCGCGCAGGGTGTAACTGTCTGCTTCATGAAACGGATGGTTCGCGCCAGGGTAGCTATAGTACGTGCTGGTGGTCCACTCCCACACATTGCCGACCATGTCATGGACACCATAGGCGCTCACACCGTTCGGGTAACAGCCGACCGGCGCTGTGACCCACGCGCCGCGCCCTTCGGCGGTGTTGGCGCGTTCCGCCGCCCAGGCGTTGCCCCATGGAAAGCGCCGCTTGACCTGTCGCCTGGGGTCCCATGAGGCCGCTTTTTCCCATTCAATCTCAAGCGGCAGGCGCACAACCATGCCGCGTGGCAGCGCGCCGGTCTGTTGCAAACGCGCGTTCAACCATGCGCAGTATGCCGCAGCATCGTGCCATGACACGCCCACCACTGGCTGCGATGGATTGTTGAAGCGCGGATCGTGCCAGTAGCGCGGGCGCGGATGCTGCACTTCGTCGGCCAGAAAGCGCGCGTATTCGTGGTTAGTCACGGTGTACGTGCCAATCGCGAAGGCTGGCACATCGACCCATTGTACCGGCCCTTCATCCTCGTATCCATCGCGGTCGCCAAGCACGAATGGCCCGCCGCCTATGCGCACCAGCGGCGGCATGATCTCGTCGAAGCGTGGATCACCGAGCTGCCCCAGAAGCTGGCCTGCCCGCACGCGCTCACTGGTCGCGCATGCTGGTTGCGTGAGGAGTTCGGCCAGCCGCTCGCGTGTTTCGGCGCGCAGCATGCGTTCAGGGCCAGGGCGTTCGCCAAGTTCCAGCAGGGTCGCGGCGGCCAGCAGCAGATCGTTCGGGCGTTCGCCGTAGCGCGGCACTTCCAGCAGCAGCCGCAAGAATTCGCGCGCGACATGAGCGGTCGAGCCTTGCCCAAGTTCCTGAACCGCAAGCAGGATCGTCTCGCGCCAGCGCGCTTCTTCGCGCAATTGGTAGGCCTGGCTCGGAAAATCGGGCATGCGTGCCAGCGCCCGCGCCGCCAGATACTCGCGCAGGGCGCGTTGTGGCATGGCGTAGCGCGGCGCGCTGTCGGTCTGCACGAGCAGACCCTGGCGGCAGCAATGATCGAGCAGATGGGGAATAACCTCTTCAATCGCGCGGCGATAATCGACGCCCAGCAGCAGCAGCGGCTCGCGCAGCAGCGGCTCGATCTCGGCCACATGGAGCGATGCCGGCGCGTCGGCGCTGAAATCAGGGCGGCGCTGAAATGCGAGCGCCAGCGGCTGCAACAGCGCAAGGCGTTGGGCAGGCAGCGCCAGTGCCGGCACGCCGAGCAACTGCGCCAGCGCAGGCGCACTGCCCGGCATGCGCACCTGATTCCAGCGGTCGAGCAGCAGATCGAGCAGCCGCTGGAACACCACTGTGCGTGCTTCAGGCATGCTGCGTCCTTCGGCCTGGACGACGATGCTGAGCATCAAGGCCAGCGGTTGCCGCACGAGTTCGCGCATGCGTTCGTCGGTGCGCAGGTGGCCTTGCAAGCGCGCAATTTGATCAGGCAGATCCTCAAGCGCGGGGAACCCGACATTCTGCGCAATTGCCCGCGAATAGCTTTCTACCAGCGCGTCTACTTGCCCGTCTTCCAAAGGCCCAAGCGCGTAATGCGTAAAGCCCATCAGCGCGCCCTGTGGCATGGCCGCGCGGTTGCGGCATGTGACGACGTAGCGATTCTGCGGATAGCGGGTGACGAAGCGGCCCAGCCCGGCAGTAATAATGCGGGCAAAATCAGGATCGGTGATATCATCAAGCCCGTCGATCAAGATCAGGCATTCGCCCGCTTGCAGCGCCTCCTGGAGCACTGGCACCAGCATGCCCAGATCATTGCCTTGCAGCAAATCTTCAATCACCGACCAGAACACCGAGATGGTTGGCACGGTGTCGGAGCGACCAAGCGAATTGGCAATGTCGTAGACCGAGATCAGAACCGGCAGCGGCATGCGCTCGGTCCACTGCGCGTGCGGCGCAACGGACAGGGTCGGATCGCCAACAATCTGCGCGGCGCATGTGAGCACCATGTGCCGCAGCACCGCGCTTTTGCCGCTGCCTGGCCCTGCCTCAAGCAGAATGCGCGCCCGCGATTCCTGCACCAGTTGTGCTAACGGCGCGCTCTTGGTGACGCCCGGGCTCATGGGCAGCAGGTTGCGCTCGACATACACATCGGCGAGTTGCAGGTGCATTTCGCCCCAGTCGCTGAGGCCGGCCAGCGAAATATAACGCGCCTGATCGACGAGCATGCGCTGATAGGCCAGCAGGAGCACGTCGCGATCCATGGCCCGCACATAGCCGCTGGGTACCGGCTCGGGAGCCTCGTCGCCGGGCTGATCCTCAACAAGAATGCCCAGCGCCTGCAATTCCTGTTTGATCTGCCGTATCTCAGCCCGCGTTTCTTCAAGCTGGTGGCGCACATACGGCGGCGTGAACGGGCCGAAGCGTGCCCGTTGCTCTTCGAGGTACGTAATCGTCCGCCGATGAATCGCAAGACGCATCTGCAGGGATGGTATTGAGTCAGCGACATCAGGCATCATGAAGTGTTTACTAGGCTTGTGTAACGGTCACAACAGCGTGCGAACATGGCAAAACAGCGTTATGGCAGTACGCAACATGGTACTCCCACAGAATCAGTACATGGGTTGTGTACGCAGCGGCGTGCTACGCCGCGTGAGTCATGGCATAGTAATCAGGCGCTCCAACAGCCTTCTGATATACTTTTTCAGCTGTAGTAGATCGTGCATGAAGGTGCGTCTCAATCTGGTTCGTTAATTGTTCAAAATCGAGTGGCTTGAGCAGCACACTGGCGCAACCAGCATCGAGCGCGGCTTGCGTGGCCGAGCCATAGCAATAGCCAGTCATTGCCATCAACAATGTTTCATCAAGCGCAGGTTCAGCGCGTATGCGTCGCGCAACCTCCCAACCATCCAGTGCCGGTAAATTGAGATCGAGCAGGACCAGTGCTGGCCGATACTGGCGCGCAAGCCGAACGGCTTCCTGGCCGTTTGCAGCCTCAATGGTGTGATAGCCAGCACATGTCAGTAAGTGCTGTAGCATCATGCGGATGTCGTTGGAGTCGTCAACGATGAGGATGGTTGCTGTGTACATGGTGCCTTCCCAGACAAAAATGCTACAAAGAATGATGTTGGCACAAATGCAGATGGACGCGCTATCCGGTTGCGGAGGCTTCTCCGTACTTTAGTACTACTCGTTATAGTGAGCACAGTATATAAGAATCAATGACTTACGTCAATATGTTGACCAGACCATGAAGAGCACATTCTGTTGCAAAATGATCGCAAAATGGTAGCAAAGAATGTAAAAAGATATGAGAATACTTTTCCATGGCCACTGATTAGCATGGATGTTCTGAGTTTGTTAATGTTCATGGAGTGAAACAGATGAGCTGTAAGATAACGTTATTGTGATTGAATACGTGCAATGAGTCGCTGCATATTTTCATAATGCGAGCCTTGCCAGTATATTTTTCCGCACTGCTGGCATTGCCTGAATTCCTCATAAAACGAGCGCGTAAGCGGCTCTATCTGGTGGAATACTTCTTCCTTTGAAACGCTATACAATATGCCATTGCATTTCATACAGCGGCTAAATAAATCAATACACTCAAAGAAGGAGAAACGTTGCAATACTTCGGTAACTTGTTCTTGAGGATGCACGGAGCGAACAAAATAACCATGAATGACGATAGATCGTTTCAATAAACCTATGTCGCGCGTCAACAGAATACGATTCTCAGTAGATGAAATAGTTGCGAGTTCATCATCCTGATATATATTTGAGTAGAGCGTATTAAATCCCAGCATGCGCAGGTAGCCCGCTAAACGACCAAGATGCGTGTCAAGCACAAAACGTCGTGACGGCGGCGTGCGTAATTCCATGCAGGTGCTGAACGGCAAGGCATGGCGCTGCGTTTCTGAAAACACATCGATACTATCACTATCGTGTATCAAATATCTGAAATCGATTGCTTGTCCATTTGCGAATAGAAAGGCTACTTCTGTGTGCGGCACGCCGAGCGACTCAATCACGTCTTTAGCCGAGGTGCGTTCGGCGACAGTGTGCGAAATCGCTGCGTTTCGTTTAGCGCGCGGCAGGAAATCGTTGAGTTCCGCATGAAAACAAACCAATACCTGTATCATACATGTTCACTCTGTTGTGCGATTTACCTTATTCATAATGCACGAGCAGCAGCATGCATACGAAACGTTGTTGTGGAAGTGGGTGTGCAAG
>DASTWM010000133.1:0-18318 GCA_035765855.1 Roseiflexaceae bacterium
ATATTCAGGTGCCGCGCCAGGGCGAAGCGACCAACCCTCCTTCAGCGGATGCGCCGCACGGCACGAATGTTGCGACCGAAGGGGATCAACGAGTAAACATCAACACCGCCAGCGTTGCCGAGCTCGATACATTGCCAGGAATTGGCCCGGCGCTCGCGCAGCGCATCGTTGACTACCGCACGACCAACGGACCGTTTGCGTCGATCGACGATCTCTCAAATGTAAAGGGCATTGGGCCAACACTGCTCAAAGAACTGACGCCAAAGATTTCTGCCGAATCGCCGTGATGGGAGCGCGTGTATGCGAAAGACGAAAATTGTTGCCACCCTTGGCCCCGCCAGCAATACGCCTGAAATCATTATCCAATTGCTTCAGGCCGGCATGGATGTTGCGCGCCTGAATTTTTCTCATGGCACGCACGAAGAGCATGCCAAACGCATCTCCATGTTGCGCCAGGCCGCGCAGCAGGTCGGCAAGCCGCTGGCAATTCTGCTCGATTTGCAAGGCCCCAAGATTCGCACCGGCAACCTCGAAAACGGTGGCCCGGTGCATCTGATTCCCGGGCAGCGCTTCGACATCACAACGCATGAAACTATCGGCACCCCGCTGCGCGTCAGCACCACCTACACCGAGCTTCCCCATGACGTGCAGCCTGGCGACCGTATTCTGCTCTCCGATGGGTTGATCGAACTGCGCGTGATTGATACGACCGCGGACGAAGTACGCACCGAAGTGGTGTTTGGCGGCGCGCTGCGCGAACATCAGGGCATTAACCTGCCGGGCGTGCGGGTCAGCGCGCCATCCATGACCGAAAAAGATGTCGAAGATCTTGAGTTCGGGCTGGCGCAGGATATCGACTATGTGGCGCTGTCGTTTGTGCGCCGCGCCGACGACATTTACCACATCAAAGATCGGATTGCGGCGGCGGGCAAATCGCTTCCGGTGGTTGCGAAAATCGAGAAGCCCGAGGCGCTCAACGAGTTGGCCGATATTCTGGACGCAACCGACGCGATCATGGTGGCGCGCGGCGATCTTGGCGTAGAAATGCCCGCCGAGCGCGTGCCGCTGGTGCAGAAGCAGTTGATTGAGGCGGCAAATAACGCCGGCGTGCCGGTCATCACCGCAACCCAGATGCTTGAATCGATGATACACAACCCGCGCCCGACGCGCGCCGAAGCCAGCGATGTCGCCAACGCTATTCTGGATGGCACCGACGCCGTCATGCTGAGCGGCGAAACGGCAGCGGGCGAATTTCCAGTCGAGTCGGTACGGACCATGGCGGACATCGCCATGGCGGTGGAAACCAGCGAGCGCTACATCATGCACAATGGCGGCAGCGACGAATGGCTGATCGAGCACCAGCGTGACGTTGCAAACGCGATCAGCGCGGCGGCCCGCGCGATCGTGGAGGCGCTGTCGGTCAAGGCAATTGTGGCATTTACCATGAGCGGCAACACCGCGCGGCTGATGGCTCGCACGCGGCCCAAGGTGCCGATTTTCGCCTTCACGCCGTCCGAGGCAGTGTACCGGCAGCTCGCGCTGGTGTGGGGCGTGCGGCCCATGATGTGCGAATACAAGGACCGGCTTGAAAATCTGACCGATCAGGTTCAACATGATCTGCTTGCGTACGGCCTGGCCGATCCAGACGACATGGTGGTGATCACGGGCGGGCATCCCATGTCGGCGCGCGGCGCGACGAACTTTGTGAAAGTGCTGTCGCTCTCCGACAACTACTGATCTGCCTCTCACGGCGTGCTCATCCGCGTCTCAGCATAAGCTGGTATGCTACCATTCTTGTGCGATGACTCGGAAGCGAGGGTGCTGTGGAAACACTGATTGCTATTTTCTTGATTGTTTTGGCATGTTTGATTATTATTTCTGGACCGACGTATTTCTTACGGATGGGCCGCGCGCTCTGCCGGGGCGTGGCGCGCCTGTTTCGCAGGCAGCACACTCGTGAGCAGCGCGTCAAACGGCAGCGTTTCTAGTTGGAGAGATCATGAAAGCACTCGTTTTTTATGAGCATGGCGATCTCGATACGCTTCAGTACACCGACGTGTCGGAGCCGAGCGTCGGGCCGCACGATGCGCTGGTGGAAGTCAAAGCGGCGGCCTTGAACCACCTTGATCTGTGGACGCGCAAAGGTCTGCCGGGGCTCAACCTCCAGATGCCGCACATCGGCGGGTCGGACATGGCCGGCATTGTCAAAGCCGTGGGCGACGAGGTGGACAAGGCCTGGATCGGGCGGCATGTGGTGGTGAATCCGGCGCTGGCATGCGGCCAGTGTGAGTTTTGCCGCGCCGGTGAACAAAGCCTGTGCGTGGTTTTCAAAATCAAGGGCGAGCATACGCCGGGCGGCATGGCCGAGTATGCGGTCGCGCCAGCCGCTAATTTGTACGCCATCCCCGACGATTTCTCATTTATCGAAGCGGCGGCGGTGCCGCTGGGCTTCCAGACAGCATGGCGGGCGCTGATCGGCCAGGCGCGTCTGCGCGCGGGCGAAACCGTGCTCATTATTGGCGCGGGCGGCGGCGTGGCGACTGCGGCGATCCAGATCGCGAAACTGGCCGGCGCGTATGTCTACGCGGTGACGAGCACGCCTGAAAAGGAGCAGCGCGCCCGCGAATTGGGTGCCGATGAAACAATTAACTACAAAGAACTGGACTTCAGCAGAGAGATACGGCAGCGCACCAACAAGCGCGGCGTGGATGTGGTGCTTGAAAATGTCGGCCCGGCGACGTGGAAAAACAGCGTGCGGTCGCTGGCGAAGGGTGGCCGTCTGGTGACGTTCGGCGCGACCACTGGCCGCGTGGGCGAAACGGATTTGAATCTGCTGTTCTGGAACCAGTTTCACTTGATTGGCTCAACCATGGCGAACTTCGCCGAGTTTGATGACGCCATGAAGCAGGTCTTTACGGGCCGCCTCAAGCCGGTGATTGACCGCGTGCTGCCGCTCAGCGAGGGCCGCGAGGCGCAGCGCATCCTTGAAGAAGGTGAGCAGTTTGGCAAGATTGTGCTGGAAGTATAATCAGTGCAGATTGGAGATTGCGCAGCGCATCATGACGTACCTTGCGCAGTCACAGCGTCATCTGCATCCCCGCCGTCTGTGGCGCGGGGTTGGCAATCCGCGCTACCAACGTTCGGCTGTATGGCGCGTAAGATGAAACCATGAATCAGTTTTCGATCTCCAATCTGCATTTTGGTATGTATCAGTTTGCCCAGCCTCCAATCGAACACTGGGACCAGCTGCAACCCGCGCTCTGCTTGTTAATTCTGCTTGTTGTCGGCAACGTGGCGCTGATTGTCGTGGCGATGTTTTTGCGGCGGCGGCTGAACGACATCGAGGCCACCCGCCCGCCCTCGCGCAGGAAGCGCGGCAAGGCAGACGCCAGCAGTGATGAGCCTGCCGCGCAGCCGCATGACCAGTTCCATTCCTGATTCCTCGAAAAAGGCTTCTTCCACTCGTTCATGAGCAGTGACGCGCAGCCGCGCCGCGCGTGTTCGGTGCGCGAGGTCATCTTTTGCACAACCCGGAGGAGATTGGAATGTCATCACAGACAGCAGCCAGCGCGCTGCTTCTGCTTGTTGTTGCCGCGATTGCTGCCGGACTTCTGCTGCCCGGCCCGCGCGCCACTGCCGCGCCCCAGGCTGCCACGCCAGCGCAGGCTGCCGCGCTGAACCCAGAGTTCATGGGCATGGTGATCCGCGATCCGTATTACGAGTACAATTCGTTTCCTGGCATGCCCGGCCCGAATGTGTATGCCCAGGATGCCATGGGCGCGCAGCTTGAGCATATCGGCGTGCGGTGGGTGCGGCTGGAGTTCATCGCCGACGTTGACGGCATTCACTTCGACAAGTACGATTATTTTATTTCGCAGGTCGCGCCGCGCTATAACCTGAAGGTGCTGGCGGTGCTTGCGACGCAGATTGTGCCAGATAATCCCGTGTCGCTCAACACCGGCACCACGGGCGACGATCCGGTGTACGGCGGCGGCATCAATCCGTACATGCGCCACTGGCTCGACGCGGCGCTTCAGATCGCGGCGCGCTACAACGGCGGCGCGAACGGGCGCATCCATGCGTTTGAGATTTTCAACGAGGCCAATCGCTTTTTCGGCGACGGCACAAATCTGCCGGCTGGTTTGCAGTACGCCGGACTGAATCCAGACTACATCGCGCGGCTGCATGCCAAATTTTACCGCATCTGCAAGAACACCGACAACAGCCAGCCTGCTGCGCGCTGCCCGGCCGATACGGCAATTATTGTCGGCGGGCTGCACCCGAAAGGCACCAGCGCCAAGCGGAAGGCGACTGACAAAGAAACATTTGTCTTCACCGACGAGGAATATCTCCAGCGCATGTACCAGACGGCGTTTAGCGATTTCAAGAACTACGCTGGCAACCTGCCGGTGTGGCAGGGGCGCTGGCCGGTGGACGGCATCGGCTTTCATCCGTACCCGGAAGAGATTACGCCGCGTCCTGTCACCAGGTCGGTGAGCGATGATATGTATGTCAAGATCATGCCACGACTGAATCAGATGCGCGTCATGTTAATCGGGCTACAGGATCCCGCACAACCATTCTGGATCACCGAGGTCGGCTACAATGTTGGCTCCTACCTGCTGCGCGGCCCGGCAGCCGAGGCCAACCAGGCCGAGTTCATGCGGCAACTGTATACGCAGCTTGCGGCGCGCGGCGATGTGGCGAATGTTTTCTGGTTTAAATACGAGGATTTTCCGCCCGCCAATATTGTGTACAATTCGAAAGGACAGGCAATTGCCGACCCGCAGCGCTGGGGCGTGGTCCACATCCCCTTCACGGAAGGCGGCAAGGTTGACGGCGTTCCGTGCGCTGGCGGCGCATGCTATGAGCCGACCGGCGAGCCAAGCTACGTGCGCGCGAGCTATCTCGTTTATCGGGAGTTAGCGGGGCTGCCGGTCATGAAGACGTATTTGCCAATGGCGGGGAAATAATAATATTTGAGTTATGAATGATGAGTTATGAGTTTACCATGGGACAATTCAAAGCTCATAACTCATCATTCAAGAGTTACTGTGTGGTTTCTTCAGGATGGATACAGTTGCGCGGACTCCACGCGAATGGTGCGGGCGCGTTCCAGAAAGGCCGCGTCGAATTCGCCCAGGCCGGTGGCGGTGAGCAGCGTCTGCTGATCAGGGCGCAGGATGACTTGCAGCAGGTGCAACCGACGCTCGGCGTCAAGCTCGGACAGCAGATCGTCGAGCAGCAGTACCGGCGCATCGCCGGTGCGCTGGCGCATGAGTTCGGCCTCGCCAAGCTTCAGCGCCAGCGTGACGGCGCGCTGCTGCCCGCGCGAGCCAAACGTGCCGATGCTGATCGTGTTAACGGTCAGCAGCAGATCGTCGCGATGCGGGCCAACCAACGTTTGCCCGCGCCCGATCTCGTCATCGCGCATGCGTTCCAGGTGCGCCTCAAATGCCTCGCCAATCAATCGATCACTCATGTCGGCGGTGATATTTGGGATGGTGCTCTGATAGGTGGCGACGAGCGGGTGATCGCCTGAGGTGATCTCGCGGAAAATCTGCGCGATCAGCACATTCAGGTCCGCGACGGCGCGCAGCCGTTCGCGCAGCACATACGACCCCGACAGCGCCAGCTCGCGGTTCCAGAAGCCAAGTTCATCGTTGACGGCCCGCAGCGGGCGGCGGCCCTCGCGCCATGAGCGCAGCAGGCTGTTGCGCTGCTGCACAACCTTGTTGTAGTGCGACAGCGTGCGCACGTAGCGGCCATCAAGCTGCGACAGCGTGACATCCAGGTAGCGTCGGCGCTCGGACGGCGCGCCGGTCACGAGCGTCAGGTCGGCGGGCGTGAACAGCACCACCCGCAGGTTGCCGACCAGATCGAGCGCCCGCACGGCCTTGCGATCCACGCGCACTGTCGTGGTGGATGCGCCAACTAGCTGTCCATCGTCATCGGTGCGGCGCTGCACGATCACCTCCAGCCGCACCGGGCCGTCATTGCGCCTGACCTCGCACACCAGCCGCGCGAACGGCGGCACGCCAATATCGCCCTGCGCCTCCCAGCGCACCAGCTCGCGCGCTGTGCCAGCGCGTGGCGAGCGCGTCGTCGCAAGGTAGAACAGGGCTTCCAGAATAGTTGTTTTCCCAGCTGCATTCGGGCCGTAGAACAGCGTAATGCCCGGCTCAAGCTTGAGGTCGAGCCGTTCGTAGTTACGAAAATCGCGCAGGCTCAGGCTGGTGACATGCATAGCGTCACGTGTAGGTTAACGGATCGATGCGAACAAGCGCGCCCAGCCGATCAAAATCAGCGTCTGCGCTGATGATGTGAACAATGCCATGATTTTGCATAGTTGCCGCATGAATAGCGTCGCGTGGCTTAAACCCTGCTGTGCGGTGAGCCTCAAACAGATCAATCGCCAAGCGCAGATCACTTTCTGTCACAGAAAAAATGGCCAACGTCAAGAGCAGTACTTGCCGACAAAGCTGAATGCCTTTATCTGCCAACCGAATATGAGTATACCTGTAAAGGAGTTCTTGCAGGACTTCTGTGTTTACGGCTGCTTCTACTATTCCATTTTCTATATCTGAAAGAATCCGAATGCAGGGCGCTTTGTACGGGTGTTCTGCGCCAGCAGCATACATAAAGATATTCGTATCAAGAAAAAACATTGGCCGTTTTAGGATAACCGTCCAGCATCAATCTCTTGTTCCATGTGTTCCCAGTCCGAGACCGGCAACTTCATGTTTGCAATACGCTGCGTGATTGCTGGCACGTAATCTTTTGATTTAATAACGATACTACCGTCAGATAGTTCAACAACTACTTCACTTTCGGAAGCGATTCCTAACGCCTCAAGCATTGGCTTGGGCAAAAGCACGCGGCCTTGCGTATCGACAGTACTGATTTGTGACATAGCTGCCTCCTGAACCCTATATCATGAAGTATGCCATGTGTGTACAGATGGCGCAAACAGCTACCAGTATGCTATCCAATCCGCTCAAGCTCTAACTGCCGCAATGCCTGCAAGTCGCCGCAGCCGCTGCAAAACATGGCGATGCGCAACTCATCAATGAAGCACTGCAATCCTTCGATAACTGCGTCGGTGCCGCGCTCCTGCACTGCGCTTACCAACGCAGGTTTGGCAGTACCCGCAAGGTCCGCGCCGAGCGCAATCGCCTTCGCCATGTCCACGCCAGTGCGGATGCCGCCGCTGCCGATCAGCGGCACATGTGGCAAGGCAGCCCGAATCGACTGAATAGCCTCGGTCGTCGGAATGCCCCAACCGGCGAACGCGCCAGCGACGCGCGTTCCAGAATCTGTAGCATGGCGGAAGCGCTCGACCTCGCTCCAGCTTGTGCCGCCCGCGCCCGCTACGTCAATGCCCCACACGCCTGCATCGACCAGCCGCGCCGCTGTGCGGGCGCTGATGCCGTTGCCAACTTCCTTCACGATCACCGGCACGCCGATTGTTGTGCAGACATGTTCGATTTTCGTGAGCAGTCCTTTGAAATTCGTGTTGCCCTCGGGCTGCACCGCTTCCTGGAGCGCATTCAGGTGCAAGATCAGCGCGTCGGCCTCGATCATGTCCACCGCCCGGCGGCATTCGTCCACGCCGTAGCCATAGTTCAACTGCACCGCGCCGAGGTTCGCCAGCAGCGGAATGTGTGGCGCAACCCGCCGCACCTGGTACGAACGCGCTAACGAGCTATCGCGGATGGCGGCCCGCTGCGAGCCGACGCCCATGGCGATACCGAGCGTTTCGGCGGCTTCAGCCAGCGCCATGTTGATCGGCGTCACATCGTCCGCGCCGCCGGTCATGGAACTGATCAGCAGCGGCGCGCGCAGCGGCTTGTCGAGAAAGGTTGTCGCCAGATCAATCTCGTCAAGGTCAAGCTCTGGCAGCGCCTCATGCGGCAAGCGGTACGACGCAAAGCCGGTGTACACGCCCTTGGCGGCCACGTCCTCGTCGAGCACAATGCGCACATGGTCGAGCTTGCGGCTGGAAGTTGTATCGTCGCGTTCCATGCAAGAGCTTTCGCTATGCTTTATCTACACGAGACAGTATAGCATACGCAAGCCAACGGTAGGAGAACGCAGAGAGCGCAGAGTGTAAAGCGTAAAATGTAAACGGATGCCGGCTAACTGCCACTGGCAATTGTCGGTAGTAGTCTTTTGACTGATGTATCGATGCTCGCCGTAGCGCGGGTTGGCAACCCGCGCCACCAGTATCAGTTCAGACACAGCCACTAACCAATTGCCCCTACTATTTCACATGAATCGTTCCGGCGTGCAGCGCGCCCTCAGGTGCCTGGCCGTTGACGGTGAGCGGCGGGCGAGCGTTGGTTAAAGGGTTGAACATGCCGATCTCAAGCGTGTAGTCGCCCGGCGGCAAATTGCCGGGCAGTGGCACATCGTTTACATCCACCACCATGCTGCCCGGCTGCCATGTGCTGGTCGGAAAGCGGCCCTGCCATGGCGGCGCATCGCGCTGGGCCACAGTATCGCCCTGTGCATTCAGCAGGTGAACATAAATAAAATAATCTTCGCTGAACGGCTGCTGCACCTGCCAGAATGTCCGCAGGCCAAGCACGTCACCGGGCTTGAAAGTGTGGGCAGGCTTCAATCCAATGCGTGGCGCGTCCGGCAGCGGCTGCCCGATAGCGAAACCAAGCAGGCGCGTGCCGCCAAACTCCACATCATCAGCGAGCGGCTCCGGCACATCGGCGGGCGAAAGGCCGGTCTGGAACACGGCAAGATGCGGGCCGAGCATGTGCTGTGCAGTAGCGCCGCCGAACTCCGCGACTGGCTCCGTGGTAGCCCATGCGCGGTAGCGATCGGGCATGTCCCATTGATGCCAGGCGTCTGACGAGGCGATGACAAAGGCATAGCCCTGCTGCCGGTACCATGCGAACGGGTGATCAGGCAGCGCCTCAACCGTCGTCCAGCGGCTTTCGAGCGGACCGGGCAGCGGCATCAACTCGGCGGCGATCTGCGCGCCGGGCGGCACATGCGCGTCGATCCAACTGGTCATCTGCACGCGCGTGTCGCCACGCGCCTGCCGCGCCTGCGCGCGCATGGTGTCAACGGCGGCAGGAACCAGCAGTGCCGCGAGCATTATTACCACGACAACCGCGCGAAGGCGCGGCGCGCGTTGCGCCGTCCATGCGCCAACCGCCGCCACCGCAACGCCAATTGGCAGCGCCGCCAGCACGCCCACCGGAACCATGTTGCGAATGAAATGGCTGCTCTGCGCCATGTGCAGCAGCATGTACGGCACGATAAAGCTCAGCCACACGACGCCAACACGCGCGCGGCGGCGCAGCAGCACGGCGACGCCAACCAGCATCGTGATCATGCCAGAAGGTTGCAAGCCCTCGTGCCAGAAGAAGTTGAAATAACCGCGCCAGTTCCACGCGCCGGTGAAATCGCCGTGCTGCCCGGCGCTGTAATCGCCTATTTGTCCGGTCAGGCCGCGCCAGAACTCCGGCCAACTGAGCAGCGCGAAGGGCGTGCCGAGCACAAACCCGCCGACCGCCGCCGCGCCCGCGCCGACCAGCCGTGGCAGTTGGCGCAGCGCCTGACCGCGCCAATGCAGGCCATGCGCGGCGACAACCATGAGCGCGGCGACACCAGCGTTGTACTTGGTGGAGGCGGCCAGCCCGGCCAGCAATCCGGCCAGCAGGTACGCCCGCCAGCGCCCGGTCTGCGCGACCCATACAGCCGCGCCAAAGGCCAGCAGCACCAGAAAGGCGCTGGTGACATCGGTTGTGACGTATTGCGAGTGGGAGATATGGAACGGCAGCGTGGCAAGCACCAGCGCCGCCACAAGCCCCGCACCGACGCTCCACAATCGCTTGCCAAGCGCAAACACGGCCAGCACGCTGAGACTGCCGATCACCGCCGTGAGCGCGCGCCCGGCCATGAAAAAGCCCGGCACGGTCGTATACAGGTATGTCGTGACCGTCATCTGGTCGAGCGGCGCGTACAGGCCGGTGGCAAGCCCCCAGCGATAATCCACGGCGACAACGGCCAGCAAAAGGTAGACGTACAGCGAGGGCTTCTGGAAGGCGTGCGGGTTCAGGTCGCCAGTGCGCAGCATCTGCACGACATAATTGACGGGATTCGGCTCGTCGGGGTGGTTGACGTATGGCAGGCTCTGGCGAATGGTCCACAGCCGCAGCGCCAGCGCCAGCAGCGCGATGACGCCGGCAAGCAGCCAGGGCCACGCGCCTGACGATAGACGATGGACGATGGACGATGGACCACTACGAACCACGCTTCGATCATCAATCGTCTGTCGTCTGTCGTCCATCGTCCCTCAAAAACTACGCCTCGACCACTTTATTCCGCAGCACGCCGATCTGGTCGATCTCGGCCTCCATGACATCGCCGGGCTTCATGTACGTCGGCGGTGTCAGGCCCATGCCGACGCCGCTGGGCGTGCCGGTTGACACAATCGTGCCCGGCTCGATTGTCGCGCCGAGCGAAAGCACCTCGATCGTGGTCGGGATGTCGAAAATAAGGTCGCCAACGCTTGAATCCTGCCGCGTCTCGCCGTTCAGCCGCAGGCGCAGGCCGAGTTTGCCCGGGTCGGGAATCTCGTCGGCGGTGACAATGCATGGCCCCAGCGGGCAGCTTCGGTCGAGGCTCTTACCTTTGAAGAACTGCTGGTGCTGATTTTGCAGGTCGCGCGCCGACACATCGTTGACGATGGTGTAGCCGAACACGTAATTCATGGCGTCGTCGCGCGCGATGTTCTTGCCGCTGCGTCCGATGATGTAGGCCAGCTCAACCTCGTAATCGAGCTGCGATGTCACCTTTGGGTCGAGTGGAATGTCGTCATCTGGCCCGCAAACGGTGGTGACGGCTTTGGTGAAAAATACAGGATGTGGCGGCAGTGTCTCCGGCAGGCCCTTGGCGCGCATCGACTCGCGGGCATGCTCGGCGTAATTCATGCCCAGGCAGACAATGTTCTGGCGCGGGCGTGGAATCGGCGCGAGCAATTGCACCTCGCTCAGCGGCCTGGTGGATTCGGCGCGCTCCACCGCAGCGCGGGCCTGCTTCAGCGCCGCGTCGCCGCCGTCAATCAACGTCAGCATGTCCGGCGCAACATGATCGAGCGACACGACGCTATCATCGCGCAAGGCGCCGAGATGGACGCCGCCTTCGTCCTTGTAGGTTACTAACCGCATGGATGTCTCCTTTGTGGATTGGCGAACACCCACCGATCCTACCACAGATCAGACCATTGCTGCGCAGCATGCGCCCATCAAATATGCGACACTTCTGACGGCGTGTGGCGCAGGCGCATCCGCCGGAACATCGTCCGCACGCTCTCTGCCATGCGCTGGTACGCCGCAAAGCGCGCCTCAGGCAGATTTTTGAGATAGTCATTTGTGACGCGGTAGCCCTCGTCGAGGAGTTTGCCGCTGCTGCGAAAGTCGTTATAGGCCAAATCCTGCCCCATCGCCAGCCGGATCGGATGCACGGTGATGCCGCGCCGCTCAAGCTGCACGATCCGCCGTTCGGATTCATGCTGCTGCGAAATCATGGCCCGCACGGCGTAGGCCATGGTCTGGCTTACGCTCCTGCCGCTGACCGGCAGCGTATCATCGACAATCTCCAGCGCATAGATGGTGCGCGCGCCGTTCGCCACCGCGATGTGGAGCGGCAGGTTCGTGACCACCGCGCCGTCGACCAGCCATTCGTCCTGATATTTGTACGGCGCGAAGAACGGCGGAATCGCGGTACTCGCCATCAGCGCGTCCATGATTAACTCATCGGAGCGCGGGCCAAACAGGCGCACCCGGCCAGAACTCAGCACCGTTGCCGTGACAACGCTCGGCACTTTGAGATCGCGAAACGTAATATCCGGGCTCGGCATCAGCGATTGCACGAAGCGGCGAAAATTACGCCGATCATGCAGGCTGCCCTGGCTGGTCAAAATCCGCCAGCTGGCCGTGAGCGGGTTGCCAGGAAAAATGTTGTCGCGCTGGATGCGCCGCCAGATGGCGCACAACCGCTGCGCGTGTTCGCGCGTCGGCTCAACCGCCAGCGACACGCCGTTTAGCGCGCCTGCCGACGTGCCGACAATCAGATCGGGAACAATGCCATGCTCCATCAGCGCCGCGAGCGCGCCGATCTGCGTCGCGCCACGGTTGCCGCCTCCACTTAAGACAAACGCGATCATGTTTGCCCTCCCATGCTCAAGACTATCCAAGGGACTGAAAGCCCCACATCATCGGTGATGTGGGGCTTGTGCAAAGCTCCGCGTAGCTGGTATACCTTATGCTAGCACGAAATATGCACGTAAGCAAGATGCGGCGGTACAATCGATTATACGCCTTTTGACAGCGCTTCATGAGTATGCTAGAATTCGCTTTAAGGCGACGTAGCCAAGTGGTAAGGCAGAGGTCTGCAAAACCTCCATTCACCGGTTCGAATCCGGTCGTCGCCTCCATATTCCCAATGAAGCACGCTGTGGTATCACAGCGTGCTTTTGTATAAAAACAAAACCATAAGACGTTCATGATCGTATCATGATATAGCAGGACATGAAGAGCCTGGTTCTTCTTTATTACTGTTTTGTTATGGTTTTCTTACGAATTTTACATTGAGGCTGATCCATTCGCGAGTATACTGTAAGAAAGGGAATAGACAAGACTCGATGTTCTGCGTGTAAATCTCTTTTAACGTATTCTTCCACACGGTCGCTTGCAAGCTTCCATCCATTACGTACCGCGCTCAACTGGAGGAATGCACAGGAGCATGAACTGTGATCGCAATAGATATTCATGAACTGAGCATTGACGAGTTGGAAGATTTGCGCGACGCCTGCAATCAGCGCATTCTCGAAATGCGCCGCACTGACGGGTTGGCGCTTCCTGATCTCCTGCGTTTGCTTGAGGAAGTCAAAACGGTGCTGCGCGATCAGGGCAAAGAGTGGTATTCGCTTGAGCGCTGGCAATGGATGGATGGCGAAATCCGGTTCTGGCTCAACCCCAGGGAGCAGGATCTGTATCACACCGGCTGGTTTTCCGTCGATGATTTGATTGCGTGGAGCCGCGAGCGTGGCTCGGTCATGATCGAACATGACAACGAGGACGATGGGTGGGACAGCGACCTCGACTCGGATTTGTACGACTCAGATTTGATCAGTACAAATTAGTTCACTTTTTCAACATGCGTGTTACAGCCGGCGGCATTTGTGCCGCCGGCTTTTTGTTGTGCAATACCTGTGCAAAATCTGGTGAAAAGCGCCTCTTGTTGTGCTTGCACCTTCCTCGACAGCGCACGCAAAAAACTGGTTTTCAAACCATCGGAAGTTAAGTTTCACACATATTCCCTTCTACAATCAGGAATTCTTGGTCTTTGCTGTATCCTTAAATAGTCTTGCGATATTGCTTTTCCATGCTATAATGTTGGCAAGGTATTTGCAATATCTGTGCAATGTATATCACAAAACATGCCCTTGCCGTCCATCATAGATGGCGCTATGGGCTCCATGTAGGGTTTACAACAAGGAATGGTGATCGATGACAGGCACACACTGCGGGGACGCTTCAGCTGCGACGGTTTACAATGACCAGGCGCGAGCCATGCGCGACGAGAATAGTGAAGATCAGGCTTTGCTCAGCCGAATCTCAGCCGGTGACGCGCAAGCGCTCGAACTGCTGTACGATCGGTATGCTGCCACTGTGTACCGCCTGGCCGTGCGGGTCGTGAAAAGCCCGGAACTGGCCGAAGAGGTTGTGCAAGAGGTATTCTGGCGCGTCTGGCGGCGCAGCGGCAGCTTCACCAGCGAGCGCGGGCGGGTCGCGCAGTGGTTGTTCGGCATTGCGCACCACCTGTGCATCGACGAGATTCGGCGCATGCGCTCCCGGCCAGTGCCGGTGTATGAGGATGTTGATCGCCCTTTCCTTCAGCAAATTCCTGATGAGCATGCCGATGTAGCAGGCGCGGCATGGAACGCTGAGCAGCGCCGCGCGCTCGTTGACGCGCTTGGGCAACTTCCCGAGGCGCAGCGCCAGGCAATCGAACTGGCGTATTTCGGCGGATTGTCACATCAGGAGATTGCCACAAAGCTCGATCGCCCGCTCGGCACGGTGAAGACGCGCGTGCGGCTCGGATTACACAAACTGAACTCGTTACTCGCCGCACAAGGCTTGCAAATGAGCGATGCCTTCTAGCGTATTTTCGATTTGCGAATTCGGAGTATGCTTAAAGTTTGTCTGAAAAGCTCCATCCGTTCGACGAAGGACCAACGACGAAGGACGGAAGGTAGCGCACACACCCGTTTGTCATTCGTCATTCGTCATGGAAGTCTGTAGTAAGATTTTTGTAAACGCCTCATCCACTGTCGGGCGCGCGCCGAAGCGGGCAACCACCCAGCGCGCCACCCGGTTGGCAAAGCGCGCCGCCGACGCGAGATCGCCGTCGCGCATGTAGCGGGCGAGGAAGGCCGCGTCGAACGAGTCGCCCGCGCCGGTGGTGTCCAGCACCTCCACCTCGGTCGTCGGATAGTGCGCCTCGTGGTTGTCGGCCAGCACGTAGCAGCCGTCGCGGTCGAGCTTCAACACGATGGTCGCGCCAGGATAACGGCGGCGCAGCGCATGGGCGATACGGGCAGGCTCATGTTCGCCGCTCAGCGCCGCGCCCTCGTCGCGGTTGGGAAACAGCATATCAACTGGCAGATCAGCGGTGAGGCGCGCGAACTGCTCCACGCCCATCTCATGGATGACCTGGTGTGAGGCCGGATCGAGTGACACCGTTGCGCCAGCGGCTTTGGCAATCTGCGCGGCGCGAATCACCGCCATGCGCGGCGGGTCGGTGAACAGCGACCATGCCGTGACGTGCAAATGGCGGCATGTTTGGAGCGCCTGTACCGGCAGTTCGTCCGGCAGCAGGTGGTAGTCCGCGCCCTGATTGATCACCGTGCTGCGCTGGCCGGTCAGCGGGTCGATCAGCACCAGAATCACGCCGGTGTCCTGCGTGCCGCGCGGCGCATAGGCCTGCACGCCCTCGCGCTGCATGTCGGCCACCAGCAGGTTGCCCATGACATCTTCCCCAACCTTGCCGACAAACGACGAGGGCATGCCAGCCCGCGCGATCCATACGGCGGTGTTAGCCGCCGAGCCGCCCGGCGCGAGCGTGATGCGTCCGAGCGTGTCGCCGCCCGCCAGCAGTTCATGATCGGGCCTGGAAAGCACGTCCCACACAAGATCGCCGATAGAAAGAATGGGGCGCGGGTCAGGTTGCATGATTATCTCCAAAAACAAAGAACAAAGGAGCGAAGAACATACTTTCTTGAGCGCTAGCTCCGCTTGCTAAGCCGTCCCGTCGCCCGTTTCGCTTCATGAACTGGATTAGCAGAAAGGAGCCTGCTCGACATAGCGAGCCAGTTTATCGAGAGCCGACCGCGTGCCAGCTTCATTGTCCTCGGGTCGAATCCCCGACGGCAGGTTCTTGAAAGCGATAGATACGGTTGTTCCACCCGCTTCAGCCTCCAATGTGACCTCCATGAGCATCTCTCCGAAGAAGGCCGGATCGCGTGTATCAAACGTTATTGCTTCAACGATTCTGCCTGGTGGCGTCAGTTCCACAAACCGTGCCGTATAGCGATCTTCCCTTGCTGAGGTCTTGCCGCGCACAGTTTCGTCGGATGCAGGATAGTACAGCGACATCTGATACCCACCACCCACGCGATAGTCGAAACGATGGACTTCGCCGGTCATGTCCCCAGGTGTACGCCACACCGCCAAAGCTACGGGATCAGTACAGGCGCGATAGAGCGCTTCAGGCGGAGCCTTGATAAATTTCGAGTTGCGCGTGCTGGCACGTGAGTGCATATCGGTCATGGGAATATCCTTTCGCAATCTCGTCGGGAATGGACGCCACTCAGCATACGGGCGCTTACATCAGGTGTCAACCTGAAGCAGCCCATGCATTCCCATGCGCTTCCTATCCGGTTTAGCGCCCGCAACCTGATTGGCAGAAAAAGTCTGACACGCTGTACATTTTGCTCTTTGTCCTTTGTTCTGCGCATGCATGTGCTACAATACAGCTCTCATGCTTCACATCGACCAGGAAACTACAACATCGCTCGGCAGCTTATTGTACTCGATTCCCGGCTTCCGGGAGCGGCTGACGCACAGCGAGCCGATTGCGCCTCGTCCGGCGCAGTACGCCGATCCAGCCGAGCCACTGCCGCCCATGCTTGCGGCGGCGCTCCAGGCGCGCGGCATCACGCAATTGTACGCCCACCAGGCCGCCGCGCTCGACGTGGCCCGCTCCGGCGCGCACTGCGGCATTGTCACCGCCACGGCCAGCGGCAAGACGTTGTGCTATCAACTGGCGGTGCTGGAGACGCTGCTCGAAGATCCGGCGAACCGCGCGCTGTTTCTGTTCCCAACCAAGGCGTTGGCGCAGGATCAGCTTCGGTCACTCTATGAACTGCTTGCTGCGTTAGATAGTACGCATGTAGCCACAGAGAACACAGAGGACACCGAGAATAAGCACATGCGCAAACAAATCTCTGTGCGCTCTGTGTCCTCTGTGGCAAGCATCACCGCCGCTACGCTCGACGGCGACACGCCGCGCTCGCAGCGCTCGGCAGTGCGCGCCCGCACGCAGATCATCCTCTCGAATCCCGACATGCTGCACCGCAGCGTGCTGCCCGACCACGGTCGCTGGGCGTCGTGGCTGGCGCGGCTGCGCTTTGTCGTGCTGGACGAGGCGCATGTGTATCGCGGCGTGTTCGGCACGCACGTCGCGCTGATCATGCGGCGGCTCCAGCGGCTGTGCGCCCATTACGGCAGCGCGCCGCAGTTCATCTGCTGCTCGGCGACCAGCGCCAACCCTGAAGAACATTTGGAGGCGCTGGTCGGCGCGCCGGTCACGGTGATTAACGAGGATGGCGCGCCGCAGGGCAAACGGCAGTTCGTGTTTTGGAACCCACCGATGATTGAGACAAGGAGACAAGGAGATAAGGAGACAAGGAGACAAGGAGACAACAAAAAGACAAGCAAATGGGATTGGATTAACGAACGCATTCCAATCTCCTCTTCTCCTCCTCTCCCGATCTCCTCTTCTAACGAAAGTGGTCGGCGTCGCAGCACGAATATCGAGGCGGCGCAGGTGCTGGCGAACCTAGTGCGCTCCGGCGTGAAGACGCTGTGCTTCACTCGCACGCGGCGCGGCGCGGAACTGGTGCTGCGTTACACGCGCGAGGCGCTGGAGAACGAGCGCATAGACCTGGCGCAGCGCGTGGCCGCCTACCGCGCAGGCTACGCAATCGAAGATCGGCGGCGGCTGGAGCAGGCGTTCATGAGTGGCGAGATTCTGGGGCTGGTCAGCACGAATGCGCTGGAACTTGGCGTGGACATCGGCGGCGTGGACGCGGTGGTGATCAGCGGCTTCCCCGGCAGCATCGCCAGCACATGGCAGCAGGCCGGGCGGGCCGGGCGCAGCCAGGGTGAAAGTCTGGCCGTGCTGGTGGCGCAGGACGATCCGCTCGACCAGTTCTACATGCGGCATGCTGAACAGTTCTTCACCCGCCCGCACGAGCATGCCCGCGTGGCGCTGTCGAATCCGTACATTCTGCGCGATCAATTGCTGTGCGCCGCTGGCGAACTGCCGCTCCATGACGCCGACGAGACGTGGTTCGGGCCGACGTTCGTCGCGCTGCGCGACCTGCTGTTGCGGCGCGGCGAAATGCTGGAATTGCATGATGGGCGCATCACCTCGGCCTCTAACCGCCCAGCGGCAGACGTAAACATCCGCACCGCTGACGGCGCATCGGTCGCGCTGCGTGACGCCGACAGCGGGCGCATGATCGAGCAACTCAGCGCCTCGCGCGCGCCGTTCGAGATCTATCCCGGCGCGGTGTACCTGCACCAGGGCGACTCGTATGTGGTCAACACGCTCAACCGCACGCATGCCGACGCGCGGCGCACGCAGGTCAATTATTATACCCAACCGCGCGAGGAAACCGACATCGAGATCGAGCGCGTGCAGCAGCAGCGCACGGTCGGCCCGGCGACGCTGCACCTGGGCGTGGTGCAGGTGACGCGCTATATCACTGGTTACCGGCGCAAGGAGCACTACAGCGAAGCGGTGCTGAGCGAGCATGACCTGGCGCTGCCACCGCAAACCTTCCGCACGATTGCCGTGTGGTGGACCGTGCCGGAGGATGTTTGCCGGCGGGTCGAGCAGGCATGCGGCGACGTGCAAGACGCCTTGCACGCCATGGAGCACGCCGCGATCGGGCTGCTGCCGTTCTTCGCGCAGTGCGACCGCGCCGATATCGGCGGCCTGTCG
>DASTWM010000134.1:0-6593 GCA_035765855.1 Roseiflexaceae bacterium
CGATACTCGGCCCGACTCGTGAACATGCGATACGGCTCATCGACGCCCTTGGTCACCAAATCGTCGATGAGGACGCCGATGTACGCCTGGCTGCGATCGAGAATGAGCAGCGACTCGTTCTTGATCTTGAGGGCGGCGTTGATACCGGCCATCAGTCCCTGAGCGGCGGCTTCTTCGTAGCCGGTTGTGCCGTTGATCTGCCCGGCCAGAAACAGGCCCGGCATGCGCTTGGCGGCCATGTCGGCGGTGATCTCGCCGGTCGCCACCGCGTCGTACTCGATCGCGTAGCCGACCCGCATGATCTCGGCCTTGCGCAGCGCCGGAATTGTGTGCAGCATCGCCCACTGCACATCTTCCGGCAGCGAGGTATTGCAGCCCTGCACGTAGACCTCGTTGGTAGTCCAGCCCTCCGGCTCAAGAAACATGCCGTGGCGCGGCTTGTCGGCGAAGCGCACCACCTTGTCCTCAATCGAGGGGCAGTAGCGCGGGCCGACGCCCTCGATCACGCCGCTGAACAACGGCGCGCGGTCGAGATTGGCGCGAATAATCTCATGGAACTCCGGCGTCGTATGCACCAGATAACATGGCAACTGCGGTCGCCAGCCGTCCAGCCGGCCATGGGGGTAGACTGGCGAAGGCGGGCCGTGGAATACCGGGACAGGGTGACAAGATGACACGGTGACACGATGATCCGCCACCTGCTTGTTCTTTGTTCTTTGTTCTTTGTTCTGCTCGTCGTAATAGTACCCAAAATACTGCGGCACAGCGCTGCCATGCTGCACGTCGCTGAGTGAAAAATCAATCGAGCGCGCATCAACGCGCGGCGGCGTGCCAGTTTTCAGCCGCACCAGCGGAAAGCCAAGCGTCGCCAGGTCTTCGCCGAGCGCCACCGACGGCGCCTCGCCCGCGCGGCCCGCGCCCCAGATTGCCTCGCCCGTGATCGCCCGCCCGCGCAGGAACGTGCCGGTGGTCAGCACCAGCGTGCGACCGCGAAACACGCGGCCAGTATGCGTCACGACGGAGAACAAAGAACCAAGAGAAGAGAACAAATCCTTCGTTTTACTGTTTGTTCTTTGTTCTTTATTCTCTGTTCTGTCAGGTGGAATGATCCGCTCTACCATCGCCTGCTTCAAATCCAGATTCGGGACGGTCTCCAGCGTTTCCTTCATGACCTTGGCGTACAGGCGCTTGTCGGACTGCGCGCGCAGCGCCTGCACCGCCGGCCCCTTGCTCTCGTTCAGCACACGAATCTGAATAAACGTCTGGTCGGTCACGCGCGCCATGACGCCGCCCAGCGCGTCAATCTCGCGCACGATGTGGCCCTTGGCTGGCCCGCCAATCGACGGATTACACGACATGTGCGCCAGTTTATCGAGATCGAGCGTGAGCAGCAGCGTGCGGCAGCCCATGCGCGCGGCGGCATTGGCGGCCTCGCAGCCCGCATGCCCCGCGCCAATCACGATCACATCATACAGTGTTTGGTGTTCGTTCAGCATGCGGGAAATTATACCAGATCGCGCGCCTGCTCGGCCAAAGCTGCCATGCGCATGATCGCAGCCGTGTAAATGCCACGGGCAGCTTGACAAAATGTTTTGGCAATGGCATATATCTTGCGGCTTTGCAAAGATTGGGCTGGCGCGCTCCGGCGTGCCAGTGTGCCGTCTGCGCAACGCTGCTCATCGGCAGTTTCAATGAAAGATTCTCGTTCCATGGCCGCAATGCTGCCAATTTTTGTGTATTCGCTTTCAGTATCACAGGATGCCTTATGGAAGTTGCACCACAGACACGCGCCGAAGTTCCGGCGGTTGTCAGGCCCCGTTGGAGCGCCTGGGCGCAGACGCTGCTGATCGCCGTCTGGCTGTTCGCGGTGTGCGCGGCAGTATTCGCGCTGATTCAATTTGGCACCAATAATCTGGTAGACAATGACGCCTTTTACCACACCAAAATGGCGTTGCTCATTCGCCAGCAAGGGCTCGCGCCGAACTTTATCTGGCTGCCCATGACGATTCTCAATCCGTCGGCCTTTTACGACCATCACATGCTGTTCCATGTCTGGCTGTCGTTGTTCGTCGGCAATGGCGATGAGGCGCGCATGATCTTCGGCGCAAAGATTGCCACGGTGGTCATGGCATCGCTCATGGTCATGTCGTTGTGGTGGCTGTTCCGTACGCAAAAGGTGCGTTGGTCGGTGTTCTGGGCGCTGGCGATCTTCACGCTCTCGCAGGCGTTTTTGTTCCGCATGAGCATGACGCGCGGGCAAAGCCCTTCGCTGCTGGTGCTGATACTTGGCCTGATCTGCCTGTTTCAGCGCCGCTACTGGCTGCTGCTGCCGGTCGGCTTCGTGTATGTGTGGCTCTACAACGCTTTTCCGCTGCTCATGGTAGCGGCAGGCGCGTATTTCGTCGCCACGCTGCTGACGGAGCGGCGTTGGGCATGGGGCGCGCTGATCTTTCCGGCGGCCGGCATTGTCGCCGGTCTGTTAATCAATCCGTATTTTCCGCGTGATTTAGCGTTTATTTTCGAACATCTTCTGCCGAAGCTGGGCGTCGGCAACGGGAATACGACGCCGGTCGGCAATGAGTGGTATCCCTACGACACGTGGACGCTGATTCAGAACTCCGGTCTGGCGCTGCTGGCGTGGATTCTGGGCGCGCTGGCGCTGGGCTGGCGCGAGCGGCGGATGGACCGCGCAACGCTTACGGCGTTCATGCTCAGCATCATTTTCGGCTACATGGTGTTCAAGTCGCGCCGCTTTATCGAATATTTCCCGGCTTTTGCGCTGATTTTTGCCACGTTGAGCATCGCGCCGGTGCTTGAAGAACTGGTTGATCAGTTGCGGCCCCGCTGGCAGCGCTTCGTCCCCGGTGTCATGGCGGTGGTGCTGCTGGTTCCCGGCTTCCTGACGGTGACGCAGGCGCGTCAGGCCATGGCCGATCAATCCATGCCGGTTGGCATTTACGCCGATGCTTCGCACTGGCTGCGCGACCATTCCAAGCCGGGCAGCATGATTTTCCAGACCGACTGGGATGATTTCCCCATGCTCTTTTTCTACAATTCGTCAGATATTTACACGGCTGGCCTTGACCCAACGTTCATGCAACTCTACAACCCCGAATTGTACGACGAGTGGGTGAAGATCACGCGCGGGCAGGTGGCAAAACCGGGCAACATTATCCGTTCGCAGTTCGGCGCGTCGTACGTCATCACGGATCTCCAGCATACTGACTTCATTGCGCAGGCAAAGAACGATCCACTCTTGAAGGAAGTGTATCGCGACCAGTATGCTGTTGTCTTTTCTGTCGCGGGAGAATAGGTGCTGCGCTGATGCTGGCTGCATAGTTTGGTGGCATACAACGTGCAAAACTTTTGGCCGTTCGATTCGCACTGTGGCGAATAAGAGCGATTCTGTGTGAGCTCTTGGCACGCAACGTGTAGGTTCGAACAACGTGTATACTTACGTAAGGAGGAGACCCTATGGAATCAACGTTAAATCAGGTCATGCGGAAGTTCAAGGTCGGCTTTGTTGCAGTGTTGGCTATTGCGGCGATCGCCGCCTGTGGCGCTACTCCAAATACAGGCGCTCCCGGGGACAACAGCAACTTGAACAGCAACCTGAACACCAATCTCAACGAGAATCTGAATTCTAATCTCAATGAGAACATGAATGCAAACATGAACGAGAACATGAACAGCAACTCGAACTCGAACGAGAACATGAACTCGAATGAGAACATGAACAGCAATAGCAACATGAACTCGAACGAGAACATGAACAGCAATAGCAACTCGAACGAGAACATGAACTCGAACATGAACAGCAACAGCAACATGAACTCGAACGAGAACATGAACAGCAACAGCACATCGAACAGCAACAGCAACATGAACTCGAACATGAACAGCAATAGCAACATGAACTCGAACATGAACTCGAACAGCAACTCAAATACCAATTCGAACACCAATTCCTAGGATCGGTGACTGCTTTGTTGCACAGATAAACGAAGCAGCGCATATCGAAAAGGACGGGGTGAAAGCCCCGTCCTTTTGCGTGTGTTGCCTGATCCTGTGCGGGTTTTCTCCCGGACGTTGCGCTGCGCTGAACACTTAGCGCGCGATTGATGTGCCGAGGTACAGCGTGCCAATAATGTAGGAAATCATTGAGATGAGCGTCAGCAGCGCCAGCAGCCACACCGGCCAGCGGCGCACGCCCATGGCCGTCAGCAGCAGCAGCGGCACGGTGAAGTCGAGCGTGTAGCGCGGCCCAAATTGGTACCATCCGGTTCCCATGAGCAACAGAATCGGAATGTTGACGACCATGATGGTGGCAAACAGCGCCCATGCTGACCAGCGCGGTCGCCCGGCGGCCAGCCCCCAGAACACGGCAAAGAAGACCGGACTCAGAAGAAAGAGGCTTCCGCCTTCATATGAGGCCTTGCTGATGGGGAATGGGTAGGCGATGTACTGGTAAAACACGTTGGTCGGCAAATAATGCAGATTGAACGCGCCGTACTTCTGGTAGTCGCTTGCGAACACGGTATCCATCTGATGGTACGCAATGCCGTTTTCAAACACACTGCCGAAGCGCAGCAGATCGTACACGCCGATAAGTGCCAGCCCCACAACAATTGGCAGCGCGCCGACAAGCGCATAGCCGATCAGCCGCCGCCAGCGCGCTGACCAGTGGTGATAGATCAGGTAGCACGCGGGCCAGATGCCGGCGAGCACCAGGTGATTGCGGGTCAGCATGGCACCCGCCAGCGCCAGCCCGGTGAGCGCGAAGGCGCGCCAGCCGCGCTGCGTGAGCGTTGCCAGGTAGGCCAGCGCGACGCACATGAAGGCAATCAGTTGGCCCGTAAACCAGACCCGTCCATAGGGCGCGAGCGTGAGGTGCACGGTGCCGAACGCGAAGAACAGCACCAGCAGGCCGCGTTGCAGCGCCGACAATGCAATGACCTCGCGCTGGCATGCGCGCCGCAGCAGCAGCGCCACGAGGCCGACGTTGAGCGCGGCAATCACCACTGTAAAGGCGACATCGCTAAAATCTGGACCGAACAGCGCGACAAACGGCATAAGCAGCACGGCTGGCAGCGGTGCCCAGTAAATATAGTATTTATCGTGATATTTGCTGAGATCAAGGCCGAGCGGCGGCGTGACGCGCAAGTTGAGTTGCCCATGCAGAAACGCATCGGCGAGGTAGTTGTAGTAGGCGAAGGTTGAATGGGCAAACAGCGGGCCGGTTAAAACGGTGATGAAGGCATAGGCGATCAGCGCCAGCAGCATTGCCGTAAGCGGATTCTCCCATATCAGGGCGGCGTGATGCAGCCAGTGGGTCTTCGATTCGTCTCCAGCACGCAGGTCGGTGACAGAAACATGATTTTGGTGCATGATGTCGTCTCGTCTATGTTCAAGAAATCGAAATGTGTACTGCTGTAAGGAGCCGGCGTCCTATGCCTTTGTTCGTATTATATCGACGCGCGTGGCCTGCTCCAGGGCGCGCACATCGTCCATATTAAATACGCAGCCGCCGATCATGAGCGTGTTGGCCGCGCCGCATGCCGCGCCAAGCCGGGCCGCCTCCATGAGCGGGCGATCTTCGAGCAGTGCCACCGCCACGCCTGCCAGCACGGCATCGCCGCTGCCGGTTGGGCTGATGGCATGAACGGGCGGCGTTTGGGCGTGCCACGCGCCGTGTGCATTTACGGCGATCACGCCATCTTTGCCGAGCGTCACCACCACAGCCTGCGGGCCGCGCCGCAGCACCGCCAGCGCCGCCTCGATAACTTCATCTGCCGAGGAAAGCTGCGTGTCGAGCGCCGCGCCAAGCTCGTGCATGTTGACTTTCAGCAGGCCGAGCGGCAGATCGAGCGCGCGGGCGAGCGGCGCGCCGCTGGTGTCGAGCCACACCGGCGTGCCTTGCTCGATCACACTGGTGAGCAAGCCGATGAACCAATCCACGGCTACGCCGGGCGGCAGGCTGCCGGAAGAAGCGAGCGCCCGTGCCTGGTGTGCTTCCGCGCGCACGGCTTCGGCAAATGTCTGCCAGTCGTCGGGCGACATGCGCGGCCCTTGCTCGTTCAATACCAGCGTATCGGGCGCGTCAGGGTCCAGCACAATCTGGCAGGTGCGCGTTTCGCCCGCTTCGAGCCACACCCAGCGCGCATCCATGTGCTCGGCAGCCGCGAGTTCTGCCACGCGACGGCCTGCCGCGCCGCCAAGTGGCGCGACCGCGCGGACGCGCTCGCCCAGCGTTTGCACGGCGCGCACGACATTCAGCCCCTTGCCGCCCGCCGCCTCGTGAATCGCGGCAATGCGCGTGACCTCCGACGTGCGGAAGCCGCGCACCGTGAGCGTGCGGTCAACCGCGGGATTCGGCGTAATTGAAAGAAGCATGATCTGTTTTGCCTCATGATTTATACGTTTCAATTGCCATGGTACGCGATTCTGCGCTCATGCACAACTTGCATGCTGTCTTGACGAAACCGGCACAAACCGGTAGAATGAATGTGATTGCGCGGGAGTGGCGTAGTGGTAACGTGAGAGCCTTCCAAGCTCCAGTCGGGGGTTCGATTCCCCCCTCCCGTACCATTTTC
>DASTWM010000135.1:0-7083 GCA_035765855.1 Roseiflexaceae bacterium
GTGTGCGTCAACGGCGCATTGATGAGACTTTGATGACAAGTACGATCCGCTGGCGTGTAGAAGCACCTGCTGAGCGTAGTACCTGGCCCGGTTCACTGCGGGACCAGCGGCTGATGGTCACTCATTTCCAGCAGGCGTATACTGTTCAGCGCAAGAATACCTGTCTGTGTGGTGTGCTATGCCGCAATCGTTGATCGAATCACTTCTTTCTGTGCTTTTCCCTGAACGCTGCGTTGGCTGTGCTCGGCCTGGCGCGCTGTTCTGTGAAAGCTGCCGGGCAACGCTCCAGCCGTACTCGGCACAGCGCTCGTTTCAGCATCCAGAGCTTGATGGCGTTTTCATTGGCTTCACGTTCGCTGGTCCGCTCCGCGAAGCGATCCATCGGTTCAAATATCAACGTCGGCGGCGCTGCGCCGGGCCGCTTGGCACACTGCTGGCCGCGCATGTGCCACCCGATCTGGTTGCCGCTAACCCAACAATCGTGCCAGTGCCACTCCATGCTGCACGGCAGGCTGAGCGCGGCTTTAATCAGGCCCAGGCGCTGGCCGAAGAAGTCGCGCGCACACTGAACCTGCCGCTCATGCCCGCCGGACTCGTTCGGCAGCGCGCAACCGAGCAGCAGGCCCGCCTCGACGCCCGCAGCAGACATGCCAATGTGCGCGATGCATTTGCATGGGAGCGCGCTGGCTCGCCACCGGAGCGGTTAATTCTGGTTGATGATGTTATTACGACGGGAGCAACTGTTGCAGCATGCGCGGAGACGCTGCGCCGTGCTGGCGCGCGCGAGGTGTACGCGCTGGCACTGGCGCGTAGCAGATAAAGGAGTTTTCAATGATGAGTATTGAGTTATGAGTTTTACGACATTTACTCATAACTCAATACTCAGAACTCAAACCTGATGTTTACCAGCCGCGCTTCTGGCCCGGCCCCACCGTGCCGAAGATGTGCGGCGGCAGCTTGAATCCATGTGCTTCCAGGCGCGTGCTAAAGCGCGGGCGCGTGCCGGTCGGACGTAGCTCGGTAATGAGTTTGCCCTCGGATGTCTTGCCTTTGATGTCGAGAACAAAGATGTCCTGCAACACGATCACGTCGCCTTCCATGCCTTGCACTTCGCTGATGTACGCCACCTTGCGCTGGCCGTCCTCCAGGCGGGTCTGCTGCACGATCAGGTCGACCGCCGAGGCAATCTGTTCGCGAATGACTTTAAGCGGAATGTCCATGCCCGCCATCATCGCCATGGTCTCCATGCGGGCGCAGGCATCGCGCGGTGTGTTCGCGTGCAGCGTCGTGAGCGAGCCATCGTGGCCGGTGTTCATGGCCTGAAGCATAGCCATCGTTTCGCCGCCACGACACTCACCGATGACGATCCGCTCTGGGCGCATACGCAGCGAGTTAATCACCAGGTCATTGATCGACACGCGCCCGGAGCCGTCCACCTCGGGCGGTTTAGCTTCCAGGCGTACGACATGATCCTGACCAAGCTTGAGTTCGGCGCTGTCTTCAATTGTGACGATGCGCTCGTCCTCAGGGATGAAGTTCGACAGCACGTTCAGCAGGGTGGTTTTACCAGAGCCCGTGCCGCCCGACACCACAACGTTGAGGCGACTCACGACACATGCCCGCAGGAATTCCGCCATCTCCGACGTTACTGAGCCAAATCGAATCAAGTCTTCGATCTGGAGTTTGTTCTTGCCGAACTTACGAATCGTGATCGACGGCCCATCGATCGCGCATGGCGGAATAATGGCGTTCACACGCGAGCCGTCAGGCAGGCGGGCGTCAACCATCGGCCACTTGCGGTCCACGCGGCGACCAAGCGGGCGAATAATGCGGTCGATCACTTTCAGGACGTGATCATCGTTGGCGAATTTCACCGGGCTTAATGTCACCTTGCCTGCCTGCTCGATGTAAACCGCGTCAGGACCGTTGACCATGACCTCAGAGATGTTCTCGGTGCGCAAGAGCGGCTCAATCGGGCCAAAGCCAAGCAGTTCATCGGCCACCATCTCGTATAATTGGCGTACTTGCGCCTCGCTCAGGTTGACGCCAGCCTGGCGGTAATAATTGGTGAACCGCTCCTGAATCAGCCGTTCTGATTCAGGCGAGCGCTTGAGTTCAGTCTGGTTACTGAGCGATCCTTGAATGCGATCCACAATCCAGAGCGACAACTCAAGCATGCGTTTTGTGGTAACAGGGCCATCGCTGCTCGTGCTGGCGGCTGCCATGCTGCGCTGCTCGACCGCCGCGGCCTGCTTGACAGCCTCAGGCGGAACTGGCGGTGGTGCTGCCGGCACTGCGCTTCCGGACGGCATCATGCGCGGCTCTGGCATGGGTGGCGCGGCAACGGCTGCTGTGAAAGCAGAGCCGCGCGGCTCTGCTGCGGCAGCGGGCAGTGTGGCGGGTGCTGCCACAGGCATGGATGTGGATGGTGCGCCTTCACCTGGCTGGGTTGGATTACCGAGACGTTTCAAAAGCGACATCGAAAATGCTCCTTGAAATCGACACTGTCACGACAATGCTGTGCTGTCATAATGGTGTCGAAGGTTATGATAATTTGACGAAATACGCCTCACATGCGCGATTGATAAGATCGCGTGACATAGCTGGTGCCAGGCCGCGATACTTCGCTTCGTCCAAAATCTGATCGCAAATGTCGCGTGGATGACATGCGCGCAAGTCGCGATTGATCTTGAAATAATGTTCGTGAATCAGGTAGCGCAGCCCTTCATCGCTGTACGGAATCTGCTTGGCTTTGCACACGCGCCGGAAAATCTCGCGGTACTCATCGGGCGACGGGTTCGGGACTTCGATCTTGTGCCGAATACGACGCAAAAATGCGTCGTCCACGAGATCCTTCGGCGCAAGGTTGGTCGAAAACACAATCAGCACGTCAAACGGCACCTGAATTTTCTTGCCAGTTTGCAGGGCCAGGTAATCAACCTTCTGCTCAAGTGGCACAATCCAGCGGTTGAGCAGGTCTTGCGGGCGGCACTTCTGGCGGCCAAAGTCGTCAATCAGGAACAGCCCGCCGTTGGCCTTCATCTGGTACGGCGCTTCATACACCTTGACGATTGGATCAAAGATCAGTTCGAGCTGCTCGGTAATCAGCTCACCGCCGACGACAACCTGCGGACGCCTGCACAGAACCCAGCGTCGATCCGGAAGCTGCGGTATGCTGCCATGCCCGCCGAAACCTGTAACTGGCTCTGGCTCGCCAGCGTCTGGCTGCGTGAGCATTTTGTGATTGATTGGGTCGAAGACCTTGATAATCTGCCCGTCAACTTCGACGGCGTACGGAATGAGCACATCACCATCAAGAATATTGGCGATCCCTTCAGCGATGGTGGTTTTGCCGTTGCCCGGCGGCCCGTACAAAAACAGTGAGCGCGCCGAGTTCGCAGCCGGACCAATCTTGTCAAGCATCTGGTCGCTAATAACCAGTTGCGAAAACGCCTCGCGAATACGCTCGGTGTTAATAACCATGCCACCAATCGATTGGCGCTTTACCATCGCGATGTATTCTTCAAGTGTCACCGGCGCAGGCCCGGCATACTGCGAACGATCGAGAATCTCAGAGACTTTAATGCGGCCCTTGGTCGCAATCACATATTGGAACGAGCGCTCGCTGAAGTTACCTTCCGAGCCGACGATATCAACATATTCTTCGAGTTTCAGGAAATCGAGCACCTTATCGAGCACATGGAGAAACGGCAGCTTCGTTACTTCTGAAAGCCGCTGCGCTGTGATATTGCCCGAAAAGTAGATGACTTTGAGCACAAGGTCGGTCAGGAAGCCGATCGACAGGCCAGTTTCAGCAAGCGACGTTGGCTCCGGCGGGAAAATCGATACTGCCACCGGCGACGGCGCAGCCACCGACTGGGTCGGAGCCGACGGCACAAATTCGCGTAATTTGAAGCTCATTCTGCTGGCTCCTGCGCGAGAAAGTGATGCCATGGCGCATTGCCGAACTCTGTGAACGCTTCGATCGGCGCAACCATGATAATCTGATCGTAAGCAACCAACATGAAACTGGTGCGGTACAGCAGTTGTGTTCCGCCACCATCGTACACTTCGGCCTCGGTAACAGGCAAAAAGCGCGTTTGTGTTGTATCAAGCTCGTCTTTCAAGCGGCGGTCAGGGCGAACATGAATGTCGCCAACAATGAAGTAGTCAGCTGTGCGTACAGCCGCGACAACCGCATCTTTGGAGACGCGCTGCGTGAAGATTTTGCCTTTTTCATCATAACGTGCGTTCATGGTCGCTCCTCCTGGGACGATAATGGAATGAAAGCGAAAGCTATTTTCTGCATTGGGAACCAAAAAGGCTGAGTGGTCAGAACCACTCAGCCTCAAGTATAGATGCGTCCTTCGGGTTGAACAATAGTACAGCGGAGCTACATGCCGCTAGTCAATTCGTGTCTGTAATGCGTCGGACATGGGTCTCTGGTACCATGGCGCGTACGCCGCGCCGCCCTTACTCCTCGTTCATGTCCTCGTCATCGCCCATATCCGGCTCAATATCGTCGAGGCCCAACTCTTCTTCCTCATGGCTGAAGACTTCTTCCTCGATCTCTTCCGGCTCGTCGCCCGAGTCTTCCTCGTCCAGCAGATCTTCGCCGTAATCCTCGTAGCTGCCAGTCGGATAATAGCCCCGCAGCGCGCCCTCGCTGAACTTGCCGGGGAACGAGACTCGGTTGCGCTGGCTGGGATGCTGGAACGTTTCGCGGATCAGAACGCGAATCTGGTTGCCGTTGGCCTGCGCCACCGCCGCAATGTAGCGGTTGCCGCCGTTCATGAGTTCGCTCAAACGTTGCGCCACTTTCGGCTCCAACCGCCCAATGATCTCACCGTGGCTGTTAAGAATCAGCACATACTGACCTTCAATCTTGAGTTGAACTTGCTCGCCGGTGACCAGCGTGTTGGCAACCGCGCGCTGCACATCCATGAGCGTTGTCAGCGCAGTCTTGCCTGTTTCCGCGATAAACAGCCGCAGATCGACTAACTGCCGGCCCGTGCGGTCGATCCGATTCTCGTCGCCATGGCGGGCAATCAGGTCTTCGAGGCGCTCGACATTGCGCTTGGCGATCAGGTTGGATGGCATAATACGCAGGGCATTCTGATAAGCCTCGCGTGCGTCGTTGAGCCGCCCAAGCTCAAAAAAGGCTTTGCCCAGCCGGTTGAAGGCATCAGCGTCTTCGCCAAGCTCGACTATCTGCTGATTGACCTCGACGGCTTCATCCCATTGGCTTTTCGACGCCAATTCGATCGCCTGATCTTGAAGGCGACGCCGCTGGCGCATTTTTTCATCCTGGTGCTTGGCCAATCTTCGCTCCTTGTAGCTCAAAATCATCTCACATGCTGGCCCCCTCTTCTGCATGCCAGAAAAGGGGGTATATATCATAAAATATGTACTTTATTGCCTGAAAACGTGGCTATAAGCCGCACGCTGATGTGCCAGGATTGTTGATGCAATACATCAGCAACACCAGCGCGACACCATTGTTAATTGCGTGGGCTGTGATGCTCGGGATCAAACTGCCGGTGCGGTCCATTGCCCAGGCGAACAACAGCCCCATGACAAACGCCGGGATGAGCAGCCCAATAATGCCTTCTGTTGCCGAAAGCGAGTGCGCGAGCATGAACAGCAGCGCGCTGATAATGTAGGCTGCTGGCCGCCCCCATGCAAAGCGTGACCAGCTTTGCTTAAATGCGTTGAATGCGTAGCCGCGAAACAGCGTTTCTTCGCCGACCGGCACGATGATCGCCGCGCCCACAAAGAACAGCACCTGCCCAACGTAATCGCCCGCATACAGTGGGTATTGGGCGGCCTGGTTCTGCTGGACACCAAACGACGAAAAAATGGCACCAAAAATGCCGTTGCTGATCAGCGTCACCACGCCCAGGCCAATGCCAAGCGCAACAAGTTTGAGCGGCTGTGGCGCGCGAAAGCCGATCGTGCTGATCGGTTCGCGCCGCAGCACGCCCACCCGCAGCAGCGGCACGGCAATAAAGGCCAGATTTTGTACCACCAACGTTGTAAAGATGCCCGGCACGCCAATCAGACGAATGGCATCCTCCGGGCTCATCGTACCGCCGTTAAAGATTTGTCCGCCCTGGCGCATGCCGTTGGCGATCAGGAACACCGCCGCAATAATCGATGTGACAACGATGACGACGATCATGGTGACTACAAAGTCGATGAAAAAGACGCCAGCGAGCGGCCAACGTCCTCTGCCTGGCGGTTTTGCCTCGTATGTCGGGTAGTCGCCTTCGTACTGGGCCATCAGGCCGGTTCCCCCTCTGGCAGGCGATCGCCCTGGAGCGACCACGGGCTGGTGTGCGTGACGTTGACGCGAACAACTTGCCCGGTCCAATCGCGCGCGTCGCTGAAAAAGACTAGCTTATTGCCGGGTGTGCGCCCGCGCCACTTGCCCTTGCTCTCGCCCTCCACCAGCACCTCGACCGTCTGGCCGAGCAACTGCGCGTTGCGCTCGGTTGCAATCGCCTCCTGGATGCGCTCAAGTTCGACACGGCGAGCCTGCTTTTCGCCTTCTGGCACAGCCAGCTCCGGGTCTTCTTCCATTGCGCCCGCGCGCGTGCCGGGCCGCCATGAATACGCGGCGATATGCACCTTGTCGAAGCGCATCTCCTCGATCAGCGCCGTGGTGCCTTCGAAATGCTCGCGCGTCTCGCCCGGATGGCCGACAATGATGTCCGTGACCATGGCGACGTGCGGGATGGCCGCACGAATGCGCCCGACCAGATCGCGGTAACGCTGCACGGTATAGCCGCGCCGCATGACTTTGAGCATGGCGTCGTGGCCGGACTGCACCGGCAGGTTGATTTCCGGCATAACGCGCGGCAGTTCAGCAATTGTTGCAATCAGTTTATCGGTCATCCATGCCGGGTGCGAGGTCAGGAAGCGCAGCCGGACCAGGCCCGGCACGTCGTGGACGGCGCGCAGCAAGTCGGCTAAATCAGGCCGCCCTGGCAGATCGTGGCCCCACGAGTCCACAATCTGGCCGAGCAGCGTGATCTCCTTCGCGCCGCGTGCAACGATCCGCCGCACCTCGTCTACGATTTC
>DASTWM010000136.1:0-8519 GCA_035765855.1 Roseiflexaceae bacterium
ACTGCTGACTGCTACGCCCCGCCGGTCAGCGCCTCGCGCTCCTGCTCCAGCAACTCGCTCACGCTGAAGGCTGCCTTCGGCGCGATGTAGCCGGTGTCCATCTGCGCCAGTTGCAGCTTGCCGCTGATGTCGTCGTTCACAGCGTGCCAGTAGGTGTAGCTCTCGATCACCCAGATGCCGCTTTCGCGCGTGCCGTTGCCAGAGCCCTTCACGCCGCCGAACGGCATGTGCGCCTCCGCGCCCGTGGTCGAGTTGTTGATGCTGGTCATGCCGGCCCGGATGCCGTCTTTAAACTGGTAGGCCCATTCGCGGTTGTTGGTGTAAATCGCCGAACTGAGGCCGTAATCAACGCTATTGGCCGTTTCAACCGCTTCGTCAATGCCGTCAACCGTAACGAGATTGATCGTCGGGCCAAAAACCTCGGTCTGGAACAGCTTCATGCCCGGCTTCACATTGCCCCAGATCGTCGGCCAGCCGTAGAAGCTCGCCGCGGGGTCGCCATGGAAGCCTTCCGGCTTGTTGTCGGCGGTGATGCGGCCTTTGCCATGCAGCAGCGTCGCGCCGTCGGCCTTGCCCCACTCGTAGTGCTGCTCCCAGGTGCGGAAGAAGCGCTCGTTGATGAACGGGCCGTACAGCACGTCCTCATGCTGGAGCGGGTCGCCGATCTTGATCGTCCGCGCGGCCTCGATGAAGCGGCGCGTGAATTCGTCGGCAATCGGCGCGTCGAGGATGATGTTGCCCGCCGAGGTGCAGCGCTGCCCGGCAGTGCCGAACGAAGCCCACAGCGCGCCCTGCACCGCGTTGTCAAGGTCGGCGTCGCGCATGACCACCAGCGGATTCTTGCCGCCCAGTTCCAGCGTCGGCATGATCAGGTTGCGCCCGGCCACCTCGCCAATCTGCCGCCCGACCGCCGTCGAGCCGGTGAAGGCGAACTTGTCGATCCGCTTGTTCCCGCGCTCGTCGCGCTCGTCCATAAGTTCGACCAGAAATTGTCCCGCCGCATCCTTGCCGCCGCCAAACACCACGTTCAGCACGCCGGTCGGCAGCCCAGCCTCTTCCATAAGCCTGGCGAAGGCGAACGACGCTGCCGGGCAGTCGTCAGACGGCTTCCAGACAATTGTGTTGCCGGTCAGCAACGCGGGAATGATCTTCCAGCTTGGCACGGCGATCGGGAAATTGCCCGCCGTCACGATTGCGACCACGCCCAGCGGGCGGCGATAGGTCATGAGTTCCTTGTTCGGCATCTCGGACGGCACGGTCTGGCCGTACAGCCGCCGCCCTTCCGACTGAAAGAAGTGGCAGGTGTCAATCGCCTCCTGCACGTCGCCGCGCGCTTCCTTGAGCGTCTTGCCCATTTCGCGCGTCACCAGGCGGCTGAGCGACTCCTTTTCGCGCATGATCGCCCGTCCAATGTTGCCAATGATTTCGCCGCGAATCGGCGCGGGCGTGTTACGCCATTGCTCGGCGGCGGCGCGGGCGGCCTGGCATGCCTGCCGCACCTGCTCCTTCGTCGCTTCCGGGAATGCGCCGATCACGTCTTCCATGTTGCTGGAATTGCGTGATAAAAACGTTTTGTCGCTGGCGACCGCCTGGCCGCCGATCAGGTGAGAAAACTGTCGAGGCATAACACAATCCTTTATTTACATACATCATAATAACCTTGTGCTTCACCTGTGATTGTACCACTGGAATGCGAAACTTCGAGCATGCTCATGACATGTTTTGCTCGTTCGACCATTTCTTGCCTCACGCGCAAAGCTGTGTCACAATAGGATAAATTGGAACCTGTCAAGACATAACGCGCTGAAGCGCGTTTGGTATATCAGGCTGCGAATTCATTCGTAGCCGACAAGGGAGCGCGTATGAGCGAAACTATTGACGTGCTGCTCGTCAACGGCACGGTCGTGACCATGGACTCCGGCGGGAATATCTTTCCCGATGGCGCGGTGGCTCTGCGTGGCAATGAGATTGTCGCCGTCGGCAGCACCGCCGAACTCGTCGAACGCTACGAAGCCCATGAAATCGTGGACTGTCGCGGCTGCGCGGTCATGCCCGGCCTGATCAACGGCCATGCCCACGTGCCGATGAGTCTGCTGCGCGGACTGGTGTCCGACCAGCAGCTCGATGTGTGGCTGTTCGGCTATATGTTCCCGGTCGAGAGCCGCTTTGTGAACCCGGAGTTTGTCTACACCGGCACGCTGCTGTCATGCGCTGAAATGATTCGCGGCGGCACAACAACATTTGTAGACATGTATTATTTCGAGGAAGAAGTCGCCCGCGCCGCCGACGAGGCCGGAATCCGCGCGATCTGCGGCCAGACGGTCATGCGGCTGCCGACGCCCGACGCTTCTTCCTATGACGAAGGGCTGGAGCGCTCGCGCCGTTTCATCGAGCAATGGCATGATCATGGCCGCGTCATTCCGACGATTGCGCCGCACGCGCCCTACACCTGTACCGACGAAATTTATCAGGAAGCCGCCCGGCTCTGCCGCCAGTATGGCATGCCGATGACGACGCACCTGTCGGAAACGGCGCGCGAGGTGGCCGAAAGCCGCGTTGAGCGCGAGGCTACGCCAATTGACTACGCGAACAATGTCGGCGCGTTCGATGTGCCGTGCATCGCAGCGCACTGCGTCCACGCGACCGAGGACGACATGCTGCTGCTGCGCGAGCGCGGCGTCGGCGTGGTGCCATGCCCATCCTCGAACCTCAAGCTCGCCAGCGGCATCGCGCCGATCAAGCGCTTCCTGGATGTCGGCGTGCGCACTGGCATCGGCACAGACGGCCCGGCGTCGAACGACGACCAGGACATGTGGACCGAGGTGCATCTGGCGGCGCTGCTGCCGAAGGGCGTGACCGGCGACCCGACGGCCATGCCGGCCCGCGAGGCGCTGGCGCTGGCGACCAGCCGTGGCGCGGAAGCCATTCATCTCGATCACCTAATCGGCTCGCTGGCTCCGGGCAAGCGCGCCGACATCACGATTGTCGGCCTCGGACAGTTGCATTCCGCGCCGCGCTACACCTACGCGCCGGACGCGATCTATTCGCACCTGGTCTACAGCGCGCATGCCAGCGACGTGCGCGATGTCATGGTGGATGGCCGCTGGTTGCTGCGCGACAGGCGGCTGCTAACGATTGATGCCGAAGCGATTACGGCGCAGGCGCAAACCATTGCCGACCGGATCAATACGTTCCTGGCCGAGCGCGAGATCAATCTGCTCGACAAGATTCTGGCAATCGGCGGCGTGCATCAGGATGAGATTTTTGAGGTGCAGGTCAAAGCGCTCTTGTCCGACGAACAGGCGCAGCATATTGCTGATCTTATGAGTGAGTCGCCGATTCAGATCACCAAGACGAGCGAGCGCGTGCAGCACGACACCTATTTGCTGTGGGACGATGCAGAAAAGGGACGCATCCGGCTGCGCGAGGACAACCGCACCGATCCTGGCGCGCGCGAGGTGCCGAAGTACACCATTACGCTCACGCCCAGAGCTGTGCGCGACGTGTACCCGTCGGCCATCCTGCTTGGCCGCGCGCGCTACACGTCCATGGCCGACCGCACGCTGCGCTTCTACCGCGAATATTTTCAGCCGGATCGAATCGTCGAGATTGAGAAGCGGCGGCGGCGCTGGCGGATCATCTTCGAGAACGAGGATTTCGCCGTGAACCTTGATCGCCTGGTCGGGCATGGGCGGCCCGGCCCGTACCTTGAGATCAAGAGCCGCACATGGAGCCGCAAGGATGCGCAGGACAAAGCGGTGTTGATCGGCAGGCTTTTGCAGTATTTCGGCGTGCCCGAGGACGCGCTGGTGAAGCAGGAATACGTAGAGTTGTGACTTTTGATGCTTGATGCTTGAATAAGCAGTGGCAGATCATACATCAAGCATCAAGCATCAAGTAGTATCAAGTATGAAGAATCTTTATCTCATCGGTCTCACCGGCAACATCGCCTGCGGCAAGAGCACTGTGCTGGCCATGCTGCGCGAGCGCGGCGCGCATGTGATTGACGCCGACGCTGTGACGCGCGAATTGCAGCAGCCCGACCAACCTGTGTACCAGCAGATTGTTGCGACCTTTGGTGAGGGCATCCTCGTCGCGCCCGGCGGCCCGATCGACCGCCCAAAGCTCGGCGCGATCGTCTTTTCCGACCCGGCGGCGCTGCGTACATTGGAGCAGCTCGTCCATCCTGCCGTGCGCGAGCGGATCATGGCGTGGCTCGATGAGACAAGGAGGCAAGGAGACAAGGATCTGGCTTTCGCGCGTCCGGGTTCCTTGTCTCCTCTTCTCCCTGTCTCCCTGTCTCGTCCGGTGGCCGTGATTGACGCGATCAAGCTGCTTGAGGGCGGCTGGAAGGCGGTTGTCAATGCGGTCTGGGTGGTGACATGCGCGCCGGAGCAGCAGCTTGCCCGCCTCATGAGCACGCGCGGCATGCGCGAGTCCGAAGCGCGCATGCGAATTGCCGCGCAGCCGCCGCAGGCCGACAAAGTCGCGCAGGCCGATGTCGTGATTGACAACAGCGGCATGCTTGAGCAGACGCGCGCGCAGGTGGACGCGGCATGGCAAGCCATAGTGGGGACCGAGGTTTGAATCGAGCTCTTTTGCGACCAGCCCAGGCGATTGCATCTTCAGGTCAGCGCGTGCATGGCCGCCGCATGTTATCTATGTTATTAGTATTTGCCTTGGTTGTGCTGTTCATGTGGGCGCTTGATGCGCTGCTGGCAATCGGGCGCGCGCCGTTTCACCTCACAGCCGACCAGCGCGCCACGGCCTTCCTGCTCGATGGCTTTCACGGCGTCGAGTCTGACAAAGGTGTTGCATTCCGCTGGACGGCTGGTGAAAGCCATGTGCGTATATCAGAGACCGGCGCGGGCGAGCAACTCCTGATCCTGGACCTCGGCGCGCCGCCGCCAGTTCCCTCGGCATCCACGTTTACCATACAACTCGGCGAAGAACGATCCGCAACGCTGCCAGTCGGGACGCAGCCGCGCCGCTACATGCTGCTCGTGCCGCCGGATGTATTTCGTTTTGGGATGCTCACGGTCGGCATGTCAAGCAACACGGTGAGCGTGCCGCCCGATCCGCGCGCCGTCGGTCTGCGCTTTCAATCGGCAACGCTGCGCACCGTCGGCCAATCATGGACATGGCCGGCATGGGCGCTGTTCGGCGCGCAGGTGCTGCTGCTCGCGCTGGCTGCCGCGCTGCTGTGGCGCGTGGGCATACCGCCCTTGTGGATCGGCGTGACATTGGCGCTGGGCGCGCTGGCGCTGGCATTGCTCTACGCGCAGCAGTTATTGATTGCACAGCCATACGTGCTGCGGTTCTGCGTCGCCATGGCAATGCTGGTTGCGCTCACGTTCTGGCTGCTGCCGCATGCAGAGCGCGCATTGGGTTGGGTCGGCGCGCGGCCAATGATTCGTGCTGTGTGGGGTATCACCGCGCTGGCATGCGTCATACGACTGGCGGGCGCGCTGTTTCCGCTGTTTACCGGCTACGACCTGGGCCTCAACACCGATCGCCTGATCAAAGTGTTAAGCGGCATGCTGGTCATCACGCGGCCCTCGATTGAGTTCCGCAACGGCATCACCGTGTACCCGCCCGGCCCATATCTGGCCTTCTTGCCCGCGCTGCTGCTCGGCCTCAAACCATTCATGGTGGTGCAGGGCTGCATCGCGCTGTTTGACGGCCTTGCTACGCTGCCAACCGCGCTGCTCGCCCGCCGCCTGGGCGCAAGCCCGCGCGCAACACTGTTCGTAGCACTCCTGTATGCCGCCATCCCCGTGAATCTCACGGCGCTGTGGTTTGGTCTGACCGCGCAGGTGTTTGGACAGGCGCTCATGATGCCGCTGGCGCTGGCGCTGCTCAGCGCCATGGAGCGCTCGGACTGGCGTATGTGGCTCGTGGCAGGCGCGCTGCTGCTCATGGCATTGCTGAGCCATATCGGCGTGGCGATTCTGGCGGTCGCGTGGCTTGGGCTGGTATGGCTGCTGCTTCGTCTGCGACGCACTGTGTCCGTGCAGACGTGGTGGCGAATGACTGCGGTAGGAGCGGCGAGTTGCCTGATCAGCGTATTGTTGATTTACGCCGATGTTGCCGCCCTGCATGTTGAGCAGGCACTGGCGGTGGGCGAGAAAGTGGCGTCGCGCGAATATACGCCAGCCTACAATCTGATCCTGCGCGGCTTCCAGATTGCGTTTTCTGAACTTGGCTTTGTGCTGCTCGTTCCGGCGCTGGTGCTGCTGCGCTATCGACGCCTACCACGTGGGAGCGGTGAGTTGATAGGCGCGGCGCTGGTTACGATGACGATCTTCTGGGCGATTGAAATGTATAGCGGGTTGCAGGTGCGTTATATGTACTTCTTAACGCCGATTGCATGTCTGGCGATTGCAACGGCGCTCGATGCGTTGAGTACGCGCGGAACCATTGCGCGTTATCTTGCCTGGCTCGTTGTGGTGTTTATTGTGGGGCAAAGCAGCGCGGCATGGCTGTACAGCGCCTTCGCAGATATGCAGATGTCCATGGTTTCGCTGCTGCGCTGATAACGCTTCAGCTACCCATGGACATACTGCTGGTGAAACAAAGGTGTTGCGCGAGAGAGGATATTACGCCATAGCCGGAGCGACGCGCTGCGGCTGAACGCCGACGTACTGCGCGCTGCCAAAGCCCAGGATCGGAATGAAGATCGGGCTAAGGAAGATCAAACCGAGCGCAAAGCCAGTGCTCTTGCCAAACGCCTGCGCCAGGCTAATCATCGCCAGAATTGCAATGACGAAGTTGACGAACGGGATAAACAGCAGCACCAACCACCACGCTGGTTTACCCGCGATTTTCAGCAAAATATAGGTATTGTAAATTGGGATGATCGACGCCCAGCCTGGCTGGCCAGCCTTGGCAAAGACTTTCCACAGACCAGCGATAACGAGAACGGCGATGAGCAGGCTGAACAGCGTGCTAACAATACTTCCACCAGCAGCGTTGTCGGCCTGTTGGAATGCGATGAGGAATGTTGACATGTTCGTTGGTACTCCTGAGCGTTGTAAAATTGATGTGAATACCGGGTTTGAAGTGACAAGTGCCCGTCGCGCAACATATGTAGCATACTGTATCCGCCCTTGTTTGTAGATTACAAATTGGCGACAAACATGTAGCGAAACAGTATAGTTATGAGGTCGCAAGCTGTGATATTTAGCGGTCTTATTTCACGATCATTTGATACAGCGCTTCATGGCGCTCCGCAATTGATTCCCATCCGAACTGCGCCGTCAGCGTCCGGCCTGCCGCGCCGAGCCGCTCCCGCAATTCTGCATCGTCCATGAGCCGTCGAATCGCTGCTGCTAACGCGGCAGGCTCGTTCGGTGGCACCAGCAATGCACTCGATTGCAGATTGCAGATTGCAGATTGCAGATTGAGATTCTGTCCTCCATCGTCCGTCCATCGTCCATCGTCCTTCGTCGTCCTTCGTCCTTCGTCGGTTGTGGTAATCGTAGGAAGCCCATGCGCCAGCGCCGCAAGCAGGCTGCCACGCCGGAACGATGCGCCATCAGTGAAGGGCAGCGCGGCCATGTCGGCGGCCAGGAGGTACGCCGAAACCTCGGCGGGCGCGCAGTGGCCGGTGCGAATAATGCGCTCATGGAAACCAAGGTCATCTACCAGTTGCTCGACTTCTACCGCATAGGCGCGATCCTGCGGCGTTGTCGCCTCGCCGCCGACCAGCAGCAGCCGCGCCGAGGGCGGAAGTTGCGCCAGCGCGCGCACAATCACATCCACACCTTTGCTGCGCCCCAGCAGCCCGAAATAGGCTATCAGCGTTTCGTCAGCATGAACATGGAGCCGCGCGCGCCATGCGTCCCGGTCAAATCCTGGTGGCGGCGCAACCGGGATGTTGCTGCCGATGGGAATGAGCGTGAGCGTTGACGAAGGACGATGGACGATGGACGAATGGAATGAGGAGCGGGCATGTAATCGTTCGTCATTCGTCATTCGTCGTTCGTCCGTGATCTGCTCGTAATCCTCCTCGTTCGTCACCACCACCGCGTCCACATCGCGCATGAGGCGCTGCGTGACCCAGCGGCGGGCCGGGCCAGCTTTCGGAAACAGATATGGCAGCAATAAATCGTGCATGGTCACGGCGGTAGCTGGCCGATGCAGAGCGCGCCGCAGCCACCATGGCAGCAAGTTGATCGCCGGATGCATGTTGTACGCGCCAGTCTGGTATTGGATGTGCAGCACGTCAGGCCGCGTCGCTGCCAGCGCGGTCGAGATTGCGCGCCATGAGCGGAAGCCCCAATCTGATTGCAGATGATACATTGCAGATTGCAGATTACGCTCTGGTCTGGTCAGATCTACAATCCGCAATCTGCTATCTGCAATGGTAAAGACATGAACCGTGTGACCGCGCGCCACCAGTGCTTCGCCAAGCTGCTGCGTATAGTCGCCGATGCCGCCTGGCTGCGGCGGGTACTCGGCGCTGAGCAGCGCCACATGCAAAGATTGAAAGCGTTTTGTCATCTGCCAGGCTCGTT
>DASTWM010000137.1:0-3160 GCA_035765855.1 Roseiflexaceae bacterium
ACACCGGCGCGAGGCAGCCCGCTCGCACAGTAGACTGCTGGTTGGGGTTTTCCCAGTTGAACTTGGGGAACGCCGCGCCCATGCCAAGCGTAATCGAGGTTGTGCCAAGCCCCACCAGCCACACCAGTAACAATGAGCGAACAAAATCGGTCGCCGAGTTGCCTTGCAGCAGCGAAAGGCCGGCCACGAACACGGTACCAACCACGAGAAACGGCAGGTACGCCAGCGCGAGCTTGCCGATCAGAATCTGCCATGCGCTGACGGGCGCAATCTTGAGCAGCCAGAAACTTCGGCCCTCACGGCTGATGCCGGTGCCGGCCATGACGTTCGACAGGCTCAGGCAGATGAAGAACGAAATGCCGACCGACGCGAATGATCCCCACACCTGCTGAAACTGCGCCTGCCCACCAGCCGCCGCGCTGCTGCGTATCAACTGGTAGGTCCAGACAATCGCCAGCACGATCGGAAAGATCAGCTGCTGCACATTGCGCAAATCGCGCGGGAACAGGCGCAGATCTTTGGCGAAGATCGCGGCGGACTGCGGAGGCAAGACGATAGACGATAGACGATGGACGAATGACTGAGGAGCACCGCTTGCAAGCGTTTGTCGTTTGTCGTTCGTCGTTCGTCGGCGCACGCGCCCGCCCTGCACGGCCATGTTGCTCCATCCCGCGTAGTACAGCCGCTCGGTCAGCAGCACGCAGCCCATAAACACGCCAATTGAGAGCACGACATACAGCCCGCCGTACACCAGCAGCGTGAGCCATTCGCCTTGTCCAGCTGCCAGCAGCGCGTGGCCCGCCCACGCAGAGGGCAGCACCGGAACATTCAGGCGGCGCAGGTTGTCGAGCGTGTTGACCGTCGCCATGCGCGGCGCAATCTCGCGGCTGAACTGCGACAGAATCCACCATGCCGCGCCAATCAGGCCGCTAATCAGGCCGACGATCTCGCGCGCGCGCCGCGCCGGAATGACTCGCACCACCGCCATGACGAGCAGCGCGCCCACGCCGACCGGCAGCAATGGAAACAGCGCCAGCACCACCACGACCATCAGGTAGTACGCCCAACCGTAGCCGAGACCCTGCCCGAAGCCGAGCAGCGCCGGGCCGAGCAGCACAAACAGTACGATGTACGGGATTACCAGGCCGCTGAAGAACTTCACAACAAACACGGATCGCATTGGCACCGGCGCAACCAGCAGCATGTCCATATCGCCCGACAGGTAGAGCGACGCCAGCAGATTGCCAAAGCTCGTCAAAATGAGCAGCACCAGTGCGCCAAACAGCACAATACTTGGCAGCGCCTCTAAAAATGGTTGCGGTTGTATATCGACCGTAAAGCTCATGCCAGGCTGCGTTTGTTGCGCCCGACTGAGCGCATCGATGAACTGCATGCTGGTAAAAAACTGCACTGCGCTGCTCATCAGCCAGTACAAACCCCACGCGCCAAAGCCCAGCGCAATCAGCAGCACACTGATACCGATCTTGCGGCCTATGTTGCCGCGCCAGAATGTATTGCGAGCAATTAAAAAGCGCGCCCGCGCGATGACAAGAATTGCGTTGAGCATAGCCCCCTCAATCTAAACATATTTTCTAAGAAAATTCTCATAATTCTTGCGAGCAGCGTTCCGGTTCTCCAGCGCCTCCCATGATACAATACCTGCCGCCACTACACACAGGCGTGTTCCTTCGGCTCCTCATGAACTCACCGAGGTTTTTCATGATTCGTATACGCATGCTTTTTGCGTTTGTTGCACTGCTTGTGCTTCTTCCTTCCGTGCCTGCGCAGGCCGCCGCGCGCTGCTTCGCGGATGTTCCGGGCATCACCAACTGTATTGATGGGCGCATTCGCACGTTCTGGGAGCAGCAGGGCGGGCTGCCGGTGTTTGGCTATCCGATTGGCCCGCAGCATGCCGAGCAGACGTCGGTCGGCACCGTTCAGGTGCAGCAGTTCGAGCGGGCGCGCCTGGAGCTGCACCCCGAAAATGCTGCACCCTACGACGTATTGCTCGGGCGGCTTGGCGCGGATGCTTTGAACGGCGCGACGGCTGCGCCCGAAACACCCCGCGCTGGCTGCCGCTTCTTTGCCGAAACGCAGCTCAACGTCTGCGGCGCTTTTTTGCAAACATGGCATCGCTATGGCCTTGATTTAGGCCAGCCGGGCATGACCGAGGCCGAAAATCTGGCGCTGTTCGGGCTGCCGCTTACGCCGCCGCAGCAAACAATGTTATCCGACGGTCAGTCCTACACCGTGCAGTGGTTCGAGCGGGCGCGCTTCGAGGACCATGGCGCGCAAGGCGTGATGCTGGGATTGTTGGGCAACGAGCAAGGCGCGCAGCCACAGCCGACAACTGCTGCGCCCAGCGTGACGGAGGCCAGCGCGGGTGGCTTTATCAAAGTGTCCGGCGATCAGTTGACGCTCAGCGGTCAGCCGGTGCAGATCAAGGGCGCGAACTATTATCCGCAGTGGCGTCCATGGCTGGATATGTGGACGAAATGGGACGGGCCGCAGGTCGAACGCGAGCTCAGGCAAGGGCATGATGATCTGGGGCTCAATGCGGTGCGCGTGCTTGTGCCGTATCTGGTGCAGAAAAATGGCGCGATTGAGCCACGCGTATTGCGCCACCTGCAAGAAACAGTGCAGATTGCCGGCAAACTGAACATGCGCGTGATTGTCTCGCTGTTCGACGCCGACCAGGATTTTCCGGCACCCGGCAGCGCGCTGGAGGCGCAACAGGCAGTCTACCTGCGCTCAGTGCTTGAGCCGTTTGTGGCCGACGACCGCATTATTGCCTGGAACATCCACAATGAGCCGGATCAGTACGATATATGGAAGGGCGGCGGCGCGCAGGAGGTGCTCCGCTGGCTGGGCCGCATGGCCGATATTATTCACCAGATCGACCCGAATCATCTTGTCACGGTTGCGCCGTCGTCGTACGATGCGCTGTGGGCACCCGGCCCCGATGGCCGCCGCATGATCGACTACAGCGACGTGGTAAGCTGGCATAATTACAATGCTGACGATGCCGCGCGCCAGCTTGCCGAGATTCGGCAGCGCACGAACAAGCCAGTTCTGTTAGAGGAATTCGGCTGGCCGACGGGACCAGCATGCTACGCGCGCGGCTACACGGAGGCCGAACAGGAGCGCGTGTATCGCACCA
>DASTWM010000138.1:0-27557 GCA_035765855.1 Roseiflexaceae bacterium
CAAGTGTCCGAACTGCGGCTCGACCGATCTGACCGAGCCGCGCCCATTCAACATGATGTTCAAGACGCAGGTCGGGCCGATTGCGGATGACGAGTCGTTCGCCTACCTGCGGCCTGAGACGGCGCAGGGCATCTTCGTCAATTTCCTGAATGTGCAGCAGACTATGAATCGCAAGCTGCCGTTCGGGATCGCCCAGATCGGCAAGGCGTTTCGCAACGAGATCAACCCGCGCAATTTCCTGTTCCGCGTGCGCGAGTTCGACCAGATGGAAATTGAGTTCTTCGTCATGCCCGGCACCGACGAGGAATGGCACGAGCGCTGGCTGGAGGACCGGCTGAGTTGGTGGGAAGGCATCGGGGTTCCCCGGCATCGCATTCAGATCTATGACGTGCCGAAGGAAGATCTGGCGCACTACTCGAAGCGCACGTATGACCTGATGTACGATTACCCGACGCTGGGCTACGAGGAGATCGAGGGTATCGCTAACCGCACCGACTTCGACCTCGGCTCGCACTCCAAGGACCAGGAGCAACTCGGCCTGACGGCGCGCGTCAAGCCCAACAGCGACAGCACCGCGCGGCTGACCTATTTCGACCAGGAGAGCAAGCGCCATGTCGTGCCGTTTGTGATCGAGCCGTCGGCCGGCGTGGGCCGCTGCACGCTGGCGGTGCTGTGCGAAGCCTACGACGAGCAGATGGTCAAAGCGCCGCCCGCTGAAAAGCTGGAAGCCGTGTCGAGCGCGCTGCAGGCGTTCTTGAAATCGGTCAGCAAAAGCGAGAAAATCTCTGCCGAGTCGCGCGATGCGTTGGTCGAACGGGGTGAGGCGATTGCTGCCGCGCTGCCCGAGGCGCTGCCGCAGGTCGAGACGCTGCTGGCCATGTCCGGCGCGGATCAGATCGAGCTTGGCAAGAAGCTGCGCGGGCAGGCTCAGCCGGTCGCGGACGAACACTTCCGCACGGTATTGCAATTCAAGCCCAAAATCGCGCCGATCAAGGCGGCGGTGTTCCCGCTCAAGCGCAACAATGATAAATTAGTTGACATGGCGCGCGGGCTGCGCCGGTCGCTCCAGACTACCGGCATGCGCACGGTGTACGACGACACGGGCGCGATCGGCAAGCTGTACCGACGGCAGGACGAGATCGGCACGCCGTTCTGCATCACAGTCGACTTCCAGTCGCTGGAGGATCAGACCGTGACCGTACGCGACCGCGACACGATGCAGCAGGAGCGCGTCAAGACCGACGAGCTTGAGGCGTATGTGCAGGAGCGAGTGCGAGGGTGATTTTTAATCAAACCTGTCAGGTCTGTAGGTTGCCCCTGACCTGACAGGTTTACTCTTTAATTTCGTATGGATCTCGACACCCTCCACTGGCTGCGCTTGCCCGACGGCCAGGCGCTGCTCGATGAACTAGCGCAGCATGACATCCGCGACGCCACGCTGCTCAATGAGTTGCAGCGATTGCGCGCGCGCTACACGCCCGAGCAGGCGCGGGCCGCTGTGGAGCAGACCATGCTGCGGATGCGGGCGCGGGTCAAGTTCAGCCATGCCGACGTGATGTTCTTCACCCGCGAGGCGTTGGAGCAGGCGACCGCCGAGCCAGTAGCGCGGCATCGCGCCGGGCGCATTGCCAGTCATGGCATGGCAAGCGTTGTCGATCTCGGCTGCGGCATCGGCGGCGATGCACTGGCGCTGGCGGCAGCGGGGCTGCGTGTGACGGCGATTGACCGCGATCCACTGCGGGTTGCATTGGCGCAGGCGAATGCCGAGGCGCTGGGCCTGGCTGAGCGTATGACGTTCGTTCATGCCGATGTTGTAGACGCCCCTCCGCATGCTGACGCGCTATTTGTCGATCCGGCGCGGCGCTCTGGCGGGCGGCGCGTGTTCGATGTCGGCCAGTACCAGCCGCCGTTGGATCGGGTCTTCGCGTGGGGCGCGCAAACGCCCGCGCTGTGCGTCAAGCTCGCGCCCGGCGTGCCGTACGAGGAGCTTGCGCCGCCGTTCGCGCATGAGATCGAGTGCGTCTCATTGCATGGTGAATTGAAGGAGACGACGTTGTGGTGCGGCCCGTTCGCTGCCGTGTCGCACCGGGCGACGGTGTTGCCAAGCGGCGCAAATCTTGCCACGACGCCAAACATGCCAGGCGCGCCGCTGGCGGAACCGGCGGCGTTTTTGTATGAACCGGACCCGGCGGTCATTCGCGCGCATCTCGTCGCGGAGCTTGCGCATGAGCTTGACGCGGCGCAGCTTGACGCGCAGATCGCCTATCTCACGTCCGACCAGCAGATTGTCACCCCGTTCGCGCGCGCATGGCGGGTGCTTGAATGGCAGCCATGGCAACTCAAGCGGTTGCGGGCGCGGCTGCGGGCGCTCGACGCGGGCAGCGTGACGGTCAAGAAGCGCGGCTCGCCGCTCGACACCGACGCGCTGGCGCGGCAGCTTTCCGGCAAGGGATCGCGCCCGCTGGTGGTGACGCTCACGCGGCTGCAGGAACAGCCAATCGCGATTATTTGTGAGCAGATTGCATAACTGCATATGCCGCATGTTTGCCACAGAGAACACAGAGGTCACAGAGGGCAAGCGCCTAATTGCCCACTGCCTGTACGGACGTGATCTATCGCGTCCCTACCTGCCGACTGCTAACAGGGACTGCCGATAATTTATCATCATGAGGAATACCAATGAGCCAGAACGAATCTCTTCACCTGCCGCTGCCGGAACTTGCCGAGCAATTTTTTTTGCTGCGGCGCGACGTCACATTTTTGAATCATGGCAGCTTCGGCGCATGCCCGCGCCCGGTATTCGAACGCTATCAGGCATGGCAGCGCGAGCTTGAAGCGGAGCCGGTCGATTTCCTCGGGCGGCGCATCAACGGCCTGTTGGAAGAGGCGCGCACCGCCTTTGGCGAGTTTATCGGCGCGCAGCCGCGTGACGTGGTGTTCGTACCGAACGTGACCTACGCGGTCAACATTGTGGCGCGCTCGCTCGACCTTCAGCCCGGCGACGAGGTGCTTGGCACCAATCATGAGTACGGCGCGGTGGAGCGCACATGGCGCTTTGTGTGCGGCCAGCGTGGCGCGCGCTATGTGACGCAGCCGGTGAATCTGCCTCTGGAACGACCGGAAGATGTGGTCGAGCAGCTCTGGGCAGGCGTGACCGAGCGCACACGCGTGATCGCCATGAGCCACATCACCTCGCCCACCGCGTTGATCTTTCCAATCGCTGAGATTTGCCGCCGCGCCCGCGAGGCTGGCATTCTGACGGTGATCGACGGCGCGCATGCTGCCGGGCAGATTGACCTCGACATGGACGCGATTGGCGCGGACTTCTACGGCGGAAATTGCCACAAATGGCTGTGCGCGCCTAAAGGCGCCGGCTTTCTGTACGCCCGGCCTGAGCAACAGGCCATGCTGGAGCCGCTGGTGGTGAGTTGGGGCTGGCAAAGCCGCACGCCGAGCGACTCGCCGTTCCTCGACCTGTTTCAGTGGATGGGCACCGACGACCCGTCGGCATTCCTCAGCGTCCCGGCGGCAATCGCATTCCAGCAGGCGAATAACTGGCCTGCCGTGCGCGCCGCCTGCCATGAATTGGCGTCTGAAGCGCGCCGCCAGGTGGCGGAACTGACCGGCGTGCCGCCCGTCTGCCCTGACTCGCCGGAATGGTTCGGGCAAATGTGTATTTTGCCGCTGTCGCAAAAGCTCCATGGAATCCAGCAGCGCCTGTGGGATGAATACCAGATTGAAATCCCCGAGACAGATTGGAACGGCCAGCACTTTTTGCGTATTTCAATTCAGGCGTACAACACGCCCGCCGATGTCGAGCGGCTCGTCGGGGCGCTGCAAAACCTGTCGTAGTTTTATAGCGAGTGATCTCGCTATTGGCTGAAGGAAACTGAAGGTGCGAACATGGAACTATTTCATGTTCGCACCTCGCATGCTAGCTCTGTGGCAAGCCCATTTCTTCAAAGATGAGCACCATCTTCCTCTGCGCATCCTCGACTGCCTGTTCGGGCGTCATGCTTCCGTTGATCACGTTGGTCATCATCTGGCTTGTGATCGCCTGAGCATCTATATTGGCAATTGCTGGATTTGGCGCCGCAGGATACGCTTGGCCGGTGTAGTTCGCATCGTTGAAAATGATCTCTTTCAACGTAGCGTAGTTCGGGTCGAGTTGTAGAATATCGTCGGTCCACATGTTCTCGTAGGCTGGAAGGAATAGGCCGCCGCCTTCTTTGACCATGGGTGTAAAGTTCTTTGGATCAAGCAACTCCATGATGAGCTGTTTCGCTAGATCGGCGTTTTGCGCGCCTTTGAAGATCGAGAGCCAACCGCTTGCGCCGGACTCAAGCCGCTGCTTGCCGTCGTTGGTCATGGGCTTGCGCAGTGCGGCGATCTTTGGGAAAATCGGATTGTTGTCCTTTTTGGCTTTGCCATACAGCGTAAACGCATTGTAGGTATACGCGATCTTTCCCGCCAGAAATGCCTCATTGTTGCTTGAGTCAGTCCAACTTTCGATGCCAGGTGGCAGCATGGGCTTGTATTTCGGGTCAGTGTAGGTTTCCTTCAGCCATTTCACCGCCGCGACCGTTTCAGGCGAATTAAATGTCACCTTATGCCCGGTCTCATCAACGAAACGCCCGCCGAAATTCTGCACAACATTGGTGATGAAGGTATGACCGTCGCCACTCTTGTTGACGGTGATGCCCCAACCCCAGATCTGTTTGTTGGCATCGGAGACTTTGAGGCAAGCTTCACGGTAATCATCCAGAATCTTTAGCTGCGTGAGGTCGACACCTGCCGCATCAAAAATATCTTTGCGCGCGAACCATGCGTCGGCCTGGCTGCGGAACGGCACCGCGTACCATTTTCCGTCGATCTTAGCCTCAGCTTCCGCCGTCTTCGGAACAACCGCGCCGTATTTACTGATCAGTTCGTCAACAACATCGGTGACATCCTCGACAATATCGACAAAGTGCATCTGCTGAACGCTGAGCGTGTGGTATGCAAAGTCGGGTGGTTTGCCAGCCTGTACTGCCGCCGACATTTTGGCAATAAAATCGCCGAACGCGTTCGGGTCGGCGGTGGAGATGTCGAGCTGCACGCCTTTGGCCTTAGCGAACTCCTCGACTGTGCTGCGAAACATCTGCTGTGGCGCTTCGAAAAACTCCGTGCGGTGAATGACGGTGAGCTTGCCCGCCGAACCTTCCGGCAGCGCCAACGGCGTGTTGGTCGGCGCGGGCGCGGCAGCCGTCGGAGCGGCAGCGGCAGTGGGCGCGGCGGCAGTGGTGGGCGCAGACTCAGCCGTTGCGGCGGCGGTCGTTGGCGCGGCAGCAGCCGGGGCGGTCGTCGGCGCGGACGCGGCGGGCGCGCTGGTGGCACCAGGCGCGGATGGTGCTGTTCCTCCACAGGCGGCAAGCAACGCGGTGCTCGTGCCAGCGAGTATGGCACGCAAAAAAGCGCGCCGGGACAAGGGGGCCGGTACGTCGTCACGATCCATGCTCATACTCCTTTGTACTAGAGCTTCTGCGAAAACCTTGGCAGTACGCCACATGTTCAGGCACACCTGCGATGCAATGCGTAATTTGCTGTTTTTCCTTTCAGCGACAGGCAAGTGCCGAAAGAGACTTCTTCAGCGGCAGGTGCGCTCAGTTCTCCCGAAGGCGCGTGTGAAGGGCTTGCTCAGCGCCTATTGACCGGGAATTGTTCTTCACACGATGCTGGGTGTAAGTGAAACCGAAGCATTATTGGATAGGGCATTTTGCTGATTGTTAGATAATACGGTTTTTTGGCCAGTTCGTCAATATCAAACATGAAAATGCGTTCGCGCATGCTGATTATGTAATTGGCGGTTGGTACGCTCGCATGGAATGCGATATGCTACACAAAATGTGGTGATGACCCAATGAAGATGGGAGCAGAAAGAAGCACAACTATGAGCAATCAGCAAGGAAATACAGCATCTGGCATGCGCGAGCGCGTCGGAGTCTCGGTGGCGTCACCCGACGCGGCGGCGCTGCTCGACATCATTGGCGAAGCCGAACGGAGCGGCGTGCGGCAACTGTGGATGACGCAGAACCCCTCCTCGCTCGACTCGCTGACCATGTTCGCGGCGGCGTTCATGCGCACGGAACGCGTACGGCTCGGCACCTCGATTGTCCCAACGTATCCACGCCATCCGCTTGCATTGGCACAGCAGGCGGCAACGGTCGCCGCGCTTGGTCCGGGACGGCTGCGGCTCGGTGTTGGGCCAAGCCATCGCCCTTCGATTGAGGGCGTGTACGGGCTGCCCATGGAAGCGCCACTTGCCAATCTGCGGGAGTACGTCGGCGTGCTACGCGACGCGCTGTGGGACGGCCAGGTTGATCATGAAGGACGCTTCTTCACCGCCAGGGCCAAGCTGAACAGTACGCCGCGCGTGCCGCTGCTCATCTCGGCGCTCGGTGAAGGCGCATTCCGGCTGGCTGGCGAAATTGCCGACGGCGCGATCTCATGGAATTGTCCGGCACCGTATCTGCTCGATGTCGCGCTTCCCGCGCTGCAACAGGGCGCGCAGGATGCCGGGCGGCCTGTTCCGCCGCTGGTCGCGCATGCGTGGGTGGCGCTGAGTAGCGAGGCTGCGGCTATCCGCGCGGCAGCGAAAAAGTCGCTGTCGGGCTACGCGCGGCTGCCGTTCTACGCCAGCATGTTCGCGGCGGCGGGCTTCCCGGTGCAGGCGGACGGCAACGTGAGCGACGCGCTGGTGGATAATCTTGTCATCAGCGGCGACAAATCGGCGATCACCGCGCGGCTGAAGGAGTTGCTGGATAGCGGCCTGGACGAGTTGTTGCTGACGAATCTGGCTGTTGACGACGCGGACGCCGAGCGCACGCAGTTGTTTCAACTGGTTGGACAGCTTTGATAGCGAACCCTCATCCCCCGGCCCCTCTCCCACTGGGAGAGGGGTGACGCGATCATGGAGTTTACTCCACCAATGCCTGATAAGCGAGCACCTGGAAATCTCTTTCCGGCAGGTCAAAGCCCATCATGTATTGCGTCATGAAAACGCCGATCAGTTCTTCCTGCGGATCGACCCAGTAATAGGTCTTTGCCGCCCCGCTCCAGCCGTATTCGCCGACCGAGCCGGGTTTCATCGACTCGGCGACGTTCAGAAGCACCCGCGAGCCGAGGCCGAAGCCGTAGCCGCTGGTTGGCACGCCGCCAATCTCGAACGGCAGCAGGGCTGGCGAAACATGATTCATATGCATGAAGTCAACAATTTTCGGTCCTAAAATCCGCGCGCCATCCAGTTCGCCACGGTTCAGCAGCATCTGGGCGAAGCGCACGTAATCCCATGCGGTCGAGAAGAGACCGTGGCCGCCACGCGCGAAGTTCGGGTTGTCGGCGGGGTAGGTCGTTTCGACATCAATGCGCTCGTTGAAGCCGCTCTGCCACGCTTCCAGGAGGCTGCTGAAGGTCGCGGTGGCGACATCCGGGTGGCCGTACATCGTCATGATTCGGTCGCGCTTTTCGGCTGGAACCATAAAGCCCGTGTCGGTCATGCCCAGCGGCGCAAACAGCCGTTCATTCAGAAAATCCTGGAGCGGCTGGCCGGAGATAACTTCAATCAGGCGCGCGAGTACATCAATCGCCAAACTATAATGCCATTTCGTGCCGGGCTGGTACGCGAGCGGCAGACGGGCCAGTTCAGCGATCATGGCTTCCAATGTGCGCTCGGCGTTGCTCAGAATCCCGGATTGCCGGTACAGTTCGCCAACTGGCGAATCTTCGAGGAAATTATAGGTCAGGCCAGCGGTGTGCGTGAGCAGATCACGAATCATGATCGGGCGAATGAGATCGACTTCCTGACGGTTGGCATCCGTCCCGGCCAGCACCCGAACCTTACCGAAGGCGGGGATGAATTTTGCCAGCGGGTCGAACAATTGAAAACGCCCTTCTTCGTAGAGCGTCATCAAGGCCGTGCAGATAATCGGCTTGGTCATCGAATAGATGCGAAAGATGGCATCAGCCGATAAAGGAGTTTGGCTTTCGCGGTCCTGCAAGCCGACCTGTTCAAAATGAACGACCTGCCCGCGCCGGGCGAGCATGGTGCTGATGCCAGCAAAACCGCGCTTGTCAACATACGCCTGCATGACTGGCTTGATGCGCGCGAGACGTTCGGAACTGAACCCGGCAGCTTCGGGCGATGCGATGGTGCGGTCCACGGACCACCTCCCAAATACAGCGTTGTAATCGGTACTTGCGCGATTATAGCATAGCTGGATTTCTGCGGTTCTACTCGATGTCGTTCGATTCCTTTGCATGTCCGTATCGACGCTGTAAAAACGCTTCCCATGAAATCGTGCCAACTGCATGCTCAGGAATAAGGTTAATGCCCGACCTGAACACTGCAAACCGACCTTCCGTCATGGCTTGATCACCTGCCTCGGAGCGCACACTGGCCTGCCGACCGCGCACGCGAAGGTACGCTGCGGTCATCTCCTCAATGCTCTGGATGCGCGGCCCGCCCATGTCCGATGCACGGCCAGCAGGCCCGGCTTCCACGAGTTCGACCAGCCGATCCGCGGCCTCGCCAACATCAATCGACTGAAAGCGCATGCCTGCGACGACCGGCACGACGGGCAGCGTATCAGCCCCGAACGATTGAATGATGCGCAGCACAAGATCATGAAACTGCGTGATCCGCACGATCGTCCATGGTAAGCCGCCGCGCTCGATCAATTCCTCCACGGCATATTTGGCCTGATAATAGGGATACGTGCTGCGATCCACGCCGACGATGGATGGATAGATAATGTGTGGCGCGCCATTCGCGCGTGCCGCCTCCAGCAAATTGCGTGTGCCATCAATATCCACATGCTGCGAATCCTGCGGAGCGCTGGCGCAATGGATGATCGCGTCCACGCCTGCAAGCGCTTCATGCACGACAGGGCGGGACATGAGATCGCCAGTGATAACTTCAACATGATCAGGGAGCGCGGGTGCTGCCTGACGGCTGAGCACGCGGGTACGATGCTTGCCCGCTAAGCGTGCGACGACTTCACGACCGAGCGTGCCGGTTCCGCCGGTAACCAGGACAATAGACATCGAAGATAATTCCTTTCAAGATGCAATGCTTGTTTCGCTTGCCCATGCTCATGTGACTGGCAGCTTGGCAATGGCTTGCCGGATGAACCAGTGCAATGCTTCGCGCATGCTGCGCTCGCCATGATCGTCGAGGCCCCACGCGGCCATGTTCTTTGCGGGGCGCAGCGCGGCGCAGAGATCCCAGTAGGGCAGGTTGGTGAGATCGACTGATGCCAGCGATTGGTACTGCCGCGTGAACTGCTCCATGGCGCCGACGCCTGCTGCCCACAGGAGTTCGAGACGGCTATTCGCCAGGTCGGCCAGCGGATCACCGAGTGCCGCGTCTTCCCAATCAATGATTCCAACCAGCCGCCCGTCGCGCCAGAGCGTATTGCCTGGCCAATAATCGCCATGCAGCAAGACCGACGGGTTGTGTTGCGCGATGGGCCATGCCGCTCGTAATACCTCCCAAACGCGCCGTTCATCCATTGGCGGACGTTCGCGCAATTGCTCGGCAATAATGTCAACTTGTTGCGGAAGAAATGCCACGTTTAGCTTCGAAGGATCGAGCGCATGGAGATGCGAGAGATGTGCGGCGAACTGGCGAACATGATCGTCGCTCAGCCTGTCCGCTGGCACGCCCTCGATGTATTCCATGACGACGATTGATGTAGCAAAAATGTCGCCGGATTGATCAAGGTAGTACGGCGTCGGCGTTGCCAGCCCCGCCGCATGCAGGCGCTGCAGGAGCGTGAATTCGTCGGCGGCGATGCGCGGGTTGCGGGTGAAGTCCGCGACACCATGCTGGCGGACGATCATTTTCAAAACATCGCCGTCAGCACGGGCAACCTCCAGCGCCGTCACCTGCGCCGAGACGCCGCCCGTCAACGGCCATGCGCGCAGCAGCGTGCTGCCCGGTTCCATGCTTTGGAGCCATCGTTCAAATTGTTTGTCGTTAGCAGGCTCGGTCATGAGGCTATGCCTGGTCATTTGCAGCCGCTTGCAAGCCGTAATGAATGTCCTGGTGTTCGGCTGCATTAAAGAGCGCTGTTATTCTACGCAGTTTCTTGCATCACGCAAGCACGTTGCCGAGGAATGCGAGCATGGCGCGGTTGAACTGGTCGGGGCGCTGCAACGGTGCGAAGTGACTCACGCCGTGAAGCTCGACGAATGCTGCGTGGGGAATGCTCCGCGTAAGATATTCGGCGTGTTCGCGCTTGATGAACTCATCATGCTCGCTCTGGACGATCACGACCGGCACGCTGATCTGCGCTAAATCATGCGCCGAATAATTGGGCTGCGTTTGCTGCATCAGACCGACCGCCCTGGAAAATGCGTCGAATTGGTCGGGCGTGGCCGATAGCTGCGCGTAGTCCTTCACATGCCGACTGAAGCAGCGCTGAAGTGTAGGGGTAAATTCGATTTCCTTTGTACCGCTCGGGTCCATATTGCACGCAAAGAAAAACACGCCAGCAACCCGCGCGGGCGCGTTCGACGCGAGAACCAGCGCGGTGCATGCGCCGTCGCTCCAGCCCACCAGCGCCGCCCGCTCAATATGCAACGTGTCCATCACCGCCGCAACGTCGGATGCCATCAGTTCATAGGAAAATGGTCGCGCGTCGCGCGTGCTGCGGCCATGGCCACGGCTGTCGATCACCACGGCACGATAGCCATTGTTGACGAGCGCAGGAACCTGATAGCCCCAGTTGCCGCTGTGACCAAGGCCGCCGTGCAGCAGTATGACGGGTTCCCCGGACCCGTACGTCGCGTACCAGATTCGCGCTCCGTCATGCGCGACATAGCCTTGATCATCTGTCGGCGGCAACGGCGCAGCACCCTCCGCCTCGAATTTGATGAGATCGTCGTCGTACATTTCCCTGGAATCTCCTTGAAGGCGCGTCGCCTTACAACCTTGCTACCCGCCGTAAATCGTACGCGTTGATTCGTAATGGTGCGTTGCGCTGAAGAATCTACGCTTGCAGGCGTGAAACATCCCAAAGTTGCGCCGCATGAATATGGTCGTCGTGGCGTGGCATCGCCGCCAGCACCCGCCACAGCAGTGGCGCGGCCCGGCATGCAGACTACTCGCCCGCGTGCCAGACCCTGAATCGCTTACGTGCTACGCATCTGGTTTGTTACGCTCCTGCCCCATCATGATACCAATTGCAATGCCAATCGCAACACCAATCGCGATGCCTGCTGCAATATTATCCATGACGACGCCGAGCGACACACCAACCGCCACGCCGATCGCCACGCCGATACCGAGCTGATTGCCCGGAGCCTTCTTGGGTTGTTTGTTGTGATCGCTCATCATGATTCTCCTTTACTTGCCTGGTTCCGCGCAGAGGTTGGGCGCACGAATGTACCTGCCACATAGTCATGCGCGCTGCGCCGGCCCCTGGTCGCGACGGTGATGCCCAGGTACACGGCTGTCAGCAGGTTCGCCGCGATGAGGCCAACCGCCTGCGTCGGGCTGAACCGGCTGAGGTCGGTCGCGAGCGCGAACGCGGACACATGGACCAGTTCCCATGGCAGCAACTTGACGGCTGTTCGCGCCAGCGCGCGCCGGATCGAAAGTCGTTCGCCGTTCACTGTGCAGACCTGGATCCTGAGCAGACGCTTGCCCGCCGTCGCGCCGGACGCGGAATGATCGCTGAGGATGAAATAGAACCAGACCGGCAGCGAGAAATTCCAGAGAATCACGCGCGCGATCTCTGGCCCGGTGCGCGGCGCTGCCGCATCGAACAACCGCAGGATGATCTGGCCCGTCGGCGCTAAGATACCGAACAGGATCAGGATATCCAGCAGGTAGGCTGCGATGCGGCGGCCAAGCAATCCGAAGTTGCCGCGCTTATCACCCATCATACGGCACCCACGCAAGCGTCGTGATCAGGGCGATGGTGCTGATTCCCGCGACGACATGCATCATCAGTAAGACCGCAACCGTTATCATGTCGGTCGGCATGGTGAGCTGAGTTGCTGAGATCGATGCCGCGAACGAGAGCAGCAGCGCGACGACCGCCACGGCGCGGAACGCCCGATCGGGCGCGTGGAAAATCGGCGTCACGCGACAAAGGCGGCCACGAGTCCAATATGAGGAATCCTAATGCTGTATCGGGGGCTCATCTGTATTACCATGGGCATGCCTGCCGTGCCTGTGCGATGGTGTGAGTGCGCCGCGTTGCGCTCATGTCGCACGCCTGATCTGCTCGTATTGTCTATTCTTCTCAGATACTGAGCTTCCATGCGCTGACCGGCCAGTTCCGCGACACAAACAGTCATGGGGACGGAAAGCAGCAAAATCCTACCCGCCTACGATAGAGTGTACCAGCAAAGAGTATACCAGCTAAGAGGAAGCGTATCGAACGCCGCGAACGCCGCGGCGTCGTGAATGCATTGCTTGTTGCGTCAATAAATCTCTCAATACATGCGACTGTGTACAGGACATGCGGCCTTACGGCTCCCCAGCATCCTTAGCTCCGCCTTCGCTGTGCTGGCTCAACTGCGACATTGCTTCGCGCGACCACGCCGTAGACCGGGATAAATAATCAGTAATGGTTGCCAGTTGCTCATCAGTATACATGTCAAATACTTCGGCGAACGCGCCCTGCACACCTGTAAATACCTGCCGCAACTCGGCTAGTCGGGTTTCATCCGGTTCCACAATGACACGACGGCGATCTGCTGTATCACGCATACGCCGGACAAATCCTTTTTGTTCGAGTCGATCAATCAAACTCGTGACAGATGCCGTGGTCAGACCCGTCCGCTCGGCGATCTCGCCGGCCGTCAGCGGGCCAGTGCCACTGAGAATGAGCAGCGTTTTCTCTTCCGTCGGCCCCAGACCAACCCGGCCAGCAATCGCAGCGTGAAAGAAAACTGCGGTGGTACTGCTTTCATAGATCGCGCGGATCAGCGCCTCAATTAATTGCTCACGATGCGAATCAACCATGGATGTGCCTCTTGACAAATGACAATTACAGGTATAGTATAAAACTATCTAGTATCTAGTCAAATCTAGATAATAGAATAATCGAATAAAATCATGTGGTACTCAGTTAACGCAATTCGGAGGAACAGGGATGCAACTTCTCGTGATTGGCGCTACTGGACGGACGGGGCGGTTGGTGGTCGAGCAAGGGCTGCGGCGCGGCCATGCTATCACGGCATTTACCCGCCGTCCCCATGAACTTGCCGGGGTGCAGGGGTTGGCGCAGGTTATCCTCGGCGATGCTCTCAACCTTCAAGACGTACGCAAGGCGCTGCATGGACAGGATGCGGTCATTTCTGCGGTCGGCACGAGTGGAATCGCCCGGACGCTGATCACCGCTATGCGCGAGACAACGGTTCGCCGCCTGGTCATGACCAGCAGCCGCTCGATCGTTGCGACCCGCCCGCGTCTTCCTGTGCTCCTCGCATGGATGATATTCCGCGCGAGCTACGCTGACCTCGCCAGAGCCGAAGGAATGCTGGAGGTGAGCGGCCTCGATTGGAGCATCGTGCGGGCGACAATGCTTACCGATAAGCCATTTACCGGGCATGTGCATATGGATTGTGAACCGAACGCGACCGGCGGCGATTGGACGCTGACGCGGACCGACTACGCGATGACGTTGCTCGACGTGGCCGAGAATCCGCAGATGATCGCTAAGGCGCTCGGCGTAGGTGGAGCCAAACCGGTTCCCGGTAAAGCCAGGAAGGCGCAGATCATCTAGATACAGGTGCTTGCGAACATACTGCTAAAGCTTAGAAAGGGAGAAACACCATGACAGATTTCCATCCTGCTCATGCGCCATCCGACGATGAAGCGGCGATTGCTGCCGTGTTTGACGGCCTTGCAGACAGTTGGAATCGCGGGGATGGGCGTGCGTACGGCTCCTTTTTCACCGACGACGCCGACTACATTGATGTCACCGGCACGCATTCAAAAGGCGGCGATGCGATTGGCAAGCTCCACCAGTTCCTCTTTGATGGGCCATTGAAAGGCTCCAGGCTTGCGCCAGGCGAGAACAGGGCTGTACAGTTTCTGGCCTCGCATATCGCGCTCGTCGTCGGGGGCGGTACGTCCTTGCTTGCGGGACAGGCCGAAGCGCCAGCCGACCGGCAATCAATCAATACGACCATTCTTGTCAAACAAGATGGCGTTTGGCGGGTGCGCGCCTTTCAAAACAATCGTGTTCAACCACCTGCGGGCATGCCGCCTGCACGGCAGTAGCGAGCGCCAGCGGCGACTTAAACCTGTCGCGTCTGTGATAGATACATACGAGTATATCATCCACAGACGCGACAGGTTTAAATATCCCCTACCCCAACTGCTCCAACTCGTCCATCAATTCGTCAAAGCGGTCCATGGCGGCCTGAATCGGCTCCGGCGAGGTCATGTCCACGCCGGCGTCGCGCAGCAGGTCGATCGACGAGCGCGACGAGCCGCTGCTCAGGAACTTCAGGTAGCGGTCCACGGCTGGCTGACCCTCGTTCAAAATCTGCTTGCTCAGCGCCAGCGCCGCTGACAGGCCGGTGGCGTACTGGTAGACATAAAAGTTATAGTAGAAATGCGGGATGCGCGCCCACTCCAGCGCGATCTCGTCGTCCAGCGTTACCTCCGGCCCATGGTAGCGCGCCACCAGGTCGTAATAGGGCTTGCTCAGGCTGTCGGCGGTCAGCGGCTCGCCAGCCTCGGTGCGGGTGTGCATGTCAAGCTCGAACTCGGCGAACATCGTCTGGCGGAAAATCGTCGTGCGGATGTCCTCAAGCTGCTTGACGATCAACTCCTTGCGCAGATCAGGATCGTCGCGGTGCTTCAGCAGGTGGTCGGTCAGCAGCGCCTCGTTCAGCGTCGAGGCCACCTCGGCCACAAAGATCGTGTAGTTGCCGTACACGAACGGCTGGTGCTTGCGCGTGAAGAACGAGTGCATGGAATGGCCGAGTTCATGCGCCAGCGTGAACATGTCGTCCAGCCGATCCTGGTAGTTCAGCAGAATGAACGGCGCGGTCGTGTACGAGCCGTCGCTATACGCGCCGCTGCGCTTGCCGACATTCTCGTACACGTCGATCCAGCGGCTGGTGAACGACTGCTGAATCGCTGAGCCATAATCGGAGCCGAGCGGCTTGAACGCTTCCGCCACCGTTCCGGTCGCCTCGGGATACTTGACCTCGAACTCTTTGCCAGGCACCAGCGACACGTACAGATCGTAGATTCGCAGATCGTCGAGGCCGAGCAGCCGTTTGCGAATGCCCATGTAGCGGTGCAGGCGCGGCAGGTTGGCGTTGATAGTGGTGATAAGGTTGTGGTACACGTCAACTGGAATGTCGTTTGGCTGAAGCGCCGCCTCCAGCGCCGTGCTGTAGTTGCGCAGCCGCGCGCCGACCACATGGCTGCGCACTTCGGCGGCCAGCGTCGTGCCGAGCGTATTGCGCACGCCCTCGAAGGCGCTGTAAAGACCCTTGAACGTGTCGCGACGCACGCGGCGGTCTTTGCTTTCGATGTAGCGGCCATAGCGGGCATGCGAAAGCTCAACCGGCTTGCCGTTCTCGTCCTCAATGGTTGGGAACTTCAGGTCGGCATTGTTCAGAATGTCGAAAATCTCGCTCGGCGCGCGCGTCACGTCGCCGAACTGCGCCATGACGTTTTCCACCTCGGCGGAGCGGATGTGGGCGCGCTGGCGGGCCAGTTGCTCCAACGCGTAGGCGTACACCTGAAGCCCTTGCTCCTCGTGCTGCCATGCGGCGAGCGTTTCTTCAGGAATCGCAAGAATCTCCGGGTCCATGAACGCCAGCGCGGCGGACATCTGCGCGACGAACGAGCCAGCCCGACTGCCGAGCGCCTGACCCGCAGGGTCGGTTGTGTCAGAATCCTGGCGGCGGTTGGCATAGACGTAGATTTGCCACAGCACGCTGCTCACATCGTCGCGCAGCTTCAGCGCGCGCAGCAGCGACGCGGCGCTTTCGCCCAGCGTGCCTTGCAGCCCGGCGATCTCCGGCAACATGGCCTCAACGCGCGCAAGATCTTGCTCCCATGCTGCGTCATTCGGATAGATTGTGGTAAGATCCCATGTGAATTCCCGGGGCATCTCGCTGCGGGGCGGCAAAGTTGTTGTTTCAGACACGGAAACATCCATTCCGCATGCGCGGTTAACTTTTCTTGAGATTATCTGGTTTGTGGATTGTACCATGCTCCGCCAGGGGTGCATCGGGCTGATTGAGGAGATAAACTGCTATTCTCCATGGCGCTTTGTGACTGTCGTTGACACATGCTGATCATATAATGGTTTGTCCGGCATGCAGTTGAACGAACAGCAGGAGGAAATAATGAGCAACGATATGCACGATTTCGAGCAGTTCATGAAGCAGCGCGAGCACGCGGCGCGCGCCTACGTAAATGGCGATGCTGCGCCGGTCGATAGCATTTCCACGCACAGCTTGCCCGCGACTTTTTTTCACCCAAACGGTGATTATGAACAAGGCGCGGAACAGGTCTCCTCCCGATACGAGCGCGACGCCGCCTATTTCGAGCCTGGCGGTGACACCAGCTTTGAGATTCTTCAGATGGCGGCGAGCGATGGAATTGCCTGCTGGGTCGGGTTTCAGCACGCAACTGCTCGATTGAAAGGGCAGCCGGAAGCCATTCCCATGCGTTTACGCGTCACCGAAATCTTCAGGCGCGAGGGCGACGAGTGGAAGCTGGTGCATCGTCATGCTGATTCCCCGGCATCCACATCAAACGGTAATAAACGATAACATTTTCTGGAGTTATTTACAGCTTGTGCAGTTTTGCGTCGCTCTGGTCAATTCTGGCGAAGCTCAACCATGAAAGGATGACACAATGCGCTTTGCGATCAATGTGCCGAACTTTGGCCCCTTTGGTGACGCGCGAGCGATGGCGGAGCTTGCGCGCGAGGCTGAGGAGGCGGGCTGGGACGGCTTCTTCATCTGGGATCATGTGCTCTGGACCGCGCCGGAAAACCAGCCGGTGGCCGATCCGTGGGTGACTTTGGCGGCGATGGCCATGGCGACCACGCACATCACGCTTGGCCCGATGGTCACGCCGCTGCCGCGCCGCCGTCCGTGGCAGGTCGCCCGCGCCGCCGCCACGCTCGATCACCTTTCGGGCGGGCGGCTCGTGCTTGGCGTTGGGCTCGGCGGCGACTGGTTCGGCGATTATTCGCGCTTCGGCGAGTCGCCTGACCAGAAGAAGCATGGCGCGATGCTGGACGAGGCGCTCGATGTGCTGGCCGGGCTGTGGAGCGGCGAACCGTTCAGCTATGAGGGCGAACATTACACGATTAACAACGTGCAGTTTTTGCCGCATGCGTCGCGCCGTATTCCGATCTGGGTGGCGGGTGTCTGGCCGGGTACGAAACCATTCCGCCGTGCAGCCAGGTGGGATGGCGTCGCGCCGATCCCGCGTGGTGAAAACGCGACGATCCAGCCGGATGATGTGCGCGCCATGCTGGCGTACATTCAGCAGCACCGCACAACCGCTGCGCCCTTCGATGTCGCGCTGAGTGGCCCGCCGCTGCGCCCTGAGCAGTACGCCGCCTATGCCGATGCGGGCGCGACGTGGTACCAGGACGGCTTTACGGTGGACGACAGCCTCGAAATGGTACGCGAGCACATCCGGCGCGGGCCGCCGAAGGTGTAAACGTTTAAGTCGAAACCCAGCGGGTCTAACACAGACCCGCTGGGTTTCGATAACATTATTAGTCACGGATGCGGGTCTTCATCCACGGGTTGGAGTTGTGGAAATCGCTGATCACGTTGCCGGGGCCGTTGATCTCGTCGAGTGCCTTGCGGTCCTCGTCGCTCAGCGACTTATCGAGAATCGCCAGGTTGTCCTGGAAATGCTCCATGGTGCGCGGGCCAATGATTGGCGCGGTGACGCCGGGCTGGTCCTTGACCCACAGCAGCGCCAGTTGGCTGGCGGTCATGCCCTTCGCTTCCGCCAGCTTGGAAAGCTGCCGGGCCGCCGCCACGCCCTTTTCGGTAATGCGCTCGTTGAAGGCTCCCTGCCCGCCTGAGCGCGCCGCCCGCGAGCCTTCCGGCGTCAACGATTCGTTGTAGCGCCCGGCCAGAATGCCGCCCGCCAGCGGCGACCATGGCAGGATGCCAAGGCCATATTTCTGGCACAGCGGCACCAGTTCATTCTCGATCCGCCGGTCGAGCAGATTGTAGGGCGGCTGCTCGCTGACGTAGCGTGCCAGGTTCTGCTCGGCGCTGATCATGAGCGCTTCCATGACCATCCAGGCCGGGTGCGTCGAGCAGCCGATGTAGCGCACCTTGCCGGCGCGCACCAGGTCGTCGAGCGCGCGCAGCGTCTCGTCCTGTGGCAGGTCGAGCGCGGGCCGGTGGATCTGGTAAAGGTCAATGTGATCGGTCTGCAAGCGCCGCAGCGAATCGTCGCATGCCTTGATGATATGATAGCGGGAGTTGCCGCGCTCGTTCGGCCCCAATCCCATCTCACCATGCACCTTGGTCGCCAGCACCACGTTGTCGCGCTTGCCGTCGCGAGCCAGCGCCTTGCCGACCACGCGCTCGCTTTCGCCCTTGTTGTACACGTTGGCGGTGTCAATGAAGTTGATGCCCGCCTCCAGCGCTGCGTCAATGATCTTGATTGAGTCTTCCTCGTTGGTTGGCCCGCCGAAGTTCATCGCGCCCAGGCAGAGCGGCGAAACCTGCACGCCAGTGCGCCCTAATGAACGGTACTCCATGGTTCTCTCCTTTACTCCCTTGAAACCTGTCATGAAACCTGTCAGGTTTCTGCCGACTGTCACTGCCGACTAGCGTGCAGACCTGACAGGTTTTAGTGATTACGAATAAAAATCGGTAAAGCCCTCGCTGTCCAGCCGCTCCAGCATGCGCCGCACCTTTTCCGCCGAAGACGGGAACGGCGCGCGCGCGACCTGCTCCGGCTCGACGGCAGCGGCGCGGTTCCAGACGCTTTGCGGCATGCCCAGCAGCAATTCTAACAGATTCGTCAAGGCCCGGCGCAGGCGCGGGGTGTCTTCGCCGCGCAGCTTGGGCAGAATCTTTTGCCGGATCTGCTGGTCGAGCGCCTGATTGGCGGGCAGCACGCCGCGCGCCTGCTCGATATAGCGCAGCATTTCGGTGACGGTGCGGTAGCCGAACGGCTGCCCGGCGCGCGTCACAATTTCATGGATCTGGGTGATAGTCTGCCATGCTTCTTCGTCAACCGGCCCATGATAGCTTTGGCGAAACGCCGCCAGGTCCACGTCGGTCAGTTCGATCACGTTGGCGCGGTCGAGCAGTTTGTCAGAAAGCGTGTGGGTGCTTTCATCGACATTGACCGTGCCGGTGATGCGCACATTCAGCGGCAAGCGAAACGGATTCTGAAGCGTCTCGCCGGTCGTGCTTTCAACCGTCGCGCCCGGCACGCCGAGGTCGATCTCATGATCTTCGGTTTCCAGCGCCGAGAGAACCGGCGCAAGATAATATTCCGGTCGCGCCAGATTCATCTCGTCCAGGCACACAAAATACGGCGTGGCCGGATCGGAAGCGGCGCGCAGGAGAAAACGCAAAAACGGCGTCGGGTGAAACGTGCTGGTCAGCGCATTATAGTAGCCCAGCAGATCGCGAGCGTTGTGCCAGTCGGGCTGCACGGCGACCAGTAAATAATGCTCGTTCTGCTGCCCGGCGGGAATGTTGTACACCGCGTCGGCGTACAGCCGCGTCAGGCGCGTTTTGCCGGTGCCGGAGATGCCCGGCAGAATCACCAGCGGCTTGGTTTGCAGCGCCACATGGTAGGCGCGAATCAGCGCCTCGTCCAGCGCGAAGCCGCGGGCGCGCACCCGTTCCACAATTGTCTCAATTGGCGTTTGGGCCGTTTGCCCGTAGACCGCGCGCTGCTCGCGCAGCAGCGCCGCGCCGGTCGGCTCCAGCGCCTCGGCCTGCTCCATGATCGCTTCGTTGAGCGGAAACAATGCCAGCGCATCCTCGATGATCTGCGCGGCGAAGCCCGGCTGCTGCACGCGCTCATCGTCCCATGAATATGCAAAACCGGCCAGCAGGTAGGCCGCGCCGCGCGCCGCGAGATAGCGGTCGAGCCAGGTTGTAGAGGGGGAGAGGGGGAGAAGAGGAGAAGTTGCGTCGTGTGCTTCTTGTTCACCTTGTCTGCTTGTCTCCCTGTCTCCTTGTTTACGTGCAGGTCGTGGCTCCGCAAAACGCACGTCATTCATGCGCTCCACCAGCGGCTGCCATACCACGCGCTGATCTTCCCACACATGCCGCAGGTCGCTCTTGCGTGGCCGCAGCAGTTGGAGCGCCACGACGATCCGGCGCTCCTCGCCGCTGACGACGATGTAGATGCCGCAGCCGCGCGGCGGCCGGTCGAGCGCAACATGATATTCGTCGATTGGCGCTCGCTCGCCCGCGCCACGGTTGACGTAACGCTGGCTTTTGAAGCTGAGTTCGTACAGCGGCCATTCATGCGGAAAGCGGCGCGCTCCTTCGGCTTGCAACGCCTCAGTCAGCGCCAGCAGCGCCGGATGCAGGCGCTCCTGCACGGCGGCCCAGCGCTCAGCGATGCCCGGCTCCAGCAGCGCGCCGAGGATTTCGGGCGTGAAGCCGGGAAATGGTGTGGCAGGTGTGGACATATAAACCTATGGAGAAGCGGAGAACAAAGAACAAAGAAACTGAGAACAAAGAACCAGAGAACCAGGTGGACGACCGACGATGGCAACAAACGTAAAACATAAAGTGTAAATCACCTTGTCATCGTGTCATCTTGTCACCTGGTTCTCCACTTCCTCGCTCATCCGCTCGCCATCCGCGAGCGGCAGGGTAATCATAAACGTGCTGCCCTTGCCTTCCTCGCTTGTTACGGAAACGGTGCCGCCATGCAGCCCGACAATCTCCTTCACCACGTACAAGCCAATGCCCATGCCGCTGATATGCTGCGGATCGACATTGCGTGCTCGATAAAAGCGGCTGAACAGCTGCGGGATCGAGTCGGCAGGAATGCCAATGCCCTCGTCGACGATGGAAACCTGCGCTTCGGAGCCACGCCGCTGGAGATTGATGCACACCGTTCCGCCATCCGGGCTGTATTTGATCGCATTCTGCACAAGATTTTGCAACACCTGCTCGATCCGCAACTCATCGCCAAGGACGACAAGCTGCTCGTCGGTGCTTTCGCATGACAATACATGCTGCTCCTGCGCGGGCTGCACTTCTTCAATCAGGCGCTGAACCAGGCCATGCAGATCAAATGGTCGTCGCTCGATGCTGAGTTGCCCGCGTTGAATGCGCGAAAGATCGAGCAGCGCGCTGACAAGCTTGCTCAAACGGCGCGATTGATCCGAAATAACACGCAATGCCCGCAACTCGCGCTCGCCAAACGCGCCGCTCTGCCGCGAACGCTTTTCCAGCAACTCAGCATAGCCCATCAGCGAAGTGAGCGGCGTCTTGAGTTCATGCGATGCCAGTGACAAAAACTGATCGCGCATGCGAATGGCGTTCTGCGCTTCCTCGTACAAACGCGCATTATCAACCGCAATTGCCGCCCGCCGCGCCAATTCCTCGGCCAGCGCGAGGTCTGCCGGGCCGAAATGGTGCTGTGCTGTGTTTGTCATGAGCGACAGCGCGCCAATGGTGCGCCCGCGTGAAATGAGCGGTACGGTCATGGACGAGGTCATGTTGAGTTGCCGAAGCATCGCCAGTTGCTCCTCGGTGGGCGAGAAGCTGCGCAGCCGCTCGTCGTCTATCGTCGGCACCATGTCCGGCTGGCCGGTGCGAATGACCTGCGGCGTGCCGACATGGCTGGTGTGATCGAGCGGCCAGCGCCGATCCAGTTCCCAGAGCAACCGCGCCTTTTCCTCATCGGGATGGGCTACGGCAAATTGACGAATCGATCCATCTTCTTCCACCATATGAACGGTGCTGAAATCGGCCAGTGCTGGCACCAGCAGGCGCGACAAATTTGCCAGCGTTTGTTCATAATTAAGCGACGACGACAGCACCGCGCTCGCCTCTGCAAGAAACGCCAGGCGCTGCTGCGCTACCTCGGCGGTGCGGTGGGCGCGCTGTTCGGCCTCGTACAGGCGCGTCCGCTCCAGGCTCTGGCTGCATTGATCGGCGAGCGCGATCATGAACGATTGCTCTTCCGGGCTGAAGCGTTGCGGCGCGGCAAAGTTAAACTGCATGATGCCGTTCACCCGATCTTCACTAACGAGCGGCAGTGTCACGAATGCTTGATGTTTGGTGATCATGTGTGCCGCAAGTTGCGGGTAGCGCGCGGCCATGTCCTGGAGTGAGCGAACAAAGACCGGCCTGGTCGTTTTCAATACATCGCTGATAGGCGTTGAAATGTCCTCATAATGGTGGATCCAGTATTCAAGCACGTTGGGATCGTGGCCGGTTGATTGCACGATTTGCAACGCGCCATCTTTCTTTTCGGGAAGCAGCACCAGCACCCCCGCCGCCGCGCCCATCGACTCAACGCCCTGCGTCACCACCACATCACCAACCTGTCTGGGCGTGAGTACCTTTGCCAGCGCGGCGGTGATCATTTGAAGCTTGCTGGTGCGCCGCGCCGACTCCTCAGCCCGTTGGCGCGATTGTTGGGCGGCAGCATACAGCCGCGCATTATCGACGGCGAGCGCCACACGACTGGCGAGTTGTTCGGCGACTGCCTGATCTGAGGTATCATAGCGACGGCACGCATTGCGCGAAACGAAGGAAATAGCGCCGATGATGCGCCCGCGTGCAAGCAGCGGCACAACCATTGCGCACGCATGAGCCAGCGGCACGTGCAGCGCTTCGCGCAGTCCATGCCGGGCAAGTGTCTCTGCCAGCAGCGGCGGCAGTTCGGCCACAAGCTCCGATTTGCCGGTGTGCAGCACGCGCTGCACAATGCTCGGTGAGTCAGGTTCCAAGGGCGTTCCGGTGCCTGGCGGTGGCGCGAGAAGCGGCTCATTGCGTTCGTTGAGATAGGCAACGGCCAGCGTCGATACGCTGTTGCCATCGCCAACAATGTCAACCATGCACACATCGGCTAGCTTTGGCACCGCCAGCAGCGCAACGCGGCGCAGCGTTTGCTGATAATCGAGCGAAGTAGACAACAGATCGATCGCCGTGGCAAGGACGCGGCGCTGATCTTCGTTGCGCTTGCGTTCGCTCGCGTCGCGCAGCACCAGCACCGCGCCGGTAATCGTGTTATCCTGGTCGTAAATCGGCGCGCTGCTGTCTTCCACAATGTGTTCATGCCCATCGCGGGTAATCAATGCGCGCTGCTCGCCTGCGTCAGAAGTGCCGCCTTCGCGCAGCACTGTGATGAGCGGGTTTTCGAGCGGCTGGCGTGTCTGAGCTTGCACCAGGTGCAACACATGGTCAATCTCTTTGTTCAACGCTTCAGCGTTGCTCCAGCCGGTGAGCGACTCGGCAACGCGGTTCATAAACGTTAATCGGCCATGCGCGTCGGTTGCGATCACGCCATCACCAATGCTGGCAAGCGTTGTCGCATAGCGATCACGCTCTGCATGCAGCGTTCTGAGCGAACGAAGGCGCTTTTCGCTGAGAATACTAATAAGGGTTCCTTCAAAGATAAACAGCACGGGCCGGAATTGGTCTGTTGCGTCTCGAATGGTAAACGAAAAGCGTGGTTCGATCACGAAGTATTCTATCAAAAGGCTGGCGAGCAGCGTGGCGACCAAGCCCGGCCCGAACCCGCCGTACCACGCGGCCAGAATCACTGCGCCAAAAAGCAGCAGAAACGGGCTATCAAAACCCACAACCGGCGAAAGGAAGAAATGGAGCAAGAGCGTCCCGATCACGGCTGCCGCTGCTATGCCGTATGTTACCAGCGCAGAACGCCGTGCGCTTGTATTCATCAAAGCACCTTCTATACCATCAGCCGGACGACTACCATCCTGCGACTGCATGCCGCTTGTATCTATGACGTCCACATGCCGCTCCAGGTACATGCTTTATCGTAGCACATTCATCGTTCGTATGCTGTACGCCGCGTGGGGATTTGTGCAACGCATTATAGCATGGGCGCTTTGCATGTATAGGCGTACATACGTTCTGTTTTGAGCGCAAAGTTTGCAAAAGTGTGGTATAATATCTCTACATGTGGAGGGCAATGTTGAGCATTCAGAAGCCGCAAAATGTCACTTTGGTAGAAACATTAAGCGCTGGATACCGGGCTGTCAATCGGCAGCCCTGGTTGGTGCTCATCCCGATTGTGTTTAATCTCTACCTCTGGTTTGGTACGCAGCTCTCATTCGCGCCGCTGATCAGCGATTGGCAATCCATGGTGCATGCGCTCCAGCAGGCGCAGGGCTCGCCGTTCGGGTCCGGGCTCAGCGCGGAGATGCAGCAGCAATCGGCGCAGCAGTTCGCGCAGGCAAGCCAGCTTGACATGCGGCAGCCGCTCGCTCTTTTTAATTATATTCCCACAACAATCTATGTGCTTGGCTCGCTGGGGGTGACGGGCGGCGGGTTTGGCGTGCCATTGGTGCAGGCACTTCCGCTGACGTTGGACAGCCAGCGCAGCATGATCGAGGTGCAGCACCTCGGCGGCGCGCTGCTGGCGTTTCTGCTGCTCAATACCGGCGTGCTGCTGCTGAGCACGGCTTTCCTGACTGTCACGGCCGAGGCAGTGCGGGGCGAACGGTTGGTGCTAGCGGTCTGGCTTCAGCGGCTTGCGCGGGCCACGCGCTCGATCTTTGGCTATGTGGCGCTGGTCCTTGGTGCGGCGCTGCTCGTCGGTTTGCCCATACTGTTGATTGCCGGGCTGCTGCTGGCGTTAAATCCGGTGTTGGGGGCATTCGCGGCCCTGCTGGTCGTGATCGCATGGTTCTGGGCAAATATTTATCTTGGTTTTACGCTCGAAGCGATCGTGATCAGCGGTGTTGGGCCGGTGCGGGCGCTCCATGCCAGTTTCAACATTGTTCGCAGGAATTTTTGGAGCACGTTGCTGTTTTTGCTGTTGCTGCTGGTCATTGCCGTTGGGACGGGTGTGATCTGGCAGGCAATTGTGGCTTCAGCATCGACGGTGGGCCTGATCGTCGCCATTATTGGAAGCGCCTACATCTGCTGTGGCCTGGTGGCGGCGCGCATGGCCTTTTATCAGGAGCGCCTGCGTCGCTGGCAGATGGCTGTCAGCACTGTGCGCGGCGCGCCGAACGCAACGCCGCGTCAAGAGTAGGTTCGATACATCTAGCACGAGTGAGAAAAACGCATGACAACAGCGATTCCAACAGTTGAAGATATGTCGTATGACGAAAGTCAGATCCAGGTGCTTGAGGGCATGGAGGCCGTGCGCAAGCGTCCGGGTATGTACATCGGCCCAACAGATGTCAACGGCTTGCACACCATGGTGCGCGAAGTCGTCGATAACTCGGTCGATGAGGTCATGGCGGGCCGTGCCACCACGGTCACGGTGGTGATTCACAGGGATGGCTCGGTCACTGTTTCTGACGATGGCCTGGGCATTCCGACCGGCATTCATCCCAAGATGGGGGTGAGCACGCTGCAAGTCGTCATGACCGTGCTGCACGCTGGCGGCAAGTTCGGCGACAAAGGCTACAAGGTTTCGTCGGGCCTGCATGGCGTTGGCGTCTCGGCGGTGAACGCCCTTTCCGAGTGGATGCGTGTGGACGTGCATAACGCCCGCGATGGCAAGCACTACTTTCAGGAATATCATGCTGGCGTGCCGGTAGCGGATGTGAAGAACGTTGGGAAGACCAGCAAACGTGGGACAGTCACCACCTTTATGCCGGACACGACGATTATTCAGACGTTGGACTACAACTTCAAGACGCTCGCCCAGCGCTTCCGCGAAATGTCGTACCTGAACAAGGGGCTGCGCTTCCACTTTGTGGACGAGCGCGACGACAATGAGATGAACTTCTACTTCGAGGGCGGCGTGCAGTCGTATGTGCGGCATCTGAACAAAGACCGGAATGTGCTTCACAAGCAGCCGTTCTATGTCGAGCGCATCGCAGACGATGTTGCGGTGGAAATTGCGGCGCAATACACCGAATCGTTTGACACTGACTCGGTCTACGCATTTGCCAACGGCATCAACAACACCGACGGCGGCGCGCATGTGTCGGGCTTCCGCACCGCGTTGACGCGCGTGATTAACAATTATGCCCGCTCGAAGAACCTGCTGAAGGACAACGAAGCCAACCTGACTGGCGACGACGTGCGCGAGGGTTTGACGGCGGTGATCAGCGTGAAGCTGCGCGACCCGCAGTTCTCCTCACAAACCAAGGAGAAGCTGGTCAGCCCGGTGGCGACTGGCGCGGTGGCGACGGTGTTCGCGGATGCGTTCCAGACCTGGCTGGAAGAAAACCCTGGCGATGCCAAGCGTATCATCGAGAAGTGTGTGTCGGCGGCGCGCACGCGCATGGCCGTGCAGAAAGTGCGCGAGACAGCCCGCAAGAGCGCCATGGACGGCTTCTCGCTGCCGGGCAAGCTGGCCGACTGCTCCGACACCAACCCGGCCCGCTGTGAGCTGTACGTGGTCGAGGGTGACTCCGCCGGTGGCAGCGCCAAGCAGGGTCGCGACCGGCGCTTTCAGGCCATTCTGCCACTGCGTGGCAAGATCCTGAACGTCGAGAAGAGCCGCCTTGACAAAATGCTCTCGAACAACGAGGTGCGGGCGCTGATCACCGCCATCGGCGCGAGCGTAGGCGACCAACTCGACATCAGCAAACTGCGCTACCATCGCATATTCATCATGACCGACGCCGACGTGGACGGCAGCCACATTCGCACGCTGCTCTTGACGTTCTTCTTCCGCTACATGCGCCCGCTGATCGTGAATGGGCATCTGTACATCGCGCAGCCGCCGCTGTATCGCCTGGAGCACAACAAAGAAGTGCGCTATGTGTACTCTGACCGCGAGCGCGACGAATGGCTGGCGAAGCTGCCGGAGTCGCAGCGTGATAAAGTCAAGATCCAGCGCTACAAGGGTCTTGGCGAAATGAACGCCGACCAGTTGTGGGAAACGACCATGAATCCGATGAATCGCATTGTCCAGCAGGTGACGATCGAGGACGCGCAGCAGGCCGACGAGACGTTCACCATGCTCATGGGCGACCTGGTGCCGCCGCGCAAGCGTTTCATCCAGACCCACGCAATTGAGGTCAGGAATCTCGACGTGTAGCTTGCAGCAACATAACCTCGAAGGCACAAAGGCACGAAGACCAATGAGTTTTTGTGCCTTTGTGTGTATAATGAGATGGACGTGACAAGGAGGCTGCTATGACAACTGTTGAACGCTGGACGACCGCTGACCTCGCCCGCTTCCCTGATAATGACGGTCTGCGCTATGAAATTATTAATGGAGAGCTGCACGTGACCAAAGCGCCACATTCGTATCATCAGGTTGTTGCCGGGCGGATTGCAGCACGGCTCGATGATTGGGCTATTGCGACAGGAAATGGTCTTGCAATTGCTGCTCCCGGAATTATTATTAGCGAGGAAAACAACTTAATCCCTGACGCTGTGTGGATCAGCAACGAGCG
>DASTWM010000139.1:0-5113 GCA_035765855.1 Roseiflexaceae bacterium
ACAGCGCGCGCATGGTCGCCATGCGCAATGCGACTGACAACGCCAAAGAACTGACGCGCGATCTGACATTGACCTTTAACAAGACGCGGCAGGCGGCGATTACCAAAGAAGTTTCCGAGATCGCGGCTGGCGCAGCGGCGCTCGGTGGATAATAACAAGAACCAAGAACAAAGGGTAAAGAACAAAGCGCATGTCTATATTCCTTGTTCTTTTTTCTCTACCCTTTGTTCTTCTAAGGAGGATTTATGGCTGGAGCAACCGGTGAAGTAACAGAGATCATCGGCGTGGTGGTGAATGCCCAGTTCCCGCCGCATGGCACGCCGGAAATTTACAACGCTATTGAAATTCCGTTAGAGAATGGTGGCCGACTGGTGTGTGAGGTGCAGCAGCACTTGGGCCACGGACTTGTCAAGTCGGTCGCCATGGGTTCAACTGATGGCCTGCGGCGCGGCGTGCAGATCATCGACACTGGCGCGCCGATTTCGGTGCCAGTCGGTCCTGCGACGCTTGGGCGCGTGTTCAATGTGTTGGGCGACCCGATTGATACCGACGAGCCTGTGAACGCGGAAGAGCGCCGCCCGATTCATCAGCGCGCGCCGTCGTTCCAGGATCAGGCAACATCGGTTCAGATCTTTGAAACTGGCATCAAGGTCATCGACCTGATTGCGCCGTTTACGCGCGGTGGCAAGACGGCGATCTTCGGCGGCGCAGGCGTCGGCAAGACGGTGCTCATTCAGGAACTGATTGCCAATGTTGCCAAGGAGCAGTCGGGCTACTCGGTGTTCGCCGGCGTGGGCGAGCGCAGCCGCGAGGGCAACGACCTGATTCACGAAATGCAGGGCGCGCAGATCGACGCCAACACTACAGTGTTCGACAAAACTGTCATGGTGTTCGGCCAGATGAACGAGCCGCCCGGCGCGCGTCTGCGTGTGGCGCTGACGGCGCTCACCATGGCGGAGTACTTCCGCGATGAAGGGCGCGACATCCTGTTGTTCATCGACAACATTTTCCGCTTCGTGCAGGCTGGCTCGGAAGTGTCGTCGTTGCTCGGTCGTATGCCTTCGCAGGTAGGCTACCAGCCGACGCTCGGCACCGAGATGGGCGAATTGCAGGAGCGCATCACCTCGACTCAGCAAGGCTCGATTACGTCCATGCAGGCGGTGTATGTGCCCGCCGACGACTACACCGACCCGGCTCCGGCGACGACGTTTGCGCACCTTGACGCGACGATTTCGTTGGAGCGCAGCATTTCAGCAAAGGGTATTTATCCGGCTGTGGATCCGCTGGCTTCGACGAGCCGGATTCTTGATCCGAACATCGTGGGCGAGGATCATTACAACACCGCGCAGGAAGTCAAGCAGGTGTTACAGCGCTACAAGGACTTGCAGGACATTATCGCTATTCTTGGTGTTGAGGAACTGTCTGACGAGGACAAGCTGACCGTAGCGCGTGCGCGCAAGATCGAGCGCTTCTTCTCGCAGCCGTTCACTGTTGGCGAGAAATTTACCGGTCGGCCCGGCAAGTATGTGCCGATTGCCGACACAGTGAAGAGCTTCCAGCGCTTGCTGAATGGCGAAGCCGATCAGGTGCCGGAGCAGTATTTCTTCCTGCAAGGCACGCTCGACGATGTGTTGAATGCCTATGAGGCGAGTCAGAAGTAGACCTAATGCGTGCTGCTTGATACATGATGCCTGAGGTAGGCTCACGTATCAAGCAGCACGTATCAAGCATCTTGAGGTTGCCATGCCTATACATCTTGAAATCGTAACTGCTGAGCGCGTCGTGCTTTCGGATGACGTCGATCAGGTCAATGCGCCAACGGTGGATGGGCGTGTCGGTATTCTGCCGCGCCACATGCCGCTGTTGACCATTCTGGATATTGGCGAGCTTGATATTATTAAGGATGGCGTAAGCACGCCCTACGCCTTGTCAGGCGGATTCATGGAAGTGCTGCCCAACCGTGTGACCATTCTGGCCGACACGGTCGAGCGCGCCGACGAAATTGACGAGGCACGCGCGGAAGAATCGCGCCGCCGTGCCGAGGAGCGCCTGACCGAGCGCCGCAGCGATCAGGACATGCTGCTTGCCGAAGCCAAGCTGCGCAAGGAACTTCTGCGTCTCCGCATTGCACAGCTGAAACAGTCGCGGCGGCAGTAGCAATTCTCATGGCCGATTTACGATTCAGGAGTTATGCCATACAATAGGCACCTGTCAAATCGTACATCGCACGTACAACATCGTACATCGGAGCGTATATGGCCCGGAAGATTGGAATTGATCTCGGCACTGCAAATGTGCTGGTATATGTAAAAGGGCGCGGCATTGTGCTGTCGGAGCCGTCCGTTGTGGCGCTTTCCACCAAGGAAAGCCGCATCAGGGCGGTCGGCGCAGAGGCGCTGGCCATGGTCGGGCGCGAGCCGGAAAGCGTCGAAGTGGTGCGCCCGCTTAAAAATGGTGTGATTGCCGATTATGACATCACCGAAGCCATGCTGCGGCACTTCATCCGCAAGGCGAATGGCGTGAGCCTCAGCCGCCCGGAAGTCATGATCTGTATTCCCGCTGGCGTGACGACCGTGGAAATGCGCGCCGTGCGCGATGCGGCGCTGGCCGCAGGGGCGCGGGCGGCCTACCTCATTCGCGAGCCGCTGGCCGCCGCGATTGGCGCGAACATTCCGGTGGCGCTGCCATCCGGTAATCTGGTGATCGACATCGGCGGCGGCACAACCGAGGTCGCGGTGGTGTCGCTCAACGATATTGTGGTCAGCACGTCGGTGCGCGTCGGCGGCAACAAGTTCGATGAAGCAATCGCTAACTACGTCAAGCGCAAATATAACGTGCTGATCGGCGAGCGCACCGCCGAAAGCATCAAGATCGAGATTGGCTCGGCGCTGCCGTTGGAGCGGCCATTGACCATGCAGGTGCGCGGGCGCGATCAGGTCGCCGGGCTGCCCCGCACAATCGAAGTAAGCTCGAACGAAATCACCGAATCGATTCAGGAGCCGCTGGAAGCCGTGGTGCAGGCCGCACGCGACGTCTTGTCCAACACGCCGCCCGAACTGGCGTCCGACATCATTGATAAAGGCATGGTCATGACCGGCGGCGGCTCGATGTTGCGGCGCATCAACGAACTGCTGACCGAAGTGACTGGCGTACCGTGCTATGTGGCCGACCAACCGGCGAACTGTGTCGCAATTGGCACGGGCGTGGCGCTGGAGCACCTGCACATTCTGCGCGATAGTTTGTCGGGGGATGAGTTAAACTAGCGTATGGAGCAACATTTTCATCCCCCCGAAACGGGCCTCGTCCTCGAAATTGGCAGCGGCGACAATCCCAATCCGCGCTCGAATGTCCTGGTCGATCGTTACCTCGGCGCGGACAACCGCGAGCGCGGCGGCGATCTGGTGGTCGATCGCCCGTTTGTGGTCGCCGATGCACATCACCTGCCGTTCAAAGATGGCGCTTTCGCCTATGCGATCTGCTCGCATATTCTGGAACACATGGATGACCCGCAGCAGTTCGCGCGCGAATTGATGCGCGTGAGCGAAAGTGGCTACATCCAGAGCCCGTCCGAGATTGCCGAGCGATTATTCCATTGGTCGTTTCATCGCTGGTATGTCAACCGTGTCGGCGACACGCTCGTGCTGCACCCCAAGGAGCCGCAGGAGCCGTTCGGCGAATTGTTCGATTACATGTATGAGTACAATCCAGCCTACACGTTTTTCCAGCGCAGCATGCCGGATCTGTTCTGGGTCGAACGCGAATGGCATGGCGATTTGAAGGTTGAGGTGCGCGACGCCTCGCCGCTGCCGTTGAACGATCCAGAAGCGTTGCGGCAGTTGGTGCGCCCGCGCTTTTCGCTGCCGCAAATCATCGGGCTGTTTGTCACAACGCTCCTCAGCCGCGTGGTGCGGGCGGACACGCGGCGGCGCATTCGGCGTTTATTTCGCCGCAGCTACGTGTAAATAGCACGCGCATACTGTCACCTCAGACAACATGGCAGCGCGCTTGCAACAGGGCTTACAATGTAAGTCCTGTTTTTATTGTGCGCTGAGGAAACATATACCGATATGCAAACGTACACTGTTCATCTGCTCAAGCCAGGCAAGAACACCACAATTACCTACCAGGGCGTGCTGATTGCTGAAGAACAAGGGCATATTCTCATTCATGCCCGCTGGGATCGGCCGTCACTCGACCTGGGCTATACCACCTTTGAGACCGGCGATCACTTTTATGAGCATTATTATACCGACCGCTGGTTCAATATTTTTGAAATTCACAGCGCTGCGGGCATGCTCAAAGGCTGGTACTGCAATGTAACCCGTCCTGCGTGCATGGAAAATGCTACAATAACATCCGAGGATCTTGAACTCGACCTGTTTGTGTCGGCGGATCGGTCGCAACTGCTGACGCTCGACGCCGATGAGTTCGTGGCGCGCAATTTTGAACAGAGCGATCCTGATGCATACACGGCAGCGCTTGATGCACTGGCGCAGCTGCAACACATGGCGCAAACCGGCATGCCGCCGTTTGACGCAGCTCCATGACGTGTCTGCGTATCTTTGCAGCGCTCGAATAACCGTATACAACAGGATATTGCCTCAATGATGAGCAAGGAGTACAACATGACGAACATCTCCACAGTTCTGGACGACCTGCACCAGCTTGGTATCAGCCGACCAGCAGCAGTTCATGTAAATTTGTCTGTGCCGCAATTGGTGGAGGCGGCGCTCGCGCGTGGCGAAGGCATGCTTGCGGCCAGCGGCGCGCTGGTTGCTCGCACCGGCAAGCGCACTGGCCGCTCGCCGGGCGACAAGTTCGTGGTGCGCTATGACGGGAGCGCGAGCGCTGACAGGATTGACTGGGGCAAGACGAACCAGCCCATGAGTCCAGCAACATTCGAGCGACTGCGCGCGCGCATCAACGCGTACCTGCAAGGGCGCGAATTGTTTGTCGTTGACTCGCTGGCGAGCGCCGATCCGCGCTATGATCTGCCGGTTCGCCTCACAACCGAGTTCGCATGGCATGCCTTGTTCGCGCGCCAGCTATTCCGGCGCATGAATCCAGACCAGCACGCCTCATTTACACCCGCATGGCATATTATTTCGGCCCC
>DASTWM010000140.1:0-6287 GCA_035765855.1 Roseiflexaceae bacterium
GATGCAGCCCGACATCCTCAGGGCGGTTACGAACCACCAGAATGGCGGCGGGAAGAATCAGCGCCCAGACGACGATGCCGAGCACGCGATAGGCGTTCCGCCAGTCGATCGTGATGATCAAGGCATTGGCGAGCAGTGGAAACACCGCGTTCGACGCCGCGCCGCCCAGCTGCACCAGCGCCATGGCGCGCCCACGGTAGCGCACGAACCATTGCGCGATCAGCAGGGTGGCAAGAATCGCCAGCGAACCCTGGCCGAGCGCCCGGAGCGCGGCAAATCCCAGCAAGACGGTCAGCGGGCCGTAAGCAATGGCCATGAGAAAACACGCGCTGCCAAAGGCCAGTCCTACGATCGCGAGCACGACCCGCGTGCCCCAGCGGTCAGCCATCCGTCCGACTACCACGGTGGTAATCGCGCTAACGCCCGTGCCGAGCGCGTAGAGCGCCGACAGCTGGGTGCGCGACAGCCCGGTGGCGGCCAGGATGGAGTCGATGAACACCGAGAAGCCGTAGGATTGCCCCGGCGCCGAGGCAAACACAGCAATCAGCGCGGTAGCAGCGATGGCCCAGCCGTAAAATGGCAGGCGCATGTGCCGCCAGCGTTGTTGAAAGAGTTGCTTGATCATTTCCTTCTGTAGACCCTGCCATTAGTTACAGGAGTGACGCGGTTGGCGCATGCCGGGAGCCTGAAGGCTCCGGCTACGCATACCAAGGCCGCTTGCGCGGCCTCACACGCGCCAGCCTTACTTGGATACGGCCCGCATGCGGCCCGGCCAGGCCGCCGAATCAATCAGGAATGTTGGCCGTTCGCCCGCCAACACTTGCAACACCTGGTCCACCACGCTCTGCGACATGCGCCAGTAGCCTTTGTCGGTGTTGCTCGCAACGTGCGGCGTAACGACCACGTTGGGCATGCGCAGCAGCGGGTTATCGGGCGACGGCGGCTCAGGGTCGAATACGTCCAGCCCCGCGCCCGCGAGATGTCCATCCTCCAGCGCCCGGATCAGCGCCGCCTCGTCCACGACCGGCCCGCGACTCACGTTGATCAGAAACGCACCGGGCTTCATCATCCGCAGTTCGCGCTCGCTGATCAGGTGGCGCGTTTCCGGCGTGAGCGGCGTATGCAAGGTGAGAAAATCAACCTGGGGGAGCAGCGCATCGAGGCTATCGGCAATGGTGATGTTTTCAGGCAGCCCGGCCACAGCGCCAAGAAACGGGTCAAACACCACAACCCGCATTTTCAGGCCCAGCGCGCAGATTTCCGTGACACGCCGCCCGATCCGTCCGTAGCCGACCACACCCAGCACGCGGTCGAGCACTTCGACGCCGCGTAGCTCATTCAGGGTCAGCCGCTGGTTGGCGCGCAAGGCCATGTCGGACTTGACGATCATCTTCGCGACGGCGAGCAGCAGCCCGACCGCCTGCTCCGCGGTGCTTTCCGTGGGAGCGTCGGGCGTATTGGCGGCCAGCACACCATATTCCGTGGCGGTCGGCACGTCGAGCGTGTTGTAGCCAATCCCATGCCGGATGACCAGCTTCAGGTTCGGCCCGGCGCGCTCGATAAATGCCGCGTCCACCGTACTATTGCCGATGATCGCCGCCTCAGCGCCCGCCAGATCAGCATGATCTCTGCTGACGATAACCTCAGCCTGGGCCTGTAAGCGCGCCAGCGCTTCGGAATGGAGCGGCACTTCCGTCCATACTTTTGGTTTCATGGGTTCTGCTCATTCTTCAATGAGGGCGAACACCTCGGTTCGCCCCTACAGGGTTTCTGGGCGATGGAGGGATCGCAACGGTTCCTGGTTATCGGTTCTCAGTTCTCGGTTAGCTCTGCTCCGGCTCTTCAGGCGCGTACACCTGCCCGCTCATGATGGCCCTGATCTCGGCTGCCGAGGTGGCCTGTTGCAACGCGCGCTGAAGCACGGCCTCGTCTTTGTGCAGTTCGCGGGCAAGCTGCACCACGGCTTCCAGCTTGTTGGCCGGGAATTTCACCGCGCCATTTTCATCCATATGAATGATGTCGCCCGGCGCAACGTCCATGCCGCCCACTGAAACCGGCACGTTAATCGCGTGGACCGCCATCGCGCCATGCCCGGCAGTTACGCCGCTCAGCATGTATTGAAAGCCCATCGGACGAATTTCATCCAGGTCGCGCGAGGGGCCGTTCGATATCAGACCAATGCACCCCATCGCCTTCATGGCCGAAACCATGTTGCCGCCCGCCAGCCCAACCTTTCCGGCAATCTCCGGCGGAAACTTTTGCTGCAACACCAGAATGGTCGGTTTTGGCGAGGCTTCCAGCGCATCGACAACATCCAGAAAGGACAACCGGGCGAAGTTCGGGTCGGGCAGGCCGTAGACACACGTCACCGCGTAACCGGCAAGCCGCCCCAATTCGGGGTACATGCAGCGAATCGTCTGGTCAGTGTACCAGTTTTCGGGCCAGGGATTGTATAGCCCCAGGCAGAGCGGGCTGGTCGGATAGGTCGCCACGACATTGGTGATCGAAGGAGTGTCAAACCTTTTGAGTTCTTCGAGCAATGCCTGTTCAGCGCTGTGCGGCATGGCTGCCTTCTTTCTCGTTGGATTGCGTAGTGCCTGTCTGAATAACTCACCACCAAGACACCAAGGCTTTTGTTTCTGAACTTGGTGACTTCGTGTCTTGGTGGTTATACAGATAGACTCCTAGTACCAGGCTGCTTTGTCCACGACGTTGCGTAGCGGTTCGTTCGCCGCGAATCGGCGGGCGTTATCCAGCAGGATTTCAAAGCGCCGTTCAGCGACGTTCTCCGCGTGTTCGGCGGCAATATGCGGCGTGAGCAGGACGTTCGGGAGCGTCCACAGCTTGTGGTCAGGCGGCAGCGGCTCGGTTTCAAAGACATCGAGGCCGCACCCGCCGATCTCGCCGCTTTCAAGCGCCGCAACCAGATCGTCAAGTTTGGTCGTCTTGCCGCGCCCGATATTGATGAAATACGCGGTCTTTTTCATGAGTTGAAAGCGCCGGGCGTTCCACATGCCCTCGGTTTCGGGCGTATGCGGCGTGGTCACAATCACAAAGTCGGCGGCGGGCAGCAGTGCGTCAAGCTCTTCGGGCGCGTGCTTTTCGACCGACGGCACATCATATTCCCAGCGCGCGTCAACGCCGACGACGCGCATGCCGAACGCGGCGCACAGCCTGGCCGCCTCCTGGCCGATGCCGCCGACGCCGACAATCAGCGCGCTGGCAGTCGCCAGATCGACGTAGGGGCTTTTGGGCGCATTCGGCTCCCAGCGTCGCTGGGCCTGCGCCTCCATGTAGAAGGGCAGGCCGCGCGCCAGCGCCAGCACAAACAGCATGATGTGCTGGCCGATATGATCATTGAAAATGCCGCGCGGATTGCAGACCACCACCGGGTGGGCGATCAACTCCGGGTAGTAATAGCCGGCATGCGGCGCAATTGCGGGGCTTTGCAGCCAGCGCAGCTTGTGCGCCAGCGGCAGCAGTTCGGGCGAAACCCAGCCGTAGGCGGCGTCCGCGTCGGCGATCTCCTGCCGAGCATCATCCTCGGTTTCAGGCACGACGATCTGATAGTCAGGCAGCGCCGCGCGCAAGCGCCCGGCATACTCGCGCGACAGATCGTTCTGCGGCGGCATCATGACAAGTTTCGGCATTGATCGGCTCCTCCCGCCAGCATCACCAACGGGCCTAATACAACTGCCCCGTCACCTCACGAACGCTGTCGGCGGATGCGCCCGTAACATCCACCGCTTCGAACTCCGCCAGCGCCGATTTCGCCAGAAAGACCCCATCGCTGGCAAGCGCCAGGAATTGGAAACCCTGATTGATGCGCATGGTCACTTCAGAGGCGCTGAAGCAGTGCTTTCCTGCCGCCTTGCCGGTCTTCTTCGCGGCGGCCAGCACCGACATCATCGCGGCCTCGTGCTCGGTGCCCGGCCCCATGTCCTTCTGGGTCAGCCCCATCGAGAGCGCCAGGTCGTTCGGGCCGATGAAGCAGCCGACCACGCCATCGACGCCGAGAATGGCTTCAGCCTGCTCGACGGCTTGAATGGTTTCGATCATGACAATCACCGCCAGATTCTCGTCGGCCCAGGTGCGATAATCGCCGTCGATGTAGGGAACTATCCGCGTGCCGCCGAAACTGCGCTGCCCCCTGGTCGAGTAGCGCATATTGCTGACAGCCGACTTCGCGTCCTCGGCGGAGTTGACCATCGGCACCACCAGGCCCAGCGCGCCCGCATCAAGCGTCCGCTGAATCCAGATCGTGTCGTTCCATGGCACGCGCGCCATCGGCACCGCGCCGCCCAACTGCGCCGCCCGGAAGCAGTTCACCATAGTTTCAAAGCCAACCGGGCTGTGCTCGGCATCCACGACCAGCCAATCCCATCCGACGTGGGCCATGGCCTCCGCCGCGACCGGCGAGCAGAGCGTGAGCCAGCTACCGACAGCGGGCTGGCCGCTCCGCAATTTGTCCGTCACCGGGTTGGTCTTGAACATCGTTCGCGTAAAACTGGACATGATGTTGCTCCTTTATAAAACGTAAAACGTAATGCGCCGCCGGACGACACTAAATGATCAGCTCAGCCTGCCGCCGTCCGCCATCTATCGTCCAGACTCAGCGCCCCGCACGACTGGCGTATCACAAGCTCCTGCGCGAACACAACATGGCGCGGTGGATGCGCGCCATGCGCCACAATATCCAGCAGCATGCCAACCAGTTGCTTGCCCATGGCCGCCATGGGTTGGCGCACGGTGGTCAGCGGCGGGTCAGTTTGCTGCGCCAGTGGCAAATCGTCGAACCCAACCAGCGCGATGTCATCCGGCACGCGCAGACGCGCCGCATGCAACACGCTCAGAACATCCGGTGCCATGCGGGTCGGCATGAACAGCGCGTCCGGTCGCTGCTGGAGCAGGCGTTGGGCCGCGCCGGAACTCTCGCTCATGCCGCCCACCGCGATGAATTGCTCATCGACCGGCAGCCCGCGCTCGGCAAGCCCCTTGCGGTAGCCCGCCAGCCGTTCCTGGCTGGCATACGGCTCCAGCGAGCCAACCAGCAACCCAATGCGCCGCCGCCCCAAATTGAGCAGGTGCGCCACGGCATGATACGCCGCCGTCATGTTATCTGCCGCGACATAGCTCACATGAGGCAGGTCGGTTGGGCGACCCAGCGACACCAGCGGCATGCCGGTTGCGGACAGCGTGGCAAGCAGCGGATCGCTGCTGCGGTCGTCGGCCCCGCGCACGATCAAACCGTCGATAAAGCCTTTGCGCGTGATCTTCGGCAAGATACGCCGCTCATCGGCGTCGCTGCCCATCAGAAACAGGCTGAGCAGGTACTCATGTTCCTGGCACGCCTGGGTAATCACTTCGGCGAGTTGAAGCACATTCGGGTGTGTGAGGATGGTGCTGGCTGGCGCGGGGATCAGCAGCCCCATGACATACGAGCGCTGCGAGGCCAGCGACCGGGCGGCAGCATGCGGCTGGAAGCCTGTTTCCGCGACCACTTCGAGCACCCGCTCGCGCGCCTTCGAGCGCAGCCCCACGCGATTGTTGATCACCCGCGAGGCGGTGGCCGGTGAGACGCCAGCCATGCGCGCAATATCTTCAAGCGTCAGATCGTGGGGGATATCTGGCATAGCAAACCAGGCGGCTCGTCAGGAAAGCAGTAATATAGTGCAAGCGCTTCCATGATGAGGATAATACATGGCATGGCTGTGTTTGTCAATACGCACGTATGCGCGCACAGGCGGCAAGCTTGCAGGTGAAACAAGACGGAAGCGCTTACATTCTGTTTTATACTAATACCTGCGCTGACGACACTTGTCATGCGGTCCGGCAGCCCGGAGCGTGGTTCATGTGACATGGGCATTCGCATGCTGCCGGTTCTTGCGGTATGCTATGCGTGCACGCAGCGGTGCCACTTACAAAATGCTTATGTTAATCAAGCGAGGAAGCTATGCGAATTCTGTACATCGACATCGACAGCCTGCGGCCCGATCACCTGGGCTGCTACGGCTACCATCGCAACACCAGCCCCAACATCGACGCGGTAGCCCAACAGGCGGTCCGTTTCGACAATTTGTACGTCCCGGATGCGCCATGCCTGCCGTCGCGCACGGCGCTGTGGAGCGGGCGCTGCGGCTTCCGTACCGGCGTGGTGGGTCATGGCGGCACGGCAGCCACGCCGTTCGTGGAAGGGCCGGCGCGTGGCTTCCGCGACCTGTTCGGGACCGACGGCTGGATGGCCGCGCTGCGCAAGGCGGGCATGTACACCGCCACGGTGAGTTCGT
>DASTWM010000141.1:0-5647 GCA_035765855.1 Roseiflexaceae bacterium
GGTCGGCATCAGCCAGCGCGGCGGCGAGGTGATCGAGCCGCTGTTGAGCGAGCAGTGGTTCGTCCGCACCGAGCAGATGGCGAAAATGGCGCTCGACGCTGTGAAAGAGGGCCGCACCAAAATCGTGCCGGAGCGCTTCGAGAAGGTCTATTATCACTGGCTCGAAAACATTGAGGATTGGTGCATCAGCCGCCAGTTGTGGTGGGGACACCGCATCCCGGTCTGGTACACCGCCGACGGCGAGATCATCGTGCCGGGGCCGGACGACCCCGAGCCAACCGAGGGCGCTATCCAGGATCCGGATGTGCTCGACACGTGGTTCTCGTCCGGGCTGTGGCCGTTCTCGACGCTCGGCTGGCCGGACGAAACGCCGGATCTTGAATACTTTTATCCGACCAGCGTCATGGAAACTGGCTACGACATCCTGTTCTTCTGGGTCGCGCGCATGATGATGCTGGGCTGCTACCTGACCGGCAAAGAGCCGTTCCACACAATTTACTTGCACGGCCTGGTGCGCGACGAGCATGGCCGCAAGATGTCGAAGAGCTACGGCAACGTCGTCAATCCGTTGGAGGTCATGGACCAGTTCGGCACCGACGCGCTGCGCTTCACGCTGGCGACCAGCGGCACGCCCGGCCAGGACTTAAACCTGAACCCGCAGCGAATCGAAGCGGCGCGCAACTTTGCCAACAAGATCTGGAACATCACGCGCTTTGTGATTTCAAAATTGCAGATTGACCACAGTCTGGATCAATCTACAATCTACAATCTGCAATCTGCAATGACGTTAGCGGATCGCTGGATTCTGTCACGCTACAACCGGCTGCTGGCTGATGTCGATCGGCTCATGCAAGCCTACAACTTCGGCGAGGCCGGACGGCAGATTCAGGATTTCCTGTGGAGCGAATTTGCCGACTGGTACGTCGAGGTTGCCAAGACGCAGCTTGACGAGGACGAAACAACGCAGCGCGCGACGCAGACGGTGCTGTTCCATGTGCTCGAAGGTTCGCTGCGGCTGCTGCACCCGTTCATGCCGTTCGTGACCGAGGAGGCATGGCAGTACCTAACGGACGACGGACGATGGACGACGGACGATGGACGGCAAGTCCAATCAATCATGCTCGCAGTATATCCGCAGGCCAACACGAGCACGATAAGCGACGATGCCGAGCGCGACTGGGCGCTGGTGCAAGACCTTATCGTCGCCATTCGCAACATCCGCAACGAATATAAAGTTGAGCCAGCCCGTTTTATCGCCGCGACCGTGGCGGCGGGCGAGCGCGTGGGCCTGCTGGAAGCCCAACGGGCGCAGATCAGCCGGCTGGCGCGCGTGGCCGACGACCAACTCATGATCGCTGAGCGCATGGCCGTCAAGCCCGAGCAGGCCGCCGCGCTGGTCATCCGTGATGTCGAAATCTTCCTGCCGCTGGCCGGGCTGGTCGATCTTGACGCCGAGCGCGAGCGGCTTCAGAAAGAGTTGCAAGCCGCCGAAGCCGAGGTTGACCGGCGCGGCGCGAAGCTGAACAACGCCAGCTTTGTAGAGCGCGCGCCCGCCGCTGTGGTGCAACGCGAGCGCGACGGTCTCGCCGCCGCGCAGGCCACGGTGGAGCGGCTGCGCGCGCGGCTGGAGCAGCTTGCGTAAGTCACTTTGTGCATGCACGGTGCGGGCTGAATTCGCACCGTGCATGCGCAAGCTATTTCTTCATCTCCATCTCAGCAAAAATCAACGTTTACAACGATACTTCATGGTACAGTGAATGTATTGTTGTGGCACACATCCTGCCGAAACAATACCAGTTCGCTTTTTGTGCTACAGCGTCGCGTGAACCTATGGCTTCGAAGCAGCAGCCACAGGCGTTTCGCTTGAGCAATAGGTGTACGGAGAAATCTATGCTGCGTCCGCGACGACGCTCAATCTATGCGGCCTGTGCCGTGGTCTGTGTTCTCGTTTCCCTGGCAGGTTTATGGCTGGCGTGGCAGTGGAAACGCGCCTACGACAACGTGGATGCCATGATCGTTCCCACGGTGGTGCTTCCGCCAGAACCAACTGCGCCACCCGCGCCCACTGATGTCGTGCCGACCAGCGCCTCGCGCCAACCACAAGCCGTTGCGCCCACAGCGCCGCCAACGCCACAACCAACCGCGATTCCTTCGCCTGACGGCCCGGTGAATATTTTGCTCATGGGAACCGACGCGCGGCCCGGCGATGAGTTCAGCCGCACGGACACGATGATCGTGGTGCGTATCGACCCGCGCAGCGACCACATCAGCATGCTGTCGCTGCCGCGTGATTTGCTGGTCACAGTGCCGCGATTCGGGCAGCACACGATTAACGCGGCCTACCCGATCGGCGAAAAAGAGCTTGGCAACGGCTACGGCGCGGCGCTGGCTAAGGCGACTGTTGGCAATCTGCTCGACATCAAAATTGATTATTTCATGATGGTCAACTTTGATGGCTTCAAGACATTGATCGACCAACTGGGCGGCATTTATGTCGAGGTGCCGAAAGTTATCAACGATCCGGCGTATCCCACGCAAGATTACGGCACCATCAAGGTGCATTTCGATTCTGGCAGGCAATTGATGAACGGTGATCGAGCCTTGATCTATGCCCGCACGCGCCACGCCGACAATGATTTCGGGCGTATCCAGCGGCAGCAGCAGGTGATCATGGCGATGTTTCAGCGCATGCGCGATCAGGGTCTTCTGACGCAAATCACCAACCTGGACGATTATACCAACGCGCTGCGCGACGCGATTCGCACGGACATGCCGCGCAACGAGATGCTGAGCCTCGCCACGATTGGCCCGCGCCTGAGCGCTGACAATATCAATCGCTTTGCCATCAAGCCGCCGCTCGTCACCGAGCAGCTTCAGCCGACGTATGCGCTGCTGCTGAGGGACCGCACAGGGCTTCAGAAAATTGTTGACCAAATGATGAGCGGCACGGTAGCTGCTGGCGGCGAGGATGTGACGCGATGAACGTGACGCGATGAACGTGACACGATGACAAGATGATAGGGTGACAAGGTGACAAGAAGTAGGCAGTAGACTCTTGTCGTCATTGCCAAAATCCATGAGCCAAACCAACATTGTTCCTTCCGCCGCTCAACCTTCGCTGGCGCGCAAAATTGCCACCGCCGCGCTGCTGATCGCCTTGGGCAATATCGCCAGCCGCGTGCTCGGCGTTGGCCGCGAATCAGTGATTGCTGGCGTGTTCGGGCGCAGCGACGTCGTGGACGCCTTCACGGCTGCATCCGCCGTGCCAAGCACGCTGTATGATCTGCTGGTCAACGGCGCGATCAGCGCGGCGCTCATTCCGGTGTTCAGCGAGTATGCCGAGGGCGACGAGCGCGAGTTCTGGCGAATCGCATCGAGTGTGATCAATATTGCGCTGTTGGCGATTGTGACGCTCATGGCGCTGATGATGTGGCAGGCGCCGCTGGTTGTGACCGTGCTGGCGGGTGGCTTCCGTGGCAACATTCGCGAGCTTGCGATTCAGATGGTGAGGTTGATGCTGCCGGCGGTGGTGTTCATGGGCCTGTCCGGCCTTGTGACCGCGCTGCTCCAGGCGCGACAGAAGTTCCTGCTGCCAGCCTTCACCACCAGCGCATACAATCTTGGGATCATTCTCGGCGCGCTGCTGTTGACGCCAGTCTTTGGCCCGCTGAGTCTCGTGGTCGGCGTGCTGATTGGCGCATTCATGCAGGTGGTGCTGCAACTGCCGGGGCTGCGCGGCGCGCATTACCGCCTCTTGTTCGATTTCGAGCACCCGGCGGTGCGGCGCATCCTCAAGCTCTACGCGCCGGTCGCCATGGGCATTGGCTTTTCGATCCTTGGCATCGTGCTCGACCGCAATCTGGCCTCACGAGTTGGCGACAACGCGCTGGCGACCATGCGCTACGCGACCACGCTGATCCAGTTCCCGCTGGGCCTCGTCGTAGCGGCGGTGTCGTTCGCCGTGCTGCCAACGCTCTCACGGCAGGTCAGCGACGGCGACGAGCATGCGTTCCGCACCACGCTGGCGATGGGCATGAAAGTGGTCATGCTGCTGATTCTGCCAGCCACGCTGGCGCTGCTGGCGCTGGCATCGCCCATCGTTGCGACGATTTTGCAGCGGCGGGCCTTCAGCGCCACCGATACCGCAGCGACGGCATGGGCGTTGCGGCTGTACCTGCCGGGGCTGCCCGCCGCCGCCTTCGACCAGATGCTGCTGTTCGCCTTCTACGCCAACCGCCGCACGCTCGCGCCGAACCTGGTGCAGGGCGCGGCGGTCGGCGTGTACGCGGCCACTGCGCTCGGCCTGCTTGCAACAACGCAGCTTGGCTACGGCGCGCTGGTGCTTGGCAACTCGGCGCAATGGATCGGCCATGCGCTGCTGCTGCTGCTGCTGTCGCGCGGCCTGGTCAGTCTGCACGGGCTGCGGCTTGGTGAGTCGCTGCTGAAGTGCGGGGCGGCAAGCATTGTCATGGCGCTGGTAGCATGGGGCGCGGCGTTGTTCATGAGCGGCTTCGGTGGCGCGCTGGCGCAGTTGATTGTCGCAGGTGGGCTGGGCGCAATCGTATATGTTGCGCTGTGCCTGCTGCTGCATGTGGAGGCGCTGGATTTTTTTGTGGGCGCGGTGCGAAGACGAGTGCAGGCGCGCCGGGGATGATCAACCGCGAAGAGACTTTGCCGATAGAGCATAGAGGATGGCAGAGGAAGATATACGACGATCACTACCTTTTTCGCTTGTATCGGAGATTCTGCGGCGATAACAGTATATGTTTCTAACATGGAATATGATCGTACTGAGATGCGGAAACAGCGGCATATTATATGGTGGTCGCCATAGATTCAATAGTTGGGCAGATGCAAGAAGGACAGGTGTAGCCATGATTCTCCCCAAAGACCGCGACCCGCGCTTCATCACGATCCGCCGCGGCGGGACGCTCACGGATGTGGACCATCACCTGCTCGCCTTGTGGGCCGCCGCGTGCGCAGAGCACGTGCTGCACCTCTTCGAGTCGGCGCGGCCTGCCGATACGCGGCCGCGTCAGGCAATCGCGCGGGCGCGGGCATGGGCGCGCGGCGAGATCACCATGTCCCAGGCGCGCGCGGCGGGTGGCCATGCCATGGCTGCGGCAAGAGATCTGAGCGGAGCCGCGCGGCACGCCGCATATGCTGCCGGCCAGGCGGCAGTGGTAGCGCATGTCGCTGCACACGAGCTTGGTGCGGCGGCTTACGCCATCAAGGCCGCGCGGGCGGCGGCCGCTAAAGGTGCGGAGGAGCGCGCTGGCCGGATCGAGTGCCAGTGGCAGCGCGAACAGCTGCCAGAGGCGATTCGCGCGCTTGTCCTGGACGACCAGCGGCTCAGAAACGCCATCTGCTGGTCGGTGTTCGACTGCTGACCGTCCATCAGCGCACGCCAGCGCTGCCCAACACGCGCATCAAACTGACACGCCCCAGCCGCATGACCCGCGATAATCTCGATGCGCGCAGCGTATGCGCTGGATGTTAAACAGGACGCCCATGGGTTCAGTGATAGGCAGGCAGAAAACCGCAGCGCGGGCGTCCACAAAGCCCGCCCGCACTCCCAGCGGTTGATCAATGCGCGATCCGCATCCACACGCCTTTCGCAACCTCCTCAAAGTCCTCACCCGCCTCG
>DASTWM010000142.1:0-2620 GCA_035765855.1 Roseiflexaceae bacterium
CTTTGTTACTTATCGTGCTTCATGAAGCGCTAAAAGGCTGCGTCAAACGAGGGCAGTGCGAGCAAATTGAATGCCAGCAGCCAGATATTTTCGTGAGGTTCAGAAGGAGATTGCTTGGCGCGAGCGGGCAGATTGTTATGACATGGGGTGGCGCTAACGCAGCAAGGCAATTATTACATTTGCTTCGTACTATTGTTCGGAATACCTGCCAAAAAGACACTAAAAAGAGTAGCTTTTGCTGCGGCTGCATGCTATAGTAATTTCTTAGAAACGGCACAGCGACTCTTTGCTGTGGTGCATTTTCAATTGTCCTTCAGCGTATCTCATGTACTTGATCATGTGTCTCGATGCTGGTACGTTCTAACCTGGTTGTTGCACTCTGCAATGCTTTTATTCCACGATCTTGAACTCCCGGCAACCATAGAAACCTCGCGCCACGACCATGGCGTGGGGTATTTTAGATCTTGCTGGCTGCGTATTCATGCTTGATCACTACAAAAAAGCGTTCGCGAAGCTCCGAGCAGACGCAATTCCGGGACGTTGGACGGAAGCGACAAACAAGCGCGCGCCTTATAAACCTTTTCTGTTACTAGCGATCCTCGATCTTGTCGCGCAACATGAAATACAAACGAACTTCATCGAGTTGAATGCTGAACTGCTTGATGTGTTCGATCTGTACTGGACCAAAGTCATTGGACAGGACAAAGCGAGTAACATTGTTCTGCCGTTTTTTCACTTGAAAAGCGAGGGATTCTGGCATCTCATTCCACAGCCGAGTAAGGAAGAGGTATTGCAGGCAGCACGGCAGATACGCTCATTTCGTGATTTAAGCCTGCTGGTACTTGGCGCAAAGTTTGATGATACATTGTTCTCGCTCATGCAGATGTCGGATGAACGAGATGAACTGCGGCGCGTGCTGATTGAGCACTACTTCGCGCCTGAGATACGCCCTATTCTTGTTGAGGCAGGTGCGATCACCAAAGAAGCGTTTGAATATAGCCGTGAGTTGCTGGATCGCTCACGCGGAATTTTCAAGATCGAAGAAGCGCCTGCGATGGACGAATCATACCTGACTGAGTCACGATCTGTCGCATTCCGGCGTGTTGTCGTACAATCTTATAACCATACATGCGCTGTGTGTGGCATCCGCTTGCTCACGCCAGAAGGCAGAACTGCCGTTGCTGCGTCGCACATCGTGCCGTGGAGCCATAGCCACAATGATGATCCGCGCAATGGTCTGGCGTTGTGTGGCCTGCATCATTGGGCGTTCGATCAAGGCTTGATCACGGTCACGCCTGCCCACGAAGTTGCTGTTTCCTCAACCGTGCCTGACGATGCTGCGACCGCGCCGATACGCGCATTGGCAGGCCGCAGCATTCAGAAGCCATCCGAAAAATATGTATGGCCAGCGCGTGAAGCACTCAGATGGCACAACAAGAACATCTTCCGCGCTGACATACTCCGCCGTCTATTTTGATGCCAACAGTTGCTCTAGCTCATGCTCCTCCGAGGTAAGCGGCAAGTCCAATTTTTGCTGCAAAGCCTGAGAACAACAATGAGATCACACCATGCTTAACCTAACCCCAACCCCATGATTAACGTGAGTGCGACCACAATCAGCACCAGCAGCGACAGCACCACCGCTGCGCCGACCGACAGCCCGACCTTGCGTACCGCGCGCACGTCAACGCCGAGGCCGAGCGCCGCCATGGCCGCCACGGTCAGGTAGCGGCTGATCTGCTGTGCGATGTCAGCGGCGGAAACCGGCAGCACGCCCAGACTGCGCAGTACGGCGAGCGCGACAAAGCCAAGGATGAACCATGGCACAAAGCGCGCGATGCTGAACCGCGTTGATTGCCTGGCGGGGTAGCGCAGGCTGAAGAACAGCACCACCGGGCCGAGCAGCAGCACGCGCATGAGCTTGACCAGTGTGCCAATCTCGCCGCTGATCGTGCTGACTGAGAAGGTCGCCGCCAGAACCTGCGGCACGGCGTACACGGTCATGCCTGCCAGAATCCCGTACTGAGCGAGCGTCAGGCCGACCAGTGGAATGAGCAGCGGCAGCGTCAGAACGACCACCACGCCCAGCACCGCGGTCAGCGCAATTGAGCTGGCGATGTCGTCGGCGTCGGCGTCGATCACCGGCGCAACGGCGGCGATTGCCGAGTTGCCGCAGATCGAGTTGCCAACGGCAACCAAAATTGCGAGCCTGGGGTTCAGCCCAATCAGCCGCCCAATCGTCATGCTGGCGGTGATGCCGATTGCGACCACGATGACAACCGCCAGCAGCAGCGCCGGGCCGCCGCTGAGCAAGGCTGGCAGATCGACCGACGCGCCGAGCAGCACGATCGCGAACTCCAGCACCTGCTTGGCCGTCCATGCCACGCCCGGCTGGTACACCGCGCCGATGCCGCGCCATGTGCGCCACAGCGTGCCAAGCAGAATAGCCACCACCAGCGATTCTATCAGTGCCTGGCCGAGAAAGTGTTCTTCGACGCCCTGGATGCCCCAGGCCAGCAGTCCAATTGCCGAAGCGAGCAACACGCCCGGCGCGTAGCGCGCTATGGTTTCCCTGCTCAGTGTGGGTGTCGCGCGCATCTTGTGTGTTTGCATACCTGTG
>DASTWM010000143.1:0-15279 GCA_035765855.1 Roseiflexaceae bacterium
TCGGGCAAGCCGCACGCGGCCCGGTGTGCGCGAAATCCTGCTGCCGGGCGAACTCGAATGGCGGCGCATGCAGGACAAACTGCGCGACGGTGTGCCGCTCGATCCGGTGATTTACGCCGAACTTGAACACACCGCTGCCCGTGTGGGCGTAGCGTGGCCGTTTTAGCGATATTCACCACGAAGACACGAAGGCATGAAGAAGATGACACGGTGACACGGTGACACGATCTGGTGATGAAAATCGTTGTGTCTTTGAGTCTTTGTGGCAACATCTTCTCGTGGTTATGGAGACAAATAAATGGCAACAACTCCCCTCGGGCGGGCGGTGGCTGAGCGCGGCAAACACTGGCTCCATGCTGCTGACGCGCCCGCTGGCCTGCTCGATATGGGCGGCGACACGCTGGCTGGCATCACGCCTGACGCGGTGCGCGACGCCACAATCGACGCGCTGAACAAGCATTTGGGCGACCATTACGCCCGCCGTCCCGGTATCGCGCCGCTGTGCCGCGCTGTGGCCGACAAGCTCGCTGAAGCTGACATCGCCGTGGACGCTGACAAGGACGTGGTGATCGCTGGCGGGCCGCAGGAAGCACGTTTTGTCGCGTTGCGGGCGCTGGCAGCGGGAAAAACGGTGTTTGTGCCGCAGCCTGCGCCAGTGGACTCGTATCGCGCCGCTGTAGACTTTGCTGGCGGCACACTGACATGGTTCGATCCAGCCAGCGCATTGCCTGATACGAACGGCGGCTTGCTCGTGCTGCCGAATCCAAATCCGGCCACCGGCCAGGTGGTCGATCATGCGACGCTGGCACACCTCGCGCAGTGGGCGGTCGCTGCCGACATGTCGGTGATTGCCGACGAAACCGCCGCGCCGTTGTTGCGCCCCGATGTTGCGCTGACGCACATGGCGACGCTGCCGGGCATGGCCGAGCGCACACTGACGCTGGGGAGCTTCGCTGCGATTCCTGGCATGGGCGCGTGGCAGGTGGCATGGTTCGCCGGAGCGCGATCGCTGGTGACACCGGTGCGCGATCTGAAGCAAGCCATGACGATCTGCTCGCCTGCCGCCAGCCAGTACGCCGCGCTGGCCGGGGTGGCCCAAACTGCGACCGATGTTGCCCCGCAGCAGATCGAGCGTTTGGAAGCGATTACCGCGCTGCTGGACGAGGCGGGCGTGCCATACCGGGAGCCGCACACGTTCGCCTATGTGGTCGCAGATGTCGCGGCACTCGGTGGCGGCGATGCGTTCGCTGCCTGCGCTGCGCACCACGGCGTTCAAGTCGCTTCCGGCAGCGCGTGGGGCGCGCCAAACACAGTGCGTATTACCGCTAACGCCGCGACCCTTGGTGACGCGCTTCCGGCACTTGAGGCCGTGTTGGCCGATCTTACGCCCAAGGAGGCGCAGCCATGACCACCACGACACCCAACCAGTTCGTTTCATCTGATGAACTGCGCGCGCTCGCCAGCGACGGCACCAAGCTGCGCTATGCGCTCATGGAGCTTGCCGCGCAGATTCCCGACGCGATCGCGCTGGGACGCGGCGATCCCGACCTCGACACGCCGCCGCACATCATCGCCGCCGCCGAGGCCGCGATCCGCGATGGCCGCGCCGACATGCCTGCGCCCGCCGCTGGGTTGCCCGCGCTACGCGAAGCAATCGCCGCCAAGCTGCGCCGCGACAATGGCATTCCGGTGGATGCCGACGGCGTGCTGGTGACCAGCGGCGGCCAGGAAGCGCTGTATCTGCTGATCCAGGCACTGATCGATCCGGGCGATGAAATTTTGGTGCCTGATCCACGCTACACTAGTTACGACGAAGCGATCGCGCAGGCAGGTGGCACGCAGGTGCTGGTGCCGACGCTGCCCGAAGATGATTTCGACCTCAAGCCCGAAGCCATCGCACAGTTGATCACGCCGCGCACCAAGGCGCTGCTGCTGGTCACGCCCAGCAATCCCACGGCTGGCATTGTTTCGCCAGAAAGCCTGCGCGGCATTGCGGAGCTTGCCAAACAGCACAACTTCATCGTGATTAGTGACGAAATCTACGAGAAGTTCATTTATCCGCCCGGCGAACACCTGAGCATCGCCAGTTTGCCCGGCATGTGGGAGCGCACGATCACGCTGAATGGTTTCTCGAAAACCTACGCCATGACTGGCTGGCGCGTGGGCTACGTCGCCGCGCCGCCGGAGTTCATTCGTGTTTTGACAGAATTCAAACGCGCCGCCAGCGACCGCACCGCCGCCGTGAGCCAGTATGCCGCGCTGGCCGCAATCACTGGGCCGCAGGAATGTGTGGCCGAGTTCCACGCAACCTACACGCGCCGCCGCAAGGTCATGCTCGATGGATTAACGGCGCTTGGCTTCAGCTATAGCGAGCCGCTCGGCGCGTTTTATGTGTACGCCAACGCCGCCTCAACCGGCATTTCAGCATTCGAATTGAGCTATTTACTGCTGCGCGAAGCCCAGGTGTTGATCTTCCCTGGCACCTCGTTTGGCGCAAAATGGGTCGATTGGCTGCGCATCAGCCTGCTGCAACCGGAGGACGTGCTGCAAGAAGCATTGCGCCGCATGGCTGGCGTGCTGGAACGCCATCGCCGGTGAAAGTTTGCGTGTGGCTCATCTTCTTCATGGAGTAAGGAAAGCGAGATGCCCCAACATACGACCGTGGTCGAGTTGCTGCAACACCTTATCCGTATCCCATCGCCGAACCCGCCGGGTGATTGCCGCGCCATCGCGGATTTTTGTGAGACGTTTCTGCAAGCGGCGGGCTTTGCGACGGTGAAGATCGCGCCTGACGAACGGGCGTGGAGCGTGATCGGTATGGCGGGCAACGACGATGGGCCGAGTGTAATGTATCATGCGCATATCGACACGGTGCCGCTGGGCCAGAATGCGCATTGGAGCGTCGATCCGTGGGGCGGCGACGTGCGCGACGGGCGCGTGTACGGCCTTGGCAGCGTGGATGACAAAGCGCCGCTGGCCGCCATGCTTCAGGTGGCCGCTGATCTCGCGCCGCGCCTGAGTGACCTGCGCGGGCGGCTGGTGATTGTCTGCGCGGCGGAGGAAGAAGTTGGCGGGCGGCTCGGCACCAAATGGCTGGCCGACAACGGCTACCTGCCGGTGTGCGATTTCGTGATGGTCGGCGAGCAAACGCACAATCGCGTGGCAACCTGCAACAAAGGTGTGCTGCGCGCGGCGTTTCACGTTGCTGGCCGCACGGCGCATGCCACCGATCCGTGGCGCGGCGCGAACGCGATCAACGGCATGGCGCACCTGATCATTGATCTGGAAACCTACCAGCGCGATCTGGAAACGCGCCCGCACCCGCTGCTCGGCCCGCCTTCGATCAACGTTGGCGTGATTAGCGGCGGCGTGAGCGCCAACGTGGTAGCCGATGCCTGCATTATTCGCGTGGATCGTCGCATGGTGCCGGGCGAAGATCCGCAAACCGTGATCGCCGAACTCACCGCCATTGCCGCCGCGCGCGCCGCCGCCGACCCGAGCCGTAGCTACAGCGTGGACAGCTTTCAGATCAGCAACTGGTTTCAGGCCGACGCGAACGACCCGTTCACCGCGCGTTTTCTGGCGATCAGCGCCGCCGAAACCGGCACGCATGCCGAGCCGATCGGCTATCTGCCTGGCAGTGACGCCAAGCATCTTGTGGACGTAGCGCGGCACGGCATGGTTGTGTTCGGTCCCGGCAGCTATCAGGTAGCACACTCCACCGACGAGTACACGGACATCGCCGAGTTGCACAGCACCTATGCGATTCTGCGCCGCTTCGCCTTGGAAGTGTTGAGCGCTGAGCTTTAAGATAAGCAGGTAATGATCATACTCTTTGTGCCCGCGCGCCTTCGTAGCTTATACACAGTTTGTGTCTTGGTAGTAAAAGATAAGAGGTAATTGTGGCAACGATGTATGAATCGCTGGAATGGAACGAAATCAAGATCACCGCGCACGCCGCCGGTCAGCACATCCCGCTGAAATACGGCGAGGTCGGCACAGGTGGCACGCGCGTCACGCTGATCGCTGGCACCCATGGCGACGAAGGCCCGTGGTCGGCGCTGGCAATCAGGAAGCTGTGCGAGCGCCCGCTTGCGCAACTCAAGGGCCGCCTGCGCGTGATCTTTACCGCCAATGCGCTGGCCGCCGAAGTCGAGCGCCGCAACTCATGGATCGACTCGCCTAATTCGGTCGATCTTGACAGCGTGTTTCCCGGCACCAAAGGCGGCTCGCATACCGAGCGTTTGGCCGCGCATTTGACGCCGCTGCTCGAAGATAGCGACGCAATTATTGACATGCACGGTGGCGGCACATGGTGCATCAATGCCTTTGTGAAGCGCTTTGAAGGCTCCGAGCAACTCGCCGCCGACATGGGCGCGCCGTTCATCAGCAACGCGCCCAACAAGCACGGTGGTCTGACCACCTACGCGCGCGAGCGTGGCATCAAAGTGACCAATGTCGAGGTTGGCGGGCGCTCCGGCAAAGAAATGTACTGGATCGAGCGCAACGCGCAGGGCCTTGAGCGGGCATTATACAACTTGAGCGTGCTTGCGCTTGATACGCCGCCCGCGCCCGCCCAAAAAGCAATTGATGTGGGCAAAACCGAAGCGATGCGCACCAATGTAGGCGGTATTTTCGTGCCGACCTTGACCGCCGACGCGGTTGGCACAATCGTTCCGGCTGGCACTGAGATGGGCAAAATCCTTGATTTGCACACGCTTGAGGAATTGCAGGTCTTTTCCGCGCCGTATGAGCAGACCGCGATGATGCTCATGCGCCCGCAGATCTGCACGATCGAAGGCTCGGCGCTGGTGTATGTCGTTGCACAGCCAGTTCAGTAACGAATAACGGTACGACACGCTGACACGGTGATCGTATGCATGCTCACCGTGTCAGCATGCCAGTATGTATAGGGAGTTTGTATGCTTGATCTCGCTATTCGCGGCGGCACAGTTGTAACGGAAGACAGCACGTTCGTAGCCGATCTTGGAATCGAGAACGGCCAGATCGCCGCCGTGGCACAATCCGGCGCGCTGCCCGCGGCCCGGCGCGACATCAACGCCGAGGGTTTGCTGGTGCTGCCCGGCGCGATTGATATTCACTTCCATGTGCGCGCGCCCGGTCATCCCGAACGCGGCACCTTTGAAACCGAAACGCGCGCGGCAGCGGCAGGTGGCGTGACCACCGTGCTCGAAATGCCAATCAGCATGCCCGGTTGTGCGCGCCGCGACATTCTGGAAAGTCGCCGCGTCCTGGGCGAATCGCAAACGTTCGTCAACTTTGGTTTGTACGGCGCGCCGGGGCTGCTCGACCGCGACGAGATTTTGGGCATGGCCGAAGCAGGGGCGTGTGGCTTCAAGGTCTTTACCCACGCCGCGCCCGCCGACCGCGCCGACGAGTTTCTGGGCATCTGCCTGCCGGACGAGCAGGATATCTACACTGCGATGGAGATGACCAAAGAAACCGGCCTGCTCACGGCGTACCACGCCGAAAACGAGCGGCTGATCCAGATGTTTGACCAGCGCATTCGGTCAACCGGCCGCATGGAGCCTGCCGCGTTCACTGAAAGCCGCCCGCCGGTGGTCGAAGCAATGAGCGTGGCGCAGTTGGCCGTGCTGTGCGAAGCGACCGGCGCGCGCACGCACATGGCGCATGTGTCCGCGGCCTGGCCGCTGCGGGTGCTGCGCGAAGCTCAGGCGCGCGGCCTGCCGATCACCGGCGAAACCTGCCCGCACTATCTGCTGTTTACCGCCGAAGATATGAATCGCCACGGCCCATTTGCGATGATCAAGCCGCCCTTGCGGACTGCCGCCGACCAGCAGGCGCTGTGGCAAGGGCTGCATGACGGCGCGCTGCTGGCGATCACCACCGATCACAGCCCGTTCACGCTGGCGGAAAAAGAGCGTGGTTTGGACAATATCTGGCGTTCGGCGATTGGCGCGCCCGGTGTGGAAGGATTGGTGCCGTTTGTGCTGACCGAAGCCCTGGAAGGCCGCATGACACTATCCGACGCGGTGCGCTTCATCGCCTACCAGCCCGCGCAACTGTTCCGCTTTCCCACCAAGGGCCACTTGCGCCCCGGTGCCGACGCCGACGTGCTGCTTTATGATCCGCGTCCAAGCGGCCCGCTTGACACGACGCGCTGGCACACCAAAGCCCGTGAGATCGAGCGGTTATATCACGGCATGCCCATGCGCGGCGCGGTGCATACCACGATTGTCAACGGCAACGTAGTCTACAGCGAGGGCGCGGTGATCGCTCAGCCAGGCGTGGGGCGCTTTGTGCGGCCAACGCGATGATTCCGGATTGCAGGCGCACATGAGGTGGACTAACGATTGGTGCAGTAGATGGAGGGGTCACTGATTTGGTGCATACCTCGCCATTGTCATAGCAGCCAGATGCGGTGCGCCAATGCGTTCATGGGAGATCTGTATTCCGCATCCATAATGTTTCCCAGAGCGCTATCACGCTCTGCTGGAAAACCATTGCTTATCTGCGCACCACACCAAAAGCGAACGACAGACAACGACTCCTATGGCAGCGCAAACCGATCTTCCAACAGTGGCCCAAGTGCGAGATCAGACGCTTGCAGTGGCGTCGAGTCGATCAGCGTGCCAGATGCGGGGTCTACCGTTCCCGGCACGCTGATGCCAATACCGAGCACGCGCCGACCTTCCAACGTTGGATGTCCCAACAAGTCCTTGATCACCTATATCACCTGCCGCACAAGCGCAGCTTCGACGCCCGCGACGCCATCGTCAAGCAACTGGCGAAGGACTACGAGGCTGCCAACCCCAACATCAAAATTGATTTCCAGCCGATTCCCTACGCCGATTATTTCCAAAAGATCGGCCCTCACTGGAAGCGGGTAACGGCCCGGATGTGTTCCAGATTCCTGGCCCGCTGGTGCGCGAATTCAATGATCGCGGGCAGCTTGCGCCTGTGCCAGAAAGCGTGTACAGCGCCGCTGATATTGAAAACAGCTTTGTGCCATGGACGATCAAGCTGCTCAAGCAGGAAGGCAAGTACGTTGATCTCCCAACCGACGTGCAATCGTTCCTGGCCTTCTACAACGACGATTTGTTCAAGGAAGCGGGCCTTTCCATCCAAAACACTGGAAACCTACGAGGATGTTACGGATGCGGCACAAAAGCTGACCAAGCGCGATGGCGACACGCTGACCCAGGCCGGCGTGGACGTGGCGGCGTCGCCCTATCAATGGTATTGGACGTTCCTGACCACCGGCTCGCCAAAAGGTATTGTTGACCCTGCGACGCTCAAAGTCACCTACAACAATGAACAGGGCTACGCGAACTGGCAGTGGCTGACCGATCTCGTGACCAAGCAGAAGGCCGACTCGCCCGAATTCCTGTCTGGACAAAACCGCTTCACGCTTGGCAAAGCGGCGATCAACATGCATGAGTACACGTATGCCGGACAGCTCAAGACAACCGCGCCGGATTTGAAGTTCAGCATTCATGCGCCGCCCCACGCGGCAGGCCAGCCGAACGCCGCTGGCGGTACGCACTGGGCGCTGGTCGTTTCCTCCAAATCGAAGAATAAAGAAGCGGCCTGGAACTGGATTAAGTTCCTGACATCGGAAGCATCGCAGCGCAAGTGGATTGCCGGTGGCGGTGAACTCCCATCGCTCAAGTCACTCTACGAGGATCAATCATTGTGCAGCGATCCCTTGATTGCGGCTGGTCTCGACTCGATGCAGTACGTTCAACCGTTTAACTGTACTGTTACAATAGATTGGCGCACTCAGCACGGAGTGCAGTAGTGACAGAAACGGAAACTGATGGGCTATCACGGGAATGCTGCCTTGACGCGAACACAGCGCCAACTCGTACATGAGCTTCATGACCAAGGCGTGAGCCAAACTGAACTCGCACGACGTTTTGGTGTCACGCGGCGAACAATTGTACGTTGGGCAAAACGCAGCGAGATGAGTGATCGTAGCACTGCACCAAAGCAGCACGGGCGGGTGGTGGTTGATGACGAGTACCGAACGGCAGTTCTCCAAGCTCGAACAACGCATCCAATTTTGGATACGATACAAGTTCCCGCTATCTTCCAGTTCCTGAGCAAAGGCCATCTGCCGGTACGAGATTGCTTGCGCCGTTGTCGGCCAAGCTTTGGCGATCATTGACCAAAATCGAGTTTCGTCCATAATACGATGCATGTTTTCTGTGACCGAGTTGTACGATTACTGCGACAGTGCAACAGCTTCGTGCGCGAACTTGAACAGCTTTGAAGTTGAGGTTGGGTTTGATTGTTGCCACCGAACGACTACGCATTACCCGCCGCCCTGAGCGCCAGACATGATAGGCCGAAACGAACACGACATGCAACCAACTGCTAAAAACGCCCCGGCAGGGCGGTCGGGCGCATGCGCATGTTGGGCCACATGGCACAGTTGTATGAAGCGCTATATATCAATCTCTTCGTATGTACCGACACCTGCTCGCACAACCGCTTCTTGGATTGCCACAATTCGATTCTGAATACGCGGCCAAGAAGTGGACCGAAGCACAATAATCGCACGTCGTCGTCCAGCTAAATTCTGCTGGTAGCGAAGATTTTGGTCAGTTGTAATGAGGAGTTCATAACCTGCTTGCTCTGCCGTTTCAAGGAGCCGTCCGTTGAGCAAGTTTGACCAACCTTGCTCGTAGGCAGTCGTTACGGTATGTTCAGGTAAATGTCTTCGTAACGGAACAGGGTTCCTTGGTCAAACAAGATTCTCATGCTGCTTCTACGCTCGTGAGCAAGCTGACCTCGTGATTGAGGACGGCTTCAACATCGGCACGTTCGACCCCAGGAAACCATTCCAAAAACTGGTCAACGGTCGCCCCATCTCGCAGATTTTCAAACAACGCAGCGGCAGGAACACGAGTACCACGGAATACCAAAGCGCCGCTCACTTTATCGGGTAGTGATTCTACGGCGTCAAGTTCCCTCCAAGCCTTATCCATTGTCTGCCTCCCTTGTTTGTGCTAGCGAACACATTGTAGCATATGACTGGAGGCGTTTGAGCGTAAAGAGAGCTTGACGTAATGTGTGACCCAATGCCTTGGCGTTCAGCCGCCCGCGCCCCTATCGACATTGATAGATCGCCACCTGCGTTCAAAATGCTCCCGATCTTGTCGAGCGCCGGACGGCGTGGGTCGGACTGCAACGCCTTGTTGGGTGGCGGCTCGTTTACTGGAAGGGAGATACATACGACTGATCTTCAGGCAAGGCAACGCTCGGTTTGTGTTCCTATGCCTCGCCACGATACGTTTCGTGATCGGGCTGCATGCACTGCTTAATCCAATCTTCCAGCGATGTGTACAAGCTGGTGGCTGGCCAGCCGACAGGTTCTGTCTTGCCGCTCCACGTTAAATGAACCATGGCATAGGGTACACTGCTCGCTGGCAGATGAAACAGAACATCGTCACAATCACAGCGCTGGCCAATTGCAATCGCTTGCTGCTGATATAAGGGATGTGCTGTACCGACCTCTTTCTGTAATTCCACAGCCAATCCTGCCGCCTGAGCCTGCTGCCATGGTGTGAGCCAGGCAATATCATCAACCCTGTTCATTTGAATAGGCTCCCGTTACCTGTATCTTTATCAGCCTCCGTGGTATGGTAGCAGAAAACAGCCCAAGCTTGGTATTGGATGACATACGGCCAATTGCTTTTGCGCCTGGAGCGACCGAATGGAGAGTGGCTCTTGCGGAGGGGACAGGCGCTCCACCTGCATTGATGCCAACTATCATCGATGTACTCGACGCTCCCACCGTGGACGAGACCGCCCTAAGCGCGAGACTGCTCCGGTTATCGCGTTGTCCAGGCACGCCCATCCGTCCAATCCTCAGCATGCGGCGCGTGCATTACCTATTGGTATCTCATGTTTCGCGCGCTCCATTCCCGCATATTGGGCAGGGCGGGCTTGCAAAAGGTGCTGACTTGCGGGCTAAGGCTTCGGCGGAAAGCTTAAATCGGCGGGTGAGGTGAAACCCGTTGGCGTGAAAGGTGCTCGGATCGCCCTTCCAGGAGCGCAGTACGTTGCCGGTTTCCATTCCTGTACACGCGTCGATCGCAAGCCGTGTCGCCAGGTGCGCTGTCTGGTGGACTTGATCCGGTTTCGTGGACACAGCGTTATGCTCCTGCCTGCTGCTCGCACCAGCGCGGCCCGTTCGTCCGCACTGTGGCGCTCGTCCCGACAATGCCGGGCATACCGCGTTGCCCAGTCAGCGGGCATGGTCGTGCGAAGCCAGTCGGCGTCGGCGGCCAGCAGCGCCCGCAGCACCACGCGCATCGTTTCAAACACCAGTTCACGTCGCCCGAGATCGTGGGCGCGACTGAGCAGGGCTAGGCTATCGGTGCGTTGGCTGCCCCGCGTGGTGAGCAGCCCAAGCGCTTTGAGCTGGCCGAGCACCTGGTCGAACACGCGCGCGTCGGTGCCGTGCGCGAGCAGACGCTGACGAAATTCGCACAGCACACTCGCATCAAACCCGGCATCGTCGAGCGGCAGATGCAGGGCGTATTTCCAATCCAGACGGGTTCGGACCATCATGGTCGTCCGCCGGTCGCAGAGGTTCTCAAAGTGCTGGAAGGCAGTAACGAGCGCCAGCAGCACCGGCGAGAGGGCGGGCTTGCCTTCGGGATGGTACAGGTCGGCAAAATCTTCGTCATGGGAGTGAGCATAGAGCGTGTCGCCGACCAGCCGATACGGACTCGTCGCCGGCAGGTGCGCCGCGCCCCAGGCGGCCAGTTCTGGCGGCATCGGGCGCGGTGGCTGCGGTTTAAGGCACATGACAAGCTCCCACTGATCTAATAAAATGGAGAGTCCCCATTATACACATGCTCTACTAATTGTGGTAATCATTTTCTGGTGTGGCGCTATGAGCAATAGTACTGTCACCAGAAGTCGGGTCGATGCGAACAGTGATTTTGGTCCCATCATAAATTGACGCACGCGATTCCATGACACCAGTAAACTCAAGATCTGTTTCGCGCAAATCCCAACATGTTCCGCTTATCCGCAGCATAACCGCATATCCCCAAGCACCGCTGTCCTCTTGGGACATCCCAAGAATAACACCTTCTAATCCCACCAATTGAGTGTGGGGACACGTTGGGCCAACACGCACGACTTCATAAAATTGATAGCGTGGGTTCATGTACATTCCTAGCTCGCTGAAGAGATGCTAGAACTAGATATTTTCTCCAACATCTCTTAACAATTTAGCGATGTGTTATCTCACCTTCCAGCGAAACATTTAGATGCTCACCATCTCTGGAGAGCCATCCTAGCTGATTTTTTCCAGTTTGTGAGAGCTGAACATCCCACTCGAATGGTTCTCCTGAGGTTCGAGAAGGTCCTTGTACCCACTCATTACCAAAACGATCAATGTAACCACGGCTTGGTCCTCTTCGGAGTGGAGTTGTTGGATTATATCCTTCAGGTGGTACAAAACGAATACGTCCGCCCGTTGGTAGTTTTGCGTCCTTCAAGCGACTACTCACGCTGGGCGGCGGCGCAGGTGTCGGTCCCGGCGTCGGCGGTGGACCACGCCCCCACTGCCATTGCCACTACTGCCCATGATACACGACGCGACCGTGGACACCAATTGCCAGGTGCCCATCACGGCGACACCTCCGCCGTGAACCATTATCGCCCCGCCGCCCAGCGTCGCCGGCGCACCCGCGAAGCACAGCACCCCAGTCCCACAGGCGACCACACCCGTTCCGGCCAGCCCACCGCCAGCGGTAAACTCCCCAAACCCCTGCACCATACTGGTGACATCGCCGAGCTTGCGGCAGACCGGTCATGGCAACATTTTCACCGGGGCGTGGGGCCGCGACATCGTTGAGGCCCAGGGTCGTATTATACGACACCTGCTTAAAGTAGCCCGCCCAACACTCATTTCCACTGCCCAGATTCATGCTACTGGATGGTGGCGCAGCCGGTCTGGGTGTCGGCGTGGCCGTCGTGGATGGTTGAAGTGGTCCGGGTGCCGGTCCCAGACACGGTGCGCCATCGGGCATGACGCACGTCCCTGCCGGGTCGGTATACAGCACCGGATCCCCTAAGGCATAGGCATACGGATGGTGACTGTACGGCAGTTCGTCGAAGGACTCGTCAGTTTGCCAGCGGAATGTGCCGAACTCTACAAGCCGCATGAATCGCAGGCAGCGCAGGATGTAGCCACGCCCGTTGCGCGGGTTACCTTTTCTGAACTCACGCTGGGGCTGGCCCAGGTATCACGACACTACGATAGTCGAACCGTGCATGAGTCACGCGTGTGGTATCGAAAGGACCGTTGGGAAGCAGCGGATAAACAATTCACACTGCTCTTTCCCTTTGTGCGTGACGAACTGAAACGGCTCAACGTCGATGCGCTTATCATTGACAACGCAGACCAGCTTGATGCGTTCACCCTTAAGCGACTGAAGCAGACCCGTGCGTTTCTGGGCCATCGTCTGGCACTGATCTTCTGTGCCCAAATCGATAAAGTAGGGACGTTGAACCCGACGCTTGACGAGCTATTGCCAAAGGTGTTTGACACGCTTGAGCTTGAACCACCGATAGAACTCGCACCGCTCGCAGCGAGCGAAGTCATGGAGCCAGTATTGTTGGAGATCATGGCCGCCCACAAGATCACGTTCAGTCCCGAGTTGAGCCCAACGCGTATTGGGCGCATGCACGAGCAGTTCTATCAGGACACGCGCGGCGATTGGAAAGCGATTGCGGTACGGCAGCGCCGTATGCAGAGTTTGTTCCGTGATAGCAATGGGAGCGTGCGGTTCGTACGCCAGGAAGACTGGGAACAGATCATGGGAAAACCGCTGGTGCTAAATGAGCATTAGTGCATCAAAAAACTCCGCCCTTCATTATACAGGCGGAGTTCGTATGAGCACGTCAGAATGCGTGATACGTATTTCTGCATGTTCGCAGAATCAAAAAGTACCCCCAGCGGGATTCGAACCCGCGATCTTCACCTTGAAAGGGTGACGTCCTAGGCCGCTAGACTATGGGGGCACGCGACAGGCGACATTATACCAGCAGAATGCTCTTTTGCCAAATAGCGCGCTATTCTTCTCCGTGGTAGGCACGCAGCTGCGGCACGCGCCAGGCCGTTATGCCCACCATGATCATACACAGGATGCCGCCGACCAGCACGGTGAACGGGCCGCCCATGAGGCTGGCTACCACGCCCGACTCGAACTCGCCCAGTTGCGGGCCACCTGCGAAAAAGATCATGCCCACCGCCGTCATCCGCCCGCGTAGCTCGTCCGGTGTGCGCAGCTGGCGAATGACCTGGCGGATGACCATGCTGATTGTGTCGGCTACGCCGGTGCCGAACAGCGCCAGCAATGTTAATGGGAACGAGCGTGAGATACCGAACACCGCCGTGCATAGCCCAAAAATGGCTACCGCCCACAACAGCACCACGCCCTGGCGTTTGATTCGGATGGTCGTTAATGCAGCGGCGGCCAGCACTGCGCCCGCCGATGGAGCGGCATACAGGATGCCAAGTTGTACCTCGCCCACATGAAGCACCTGATCCGCAAAAAGCGGCAGCAAGGTCATGGCCGCGCCAAAGAAGGTAGCAAAAAAGTCAAGCAGCATGGTCGCTGAAAGCAGCGGTCGCTGAAACACGAACTTCAAACCTTCAAAGGCGGCTTTGAACGAAACCGGCGGTGCCGCCATGCGCGCCATACGCGTGCGAATCATCCATGCCGCCGCAATCACCGCCAGAAACGAGGCCGCATCGATCCAGTACACGGTCTGCACGCCGCCCACTGCAATCAGCAGGCCGGCCAGTGATGGGCCAAGCACGGTGGCAAGCTGCATCGTGATGATGTTCAGGCTCAGGGCGTTTGAAAGATGTCCGGCAGGCACTAGATTCGGCACAATCGACTGGCGGGCGGGCATCTCGAATGCACCAGCCACGGCCACCATGATAATCATGGCGTAGATCAGCGGCAGCGATGGCTCTTCGACCATGCTGGTCCACGCCAGCACCACCGAGCCAACCAGCGCCGCCAGCGAGGTGACGATCAAAATCGTCCGGCGGTCCACCCGGTCGGCGACCAGGCCGCTAAACAGTGAAAACAGTACAATCGGGATAACGCGCATCAACCCAACCAAACCGAGCGCCAGCGCCGGGTTGATCGTGCCGCTGGCGTTGGCTACCTGGTAGATTTGCAGGTTAACAGCGACCAAACGCATCTGCGAGCCAACCGTGGAAACGAAGGAGCCGAGCCAGAGCAGCAAAAAATCGCGGTGCTGGAGCGCAACCAGCGGCGCACGCCAGCGGCTGGATGACTCTGACGGTGAAGATGTTTGCATAATTGGTCTTTATCTTGCTGTTACAGGGCGACAGGAGCAACAGTTTACCATGGTTTTTGTGATACGCTGTCGTATGCGTCGCAAGGCCACAATTCTCTGCGGCCATGCTATAATGATAAATGTTATACACTTTTGGCACTTTTTTCGCCAGGGGTGCAGCGCACATGGCAGCCATGCACTGCCATTTTATGCTCTGAGGAATTGTGCAGCTTACCGCTGAGGATGAACATGTATGAATTTGTGGCATGAACTTGAGCCCGGCCCGAACGTTCCTGATGTGATTCATGTTGTGGTGGAGATTCCGAAGGGTTCGCGTAATAAGTACGAATATCATAAACAAACGGGCGCGTTCAAGCTCGACCGCGTGCTGTATTCGCCGGTGCATTATCCGGGCGATTATGGGTTCATTCCACAAACGTATTACGACGACTCAGATCCGTTTGACGTGCTGGTGATGACAAATCTGCCGACGTTTACCGGCTGCATTGTGGAGGCGCGGCCAATCGGCATGTTCCGCATGACCGACCGTGGCGAGCCGGATGATAAGGTGCTGGCGGTGCTGCATTACGATCCGTTTTTTCAGGATATTACGAATTATACGGATTTGCCGAGCCATTATCTGAAAGAGGTCGAGCACTTTTTTGCGGTGTACAAAGACCTTGAAGGGGCGCGGGTTGAGCCGCTTGGCTGGGAGAATGCGGCGGCGGCGAAAGAGCGGATTAAGTACGCGATTAATTTGTATTGGGACATGCGCGCGGGTCGGCTGAGCAAGCAGGTCTAGCGAGTGCTGAGAGCCGTGTGAAGAAGCCGCGCCTGACAGCAGTTCGGGCGCGCTGTCCAGACGGGCTGCCATGACACATAACGACAACTTTGCTGGCCGCGAACGGCGCACGGCATATTCTGCTGGCGGGGTCATTTACCGAAGGAGTGACG
>DASTWM010000144.1:0-13371 GCA_035765855.1 Roseiflexaceae bacterium
CCTCTTCTATCATGCTGAAAAATTTGGCTTTCCTATTTTAGCTTTTATCGACACACCCGGCGCTGATCCTGGGATTCTGTCCGAAGAGCGCGGCCAGGCGAACGCTATTGCCGAGTGTATTTTTGCCATGGCAGCCCTTAAAACGCCCATTATTGCTACTGTCATTGGCGAAGGTGGGAGCGGTGGCGCGTTAGCCATTGGCGTCGGCGACCGGCTGCTGATGCTTGAGCATGCCGTCTACTCAGTCGCCTCGCCTGAGGGAACCGCCGCGATTCTGTGGCGAGATTCGGCCAAGGCTCCTGACGCCGCCCAGGCTATGCGCATCACGGCGCAGGATCTGCTTGAATTCAATGTTGCCGACCAAATCATTGCTGAACCGGAAGAAGGCGCGCACACCGACATGGAAACGACGATTGCCGCCGTGGGTGCGGCAGTGCGGCAGCACCTCGATGAGCTCCTTCAGATTAACATTGATACGCTCCTCGCGCAGCGCTATGAAAAATACCGCGCGATTGGCTTCTTTCAGGAGCGGCAGCAGACTATGCTGGCGGATGAGCGCAGAAACGGCGACGAACCGACGCTGCCGTTTGGGTAAAACAATCTAAACGAACGCCCATGGATAGTTCATAAATTATCCACGGGCGTTTTTGCTCGTTCCACTTACCCCGCCTTCACGGCATCCACCCAGAAATCATCAACCTTGGCTTTGAGCAGCGCGTACTCCTCGCGCTCAAGCTGTGGGTCATCGGCCAGAATCTGGCGCGCCTCACGGATTGCGGCATGCAGCAGGCGCGTGTCGGCCAACTGCGCCACCTTGAGGTCCGGCGTGCCGCTTTGCCGCCGCCCGAAGAACTCGCCCGGCCCGCGCAGGTTCAAATCGATCTCGGCTAACTTGAAGCCGTCCGTGGTGTCCTCCATGGCCTCCAGGCGCTGCTGCGTGACCTCGTTCTCTTTGTCGCTGATCAGGATGCAGTAGCTCTGGTGCTGCCCGCGCCCGACCCGCCCACGAAACTGGTGCAACTGCGCCAGGCCGAAGCGCTCCGCGCCTTCGATCAGGATCGTCGTGGCGTTCGGCACGTCGATGCCGACCTCGATCACCGCCGTCGCCACCAGAATGTCATAGGCATGATTGCGGAAGGCGATCATGACCTCGTCCTTTTCGCGCGGCGACATTTTGCCGTGAATCAGCGCCACCCGCAGGTCGGGGAACACATCGCTGCCGAGCTTCACGTACATCTCCTCGGCGGACGGCAGATCGACCTTCTCGCTTTCATCCACCAGCGGGCAAACGACGAATGCCTGCCGCCCGTTGCTGATCTCGCGCCGCAGGTGCTTGTAGGCTTTTTCACGCTCGGCTGTGGTAATCCAGCGGGTTTTGATCACCTGCCGTCCCGGTGGCAACTCGTCGAGAATCGTGGTGTCAAGGTCGCCGTAAATCGTCAGCGTGAGCGTGCGCGGAATGGGCGTTGCCGTCATGACCAGCATGTGCGGGTTGAAGCCTTTGTTTTTCAGCCGCTGGCGCTGCTCCACGCCGAAGCGATGCTGCTCGTCGATAATCACGAGGCCGAGCTGGGCATAGCGAACGCTTTCGGTGATCAGCGCGTGCGTGCCGATGACCAGATCGACCTCGCCATTGGCGATGCCTTCCAGCACGCGGCGGCGGTCTTTCGTGCCAAGGCTGCCGGTCAGCAGCGCGACCCGCACGCCCGCGCCGTCCAGGTCATCTTCAGGCGTCATGCCGAGCAGCCGCTTGATTTCGTCCAGGCGTTTGCGCTGCTCATCGTCAATGTCCTCTTTCCAATCGCCATTGGGCGAAGGACGATTGAGGAAGGACGAAGATCCAGTTTCATGTCCGTCATTGGTCATTCGCCGTTCGTCGTTCGTCATCTGGCGCGGCACGCGCACCTTGCCAAGCAGCGCCCGCAGCCCTTTGTAATGCTGCTCGGCCAGGATTTCAGTGGGGGCCATGATGGCAGCCTGAAAGCCATTGGCGATCGCCTGTATGGCCGCTGCCGCCGCCACCACGGTTTTGCCGCTGCCGACATCGCCCTGGAGCAGCCGCGCCATTGGCACGGGCCGGCTCATGTCCTCGAAAATCTCGCCAAGCGCCCGCTGCTGCGCGCCGGTCAGGGCAAATGGAAGCTGGCGCTGTAGTTCGGCATGCAGTTCGGGATTGATGGTCATCGGATAGCCGCGCTCGCCCTGCCACAGCAGTTTGCGCTGGAGCACGCCCAGCTGGATGAACAGGAACTCATCAAAGCCGAGCCGCGTGCGCGCTCGCGCAAGCTGTTCGTGCGAATCGGGGAAGTGCATCTGCATGAGCGCCGGGCCGAGCGGCAGGAGTCCGGCCCGCTCACGCACCACATCCGGCAGATGATCCTTTACCAGCGGCACACCTCGGTCGATGACCTGCTTGACGATCCGGCGGGCGTTGCGCTCCACCAGGCCCCGCGTCAGCGGGTGAACCGGCACGAGCCGCCCGGTGTGAATCCGCTCGTCGTCGCTGTACGGCTCCCAGTCGGGGCCAGTCATCTGCCGCAGCCCCTGGTAGGAGTCGATTTTGCCGCTGAGCACGACCATGCGCCCAACCACGAACTGCTTGGCGAGCCACGGCTGCCGGAAGAACACCACCTTGATCGAGCCGGTCTCGTCGCTCACCTGCACCTCGACCGCGCTACTACCATTGCGCATGCCGAACGTGCGCACGTCGGTCACTTCGCCAATCACCGTTTCGACCGCGCCGATTTGCAGATCGATGATCTGCTTTTGCGAGGAAAAATCGTCGTAGCGATGCGGGAAGTGATACAGCATGTCGTGAACCGTTTTCACGCCCAGCTTGCCGAACGCGCGCGCATTGGCTGGCCCGATGCCCGGCAATTCCGCAATCGGCGTGTCGAGCATCAACGGCTTGGCGCTTTGCGGTTTCGCCGTTTGCTTTTTGGCGGCGGGTTGCTTCTTCGGCGCGGCGGGCGCGGCATTGTTCGCCGGTTCGCGGAACAAACTGCGGAGCGACTCAAGCGCGATGCCCACCCGCGCGCGGCGGCTCGTGGCATCCATGGCGGAATAGCCGTTCAACAACGCCAGCGTTTGCTGCACCGGCGGATGTGTCAGCGCGCCGTTCGCCTGGCGGCTCCATGCCTCGACGTAGCGCTCCAGGCCATCGTCCACCACGCCGTCGTCGCAGCCGCGCTGCTGTTCTTCCGCGAGTATCTTGCCAAGTTCAATGATGTGTTCTTTGCCTTGCATAGTTCCGGGGCGCGAGAACGAACGACCGTCACTCGCCTTGTACGATCATGCCAAGTCTATTGTACAGCAAATTTGTTCGAAAATGCGGAGGATTTGCGCCGCATAACGTTTCATTATCGGCGTGTATCTGCATTCATCGGCGGTGCAGATCCCAGGCCAGCCAGCCCAACAGCATTCGGGCCAGCATGCGTGCCGAGCGCCGCGCTGACCTGCACCACATGAATGCGCGCGCGATCCATGAGACCTGCGGCGGCGCACATGTCGGCGAGCTGCTCGGCGCGCGAACGATCCGTGGTGTATAGCGCGGCCAGTTCGGTGAGCGGAGCACGCGTCTGCATGAGTTCGAGCAGCCGGGTTGGCACGCGCTTCCAGGTGCGGACCTGCTCGACCGGCAAGAGCTTGTTCTGGCTGATCTCAAGAATTGGCTTGACGCTGAGCATGGTGCCGAGCCATGCCCGCGCCCGCCCGATCCGGCCACCTTTTTCAACATAGTGCAGCGTGTCGAGCGCGAAGAACAGCGCCGTGCGCTCCCGTAGCCGTTCCACCAGCGCGACAACTTCAGCCAGCGAAGCGCCATTGCGCGCCGCGTCAGCAGCAGCCATCGCCAGAAACGTCATGGGCATGCTGGTCGTGTGGCTGTCAACGCACGTGATTTCGGCGTTTTCAACCATGCGGGCGGCCTGCTGCGCCGCGCTATACGTGCTGCTCAGTTCGCCGCTCAGGCTGAGCGACAGCACCGCACTGCCGTCGCCTGCAAGCTCTTGGAAGCGCTCCGCAAAAATACCGATCGCGGGCGCGGCAGTGCGCGGCAGTTCGTCACTTTCGACCAGGCGGCGGTAAAAATCATCGCGCGACAGGTCCACGCTGTCGCGGAAGGTTGTGCCGCCGATCTGCATCACAATCGGCACAACGCTGATATTGTACGTCACGGCCAGGGCGGGCGGGACATCGGCAGTGCTATCAACAACGATTTTGATCACTCCAACCCCTCGAACACGGCCACGCCCATCGCGCCGGGGCCAAGGTGCGCGCCAATTGCCGGGCCGAACTGCATGATCTGCACCTCGTCGCGCGGGAAAATTGGATCAACTTTCTCCAGCAGTTTGTCAATATCTTCAGGCGTGGTCGCGTACAACGCCACGACCTCTTTCACGCTCGGAAAATCTTCCACAAACGTGAACAAGCCCTCGATCGCCTTGGCGCGGGTGCGCGTGCGCTCGTATGGCACAATCTCGCCCTCGTCGAGCAGCATGAGCGGCTTGATGCGCTGCATGGAGCCTAGCACCGACGCCGCAAGCGACAAACGCCCGCTCTGCTCCAAATAGTCGATGGTATCCACGAAAAAGACGACATGGCAATGCTGGCACAACGCGTTAATGTATTGCGCCACGTCATCTGGCGCAGCCCCGTCGCGGACTGCGCGGGCGGCGTGAATCACGGCCAGCCCAAGGCCCATGGAAGCAAGCTTGCTGTCAATAATTTCGGTGCGTGTTGCCGAGGCGGGCAGCCGTGACCGCGCCTGCTGCGCGCTGTGGTACGCGCCGCTGAGCCGGCTGGATGTGTGAATGGAAAACACATAATCGTAATCCGAGGCCAGCCGGCGGTACACCTGCTCAAACGCCACGGGCGGCGGCGCGGACGTGGATACCTTGGCGCGGCCTTCCTGCAATGCATGGTAAAACTGCTCAGCAGTGATGTCGAGCCCAGCGCGATACACCTGATCGCCAAGATGAATGTGAACGGGAACAATTTCAATCCCAAGTTCATGCGCGAGACTAATGGGAATGTCCGCCGCGCTATCGGTCACAATTTTTATGCTGGGCATGGAGCGTACCTCACCTGTTCGTTAGATGTAAGCAAAAGAAAATATTTTACACACGCTAGTGTACACAACGCGTCAACTACTCGGCAGACAACACGTACTGATACAAGGACTGGCCGCCCGCCTGCACCTCGACATCCCCAAAGTCAGCAAAGCGGGTTTCAATGTGCCGGGCAAGCGCAGCCGCCTGATCTCGATTTACAGCAGAACCATAATACATTGTGATAATTTCGCGCTCGGCCAAATCCATGCGGTCGAGCAGCATGTCCACCACATTTTCAACTGAATCGGCGGCCACGATCAACACACCGTCGAGCAGGCCAATCGTTTGATCTGCCCGCACCACCACGCCGTCAACAGTCGCGTCGCGCACCGCCGTCGTGATTTCGGCGGTCACAACGTCGTGAAGCGCATTGGTCATGGTGTTAACATTCGCATCGAAGTCGGCCTGCGCGTTGAAGCGCAGCAGCGCGGCCAGCCCTTGCGGCGCTGTGCGCGACGGCACGACCGCGACCTTCTTTTCGCTGAGTTGCGCGGCTTGCTCCGCCGCCATGAAGATATTACGGTTGTTCGGCAGCACAATCACCTCGTGCTGTGGCAGATTCTCGATAGCTGCAAGCAGATCAGCTGTGCTGGGGTTCATGGTCGCGCCGCCGTCGATCACCGCGCCAGCGCCGAGGCTCTGCGCAATCGCGGCAAAGCCAGCGCCTTGCAGCACCGCCACGATGCCAATCGGCCTAACCTCCGCGTCTGGCTCATCATGTCCAGCCTCGGTCGTGTGGTGCAACTCGGCGCGCTGCAAATCCATGTTGGTAATTTCAATATTCGATAGCGCGCCCCACTGCACGGCATAGTTCAGCGCGTCGCCGGGCCGCAGCAGGTGCAGGTGCGCCTTGATCATCTGCCCATCGCCGCCGACCACCACCGACTGCCCCATGGCCGCAAGCGCCGCGCGAATGTCATTGAACGGCATGGCCGAGCCGCTAATTATAAAATTGGTGCAGTAGCCAAAATCGTCGGGGCCATGCACATCCTCGAACGCAACGCCCCCCGGCGATGGCTCGGCGGCGTGCGGTGCCTCCAGCGTATCGCCGCGCAGAAAGCGCAGCATGCCTTCCAACACGAACAGCAGCCCTTGCGCGCCGGCATCCACCACGCCCGCCTCGCGCAATGTTGGAAGCAAGGACGGCGTGCGCTGCACCGTTTCATGCGCCCGCTGCACCGCGGCAGCCAGCGCGACCTCCAGCGTCGCGCCCGGCTGCACCGCCGCCTGGGCGGCCTCGCTGGCCTCGCGAATGACCGTCAGCATGGTGCCTTCCACCGGCTTGAGCACCGCTTTGGTGGCGGCAGCGCTGGCATGGGCAAGCGCGGCGGCAAACTCGGCCGCGCCCATTTCCCCATGGCCGGCTAACCCCTGCGCCCAGCCGCGCAAAACCTGCGACAGGATGATGCCCGAGTTGCCGCGCCCGCGCATGAGCGCCCAGTAGCCGACGCGCTCGGCCACCACCGCGCACGAGGCATCGGGGGCGACCTCATGAACTGCGCCGTTCAGCGTCAGCGACATATTGGTGCCGGTGTCGCCGTCGGGCACAGGAAAAACATTGAGCGCGTTGAGCAGCGCGACGTGCTGCTCCAGCCAGCGCGCGCTGGCACGGAAGGCATCAAGAAGCTCCGCGCCGCTCCAGCAATGCGCCTGTGATCTGCTTGTCGTCATCTGTTTGTCGTGAACATGGCTGATTTCAAATGCTACTACCTACGTTGCTACGCTTTCTATTGTAGCTCATATTAGGCTATCGGACACCCTGAATCCGCACATGGACGGTTGTTTCCAGTGGCCCAAGCGCCCGTTCAATCGCAGCGCGCACCTCGGTTTCGACGCGCTGTGCAATTTCAGCCAGCGGCGCGCCGTAGCGCAGCACCACGTACACGTCAACGCTCACATGATCGTTGCGAACGCGTGCCTCCGCGCCGTGATACACATGCTCTTCAGCCAGCACTGGCACTGTCACCTCCACCGGCAGGCGACGCACCAGGCCGACCACGCCTTCCACGCGCACGGCTGCGCAGGCCGCCACGCGCGCAATCGCCTGCGGGCGAACCTCGATTTTCCCGGCAGGCATGCCCCGCTGCGCCGGGTTGTTTTCATGTATAGTATTGCTGTTTGCCAAGCTGCCTCGCTTATGCTATAGTTCATGCCAAATGCGTTCCGCACTAAATCGAATTGCTCGGTTCATGCCGAGGAGGTTGTATCATCATGGCAAAGTGTGAAGTTTGTGGCAAAGGCCCTTCGTTCGGGCGCAGCATTCAGCACCAGGGTGGTGGTGGCTGGTTCCGCCGCGCGCCCAAGACGAACCGGGTCTTCAAGCCAAACATCCAGAAGGCAACACTTGTGATCGACGGCACGCCCGTTCAACTCAAGCTCTGCACGCGCTGCCTGCGCACCGCGCAGAAAACGCGCTAACCGTTCACGCTTCTTTCGGAAAAAACAGGCCAGGGTTTTTCAACTCTGGCCTGTTTTTTTACGCTCACATGTTGCTAAAGCGTGCGTCATTATAGCGGATGGCTTTACGGCATGCAACAGGCATTTTTACTCTTTTTCAAGAATATAGCGCTGGATCGCAAAGGCCACGCCGTTCTCATGAACAGTGGGTAATACCGCCGCTGCCGCCGCCTGCACTTCCGGAATGGCATTGCCCATCGCCAAACCAAGCCCGGCCCAGCTAATCATGGAAAGATCGTTCTCCTGATCGCCAATCGCGATCACATCCTCGCGGGCAATGTTCAAGTCGCGTGCCAGCGCTTCGAGCGCCGCGCCTTTGCTGACATGGAGCGCGGTTAATTCGCCAAAGAGTTCGTGCGAGCGCACCACCGAAAGCTGGCCGCTGAAGCGCTCGCCATGGCGCGCCAACTCGCGCTCGACCACCGGCGGCTGGGCAACGAACAGGAGCTTGGTCGGCGGCGTTTCCTGCACCATGGTCGCCAGATCATCCGCAACGACCACATGCGCGCCTTCCGGGTGGAACCGCTGGTACAGATCGAGTTCGGGCCGCCGCTCCGCGATACATAGCTTCTCGTCAATATAGGCGATTACAAAAATATCTTGCGCCAGCAGCATACGCACGGCTTCAGCCGCAAGCTCGCCCGGCATGGCGACGTGGTGGTATATCTCGCCAGTGATCGGATGCCGCACCATCGCGCCCTGGTAGCAAATAATGGGCGTATGCACGTTGAGCAATTGGGCGAACGGCAGCGAGGCACCGAACATGCGCCCGGTCGCCAGCGTCACCCGCACGCCGCGCTGCTGCGCCGCCGCGATGGCCTGCCGCACGGCATCCGAGATGATCAGTTCTGGCCCCATGACGGTTCCATCGAGGTCCAATGCAAGAAGTTGATAGGTCACTTGTCCTCCTAAGCGATTGTTGTAGAATGTAGAGCGTAAAGCGTAGAACGCAAGGTTAAAGTGTACAAGCCGTGTTCATCCGCTCTGCGCTCATCCGCTCGTCCGCTCATTATGATGTCAGCTTGTCACAATTTCGACCACGCGATCCCATCCAGCCAGATCCTGTCGCACTGTCACGGTCGCGCCGGGGAAATGCTGCCGCGCCAGGGCCGCCACTGCCGCGCCCTGTGTCGCGCCGATTTCCAGCATCAGTGCGCCGCCTGACGCAAGATGAGCGGGCGCAGCGGCCAGCAATCGCCGGTACATAGCCAGACCGTCAGGGCCGCCGTCAAGCGCCATGTGCGGCTCATGGCGGCGCACGTTCTCGTCAATCTCGGCCAGCACCGTGTAGGGCGGATTGCTGACCAGCAAATCCACTGGCTCCGGCAACGGCTCAAGGAGATCGCCGCGCAACAAGGCCACCTGCGCGGCAACGCCATGGCGTTCTGCATTGCGGGCGGCGACTTCCAGCGCATTCGTTGACAGATCGGTGGCGTACACATGGGCGTCCGGCAACTCCGCCGCAAGCGTCACGGCGATGATGCCGCTGCCCGTGCCAATATCAGCAATCGTCAGCGGCCTGCCTTGCCGCCCGCGCGCCCATGCCAGCGCGCGCTCGACCAGCAACTCCGTTTCGGGGCGCGGCACGAGTACGGCCGGCGTCACCACGAAGTCGCGCCCGTAGAATTCGCGATGCCCGACGAGGTAGGCCACCGGCTCAAGCCACGCCCGCCGCTCGACCAATTGCTCGAAGCGAGCATACTGTTCAGTATCGAGCAGCGCCTGACGCTCACTCAGCAGCCGGGCGCGACCCCAGCCCAGCACATGCGCGAGCAGCACCTCGGCGTCGAGGCGCGGAGTCGCGCTGCTCGCTTGAAGGTATTCTGTGGCCCAGTGCAGGGCATGCGCAATTGTTCGTTCTTCGTTCACGATTACTGATAATCTGATTTAGAGGTATCAGTATACCGCAAGATAGCAGCGGCATGCTTCGCCATCTGTGTGGTACGGCTGCAACGCACTTCGCCTCAATTCATCGATGTGCGTGCGCATGGTACACTATTGATAGGCACGAAAACCTGTTCGTGATGCATGTACATTTCTGTCACACATCTATGATAAACACATGGACCTCCCTGCCACGTCGAGTGCGCTGGCCGCTAGTGAGCGCGTTGGCACTGCTGGTCGTGCTCAGCACGCTGTACACCGGCTACTGCTACGGCTGGTGGGGGCGCAGTAACCTGGTTCTGCAATACCTGCTTCAGTGCCACAGCCCGCCGGGCAGCGAACAGGTGCGCTATCGTGAGTTCACCGTGCTGGCCCCCGCCTGCCGCTGGCCGGAAGTCGAGGCGATGTCGGGCGATGGGCGCTACCTGCTAATTACCGAGCACGCTGCCCCCGCCACGACCTACCGTCTGGACCTCACGACCGGTGAACGGCAGCTCTTGCCGTTCGATCCGACCTGGGGTAATGACCCGGCCGCCAGCAATCTGTGGTTCCTTACTACTGATCTGGTGTTGGCGCTTGTCAAAGGGCAAAGGTATGTGCTGATGGATGTGCCGAGTGGTCGCCGGGTATTCGTGCATTGGCAATACGCAGATACTCTCGCGACTGCACCGCAGGACATTCTCCATGATGCACAACACATCATCATTGCCGCTACGGCTGCCGTGGTGCTTGCACCTGATCCGTTTGCCCGGCCCGATCACAACCTGGTCTTCTACAGTGCATCATTGGATCCGGGGGAATTCCAGGCACGCCTCCGCGCCGTCGGTGTGACCACCCCCCTCGTGCATCCTGCTGTACCGTACGCTAAAGTGGCGGTTGATGACGATGTGTATGCCCGCCATGAACGGCTGTGGGCCGATTGGGAGGGCATACACGCGGCAGGAAGCAACCGGCTGCTCCGCCCGACTGGCTTTACCTTCAACCCGGATCACACCTTTTTGACCTACCATGTTATTGGCTGGACTCGCAATGATCAGGCAGTCGTGTATGCCTCGGTGCCACGCTACGTCATTGAGCGCTGGGCGCCGATCTACGCATCTGTAAATCTGCTGCCAGTGCCGCAACCGGTGCTGCTGCTCCCGGTGCCATGAAGGGCGGTGATGATACAAGGTGCGCAGCAACAACACAAAGCCGCGCGCAGAGCATGATACCCCACCCGCGGCCCGTAACCGACGAAACGATGTTATTACGCGATTGTTTGCAGCGCTTCGGCCAACCCATCGGCCATGCGCGCGACCAGCCCGAACGTCGCCGGGTAGGCCACCAACTCGCGCTCGACGCAGCCGGGTGCCCAGCGGTAGCGGCTGATCTGCGCCGCAGGCTGCTCGCCGGCCGTCAGCGCCACCTCCCAGTAGCTCACTTCCTCGCCCATGCGCTCCGGCGGCGAGGAGCGAAGCTGGGCCAACTGTTGGCCGCCGTCCAATTCCCAGACGGCCAAAGGCTCCTCCAGAAAGCTCAGGCGGCGGATAATTTCGGCAGCCGTTGCGCTGAAGTAAGCCCGCACATCATCGCCGGCAAGCTGCCCGGCACCAATTTTCAGCGTGCGCAGCGTGACGCTATAGCGATCATGGTCGGCAAATGACAGCATGGCCTGCGTCGCGCCGTCAGCCACCACCAACCGCTGGCCGTGTTCATCGTGCAGCAAACCCTGTGTATCCCCATGCGCGGCTGCCATGGCGCGTAACCGCTCAGTCAGGTGTGTACCGATGCTCATCTGTTGCTCCCCTCGACGACTGACCACTGACCATGGATGGCTGATGATATGCCGTCACTGTATGATGTATTCGTGCTTAATCTATCTTACGTTCAGCGAAATCCTTGCCATCAAATGAAATAAGTCGCCGCTTATCGTCCACACTTGTTTCAAGATGCACCGGGCGCGTCCAGATGCGGTGAATATTACGCATGGTCTCGCGGGCATAGTCCATCTTGAGGTCGACGCCTTCATGACGATGGCGCATGTACAACTCGCCACGGTTGTGGTAATTGCCATCCTCGACATAGATAAACGGCTGCCCAAAGTTCGTCATCCGGAACAACAGTTTCTCTTTCACCTCCTGAAACTCGCGCGAGGCAATTTCATAGAAATCGGTGTCGCGGTTGTACCGGAAGCTGAACAGCTTGTTCTCCATGACAAACTCCGGCGTCAGGAACTCGTCGATAAATGTTACGTCGTTATATAAACGCCGCACCTCAAAGAGTTTCTGCCGTCCGAGACCAAGCTGCTGGTCCCAGTTCTTCTTGACAGCGATATCTTCGCACTGCTCGTACTCTTTGCCGAACTTGCCCTTGTTCCAGCGATCTTCGATATCGCGCAGCAACTCCAGGCCGAGCTTGTACGGGTTCAGCCGCCCCGGATGCACCGCGACCACGCCGGAGTGATGGTCAGCGAAATCTATGACTTCGTCGTCCTTCAAGGCTTTCTCGGTCATGATCGTGGTGTGCCAAAAACTGGCCCATCCCTCGTTCAGTACCTTGGTCATGCCCTGCGGCGCGAAATAATACGCTTCGTCGCGGATGATCTCCAGGACGGTGTGCTGCCAGCGCTCCAGCGGCGCGTAGTTCATCAGAAACAGCAAAATATCCTTCTGTGGGCTTTCCGGGAAATGGCGCGCCTTCATGCGCTCTTCTTCTATCCGATGGCGCTGCTCCTCAAGGAACTCTGGCGGGTTGATGTATGACTTCATGTATGGACGGTCGACCCGCAATCCCTCGACCACGTCAGTCTCCTGCTCGTCAACGATTGGCACAGGCGTTTGCGCATCAGCACGCCGGATATACGGTGCGTGATAGTCAATCAGGTTTTCGAGCGACAGGCATGTATCAATGAAATCCTCGACCATTTCGTAGCCGTAGCGATCGACAATGCGCTGGATGCGCGCGGCGTGGTTCGCCATGGCGTCGAGCATTTTGCGGTTTGTGTGGGCAAACCACATGTTGTTCTTGAAGAAATCGACATGGCCAGTGACGTGCGCCATGACCATCTTCTGCGTCACCATCTCGTTGCCTTCGAGCAGGTACGCATACGACGGATTGGTGTTGATCACCATCTCGTAGATCGTCGAGCCAAGCCAGACATGGCCTTTGATCAATTGATCGTAGTCCATGCCGAAGCGCCAGTGCGGGTAGCGCGTCGGGAAGCCGCCCAGCGCCGCCGTCTCATAGAGCGTGCGGTAGTCGAGCACTTCGTAGATAATCGGGAAGAAATCGAGGCCATAATTCCTGGCATGCTGCTCGATCTCCTCCCAGGCAGTCTGTAGTTCAGGTGGCAGTCGTGTATTTTTCATAGAGTTATGAGTTATGAGCTACGAGTTATGAGTTATGAGAACCAATACGAACTCAAAACTCATAACGCAAAACTCATATCTATCCTATTACTTTCCTTTGCCAAGAAATTCCTTGATCGCATCGTAGATGTCATCGCGGTCAGCGATTTCGGCGATCACCAGGTTCTCCTCGCGGCCAAGGTAGTCATCGAGATCATGGGCGAAGCGGCCCGAGCCATACAGCGAGCGCACCTGCCCGTAGCAAAACTGGTTCGCCTTTGGCAGCAGCTGCGCGCGCAGAATTTCAACGCATTCGCGCGTGTCGCCGCCGCCCCAGTTGTCGCCGTCGGAAAAATGGAACGGATAAATATTCCATTCGTCGGGCGGGTAGCGCTCCTCGATCATGCGCTGGCAGAGCTTGTAGGCCGATGAGATTTTGGTGCCGCCGCCCTCGCGCAGATGGTAGAACGTGTTCTGGTCCACTTCTTTGGCCGCCGCGTCGTGGACGATGTAGCGAATGTCGATCGATTTGTACTGCGAGCGCAGCCACGTCTCGATCCAGAAGGCGGTGATGCGCACCAACTCTTTCTGCT
>DASTWM010000145.1:0-6744 GCA_035765855.1 Roseiflexaceae bacterium
CCGAGGACGATGTGAAAGTCCATGCGCCCTGTGCCCCAGCATAGTCGCTGTAAAGATCCTTCAGTGCACCGTCCAGCCCATCAGCATCTATCTTGTTCAGCTCGTCACTCAGTAATGTGCTGAACGAGCCCTTGTTATCCGAGAAGAGCTGAACCCCCTGGAGCAGATCAATCAGATCGGAGATGCCAACCAGCTCATCGGAAGCAAATTTGGCCTTGAGTTGCGAAATGGCGGTAGAGAAATCGAAGCTGACACCATCCGAATCGTCCGACCACTGGATGCCAACAGAATTGATGTAACCACTCAAACGGCTCTGACCGGCAAGCGATGTGTACACGCCTTGAGCGAACGTGTCATAAATCTTGGAATATTGGGGGATGTTGGTGTCTTCCCACCACATGTTGACGCCTTCGTCTTCGCCCAATACGGCCTGAGCAACGCGGATCTCGCGGGTGGTCGCGTCATCAAGCCAGGTACCGGTGTCGGGTGCCATTACTTCGCCTGGGCGCAAATAAATAATGTTGCCCGAGCTATCGTCTTCTACAGCACCGTAGATGTATTCCTTGATTCCGTCGTCGCGGTACTTCGGGCTGGTCTTGGCCCAGTCGAACAGCAAGGTATCAAGTATTGCCATCTGATCCGCGCGCGTGGTTGCCGCTGCGAAAGCCTTCAAGTCCGCCGCCAGTGCCGGCGACAAGGCTGCCGCCTCGTGCAGGCTGCGTAACGTGCCAATGCCCTGCATGTCCGGCAGCGCGGCGATATCGTCCGGCACCGCGATCTGATCGGTGTACTGACTGTGGATGGTGTCGTTATTGAAGTTGAAGTCGCCCATCACCCCGGCAGCGGTCGTGCCGTCGGTGTTGGCCTTTGTGAAGCTGCCGCTGTAAAGCAAATTGCCGCCGTCAACCAACGTGTTGGTGAGCGTTTTGGCCACCGAGAAGCTGGTGATACCGAGATTGCTCAAGGACAACAGTTCGCCGGCGTCGGTGATGCCGTTGCCATTGGCATCCCGCCACACGCGCAGCGTCGAGAAGCCGGGATCGTTCGGATCCACTACCCCATCGCCATTGGAATCCAGGGAGGCGAGTGCCGCGAAGCCATCCGAAGCCTTGGTGCCATCGGACAGTACGGTCTGCTCGCCGAACAGTTCGGCGCCCGAATCAATCTGGCCATTGCCCTTGAGATCGCGCACTAGGAGGCCGTCGTCCGGCCCGATCCAGCCGGTGGCGGTCTTGATGCCGTCGCCATCCTCATCGAACAGCGCGCCTTGGTAGTCGTTTTCCTTGGCAGTGGAAATCACGCCATCGCCGTTCAAATCCAGCGCCAGCGGATCGTAGCGGACGATGCGGTAGGTGTTGTCCTTGAAGCCTCCAGCGAGCGTTTCAATTAGATCGGTAAGAGATAGTTCAAGTTGATCCCTAAGTGATTCTGACCAATCCCAAAGTTTACCCCCCAACCACACTGCGCCCACTGCCGCCGCACCAACTAACACAGCTCCCATTACTGGCCCCAACGCAACTAGCGTTGCCGCAACAACGCCAGCAGACAGAACCGCTTCGGAAGTTACCAACGCACCAAGTAACGCACCTGATGCACTTTCGCCCAGACCTTCCCAATCACCTTGGTACGCTTCGTATCCCATGTTCAAGCCATCAGCAAGCGGCCCAAGCTTCTCAAGTGCTGCTCGCCCAACCGACCCAAGCCCCTCGTCCAAGGATTGAGTAGCCGTATTACGAAAATCATTAAATTCTTGCCAACTTGAAATCTTTTTGTCGGTGATTTCTGATGCTTGTTGCAAATAATCGTCCGACATTGCCTTATAAATATCAGCAAGAGCAGAATCACCGGCGGCAGCCGCACGTTGCGCGTTAAGAGTTGCGTAGTCAACGGTACTTTGAAAACCGCCTTGTAACCCATCCAAGGTTGCCTTCAAAGTATCGCCGCCAGCCTTAATGGAGGCCTCATAACTTGCGTTGTATCCAGAAGTGAAAGCATCGGTGAAATCAACGTACCTGTTCACCCATTCCTGAAACTCGTTAAGCGACATAGTCTCCATAACATCTCCTTTCGCTCACTGCCGTGATTGTAATTTTACTTTGAGTGCCGGAATTACTGAAAAAAAGACCATGAGCCCCGCGTAGGTCACAAAGACCAACCACGATCCCACGATTGCAAGCCCAAGCCAAGAACCCTTCAGCGCTTGTACTAAGAATAAGAGTCTTCCAGGCTGACTCTTCTCAGAAGCACAAATAAGCAAATAAGGTATTATTAGTCCTATAATTCCAAGCATTGCTGACACCAGCATAGCTCCTACAATATGTTGCGAAGGGACCATGGATTTCAATGTATATTGAAACTGATGTTTTCTGTTTTTGAATATAAAAAACGGAATAATGAATATAGTCATAAAACTCACGTACACCACAGCCGGCCCCGTCCCCAAGTTTGATGAGCGGCAAGCTATTAGCGTTACATTCATCGCTAGCAGACGCGACAGATAAGCAACTGGCAGCCCAATAATGGTTAACGCACTCCAAGTTGACAACATAAGCTGATTGTTTGATTTCATGGTGAGCTTTTTATCGATCTAGCGTTGGTTTTTTTCAAATCGTGGATTACCGCTCCCGCATCGCCTCATCCACATGGGTCTCCAGCGGACTGAGCAGATAATCAATCACGCGCCGCTGCCCGGTCTTGATTTCCGCGCTCACGCCCATGCCCGCGGTGATGCGTACCTTCGTTCCGTCAATGCTCAGCGTGTCATCGTCCAGCTTGATCCTCGCCGGGAATACCAAGCCGAGCTTGTCGTCCTGCGCGGCATCATGGGAAACCGATTCGATGGTTCCCGTGAGATAGCCATAGCGGGTGTAAGGGAAAGTCTCGAGCTTCACCACCACCGGCTGCCCCTGCTTGACGAACCCGATGTCCTTGTCCAGTACTTGCGCCTCGATTTCGAAGCTGGTCCGAGTCGGAACAATGGACATCAGGCTTTGTGCGGGCGTGACCACCCCGCCAATGGTGTGCACGATCAGTTGCTGCACCGTGCCGTCCACCGGAGCGCGCAATTGCATCAACGCACCGCGTTGTTTCGCGCGCTCCACGTCCAATGCTGATTGTTGAATCTGATCGCGTGCCTGGCGCTGTTCGTCCAGCCATTGCTTGCGCGCATCGGCCACGGTGGCGGCCAGTTGTTCCTTGGCGGCGGCGAGCGCGGCAACCAGCTCGGTGCGATGATGCTGCTGCAAAGCGGCGTCCCGGTCCGCATTGATCAGCTCCTGCTTGCGGGCCAGATATTCCTGGCGGGAAACGTAGCCCTTGCCGATGAGCTTTTCGTATTCGTCCAGACGCTCGCGCGAAATGTCGGCGTAGTGCTGCAACGGCGCGATGGCGGCTATCGTGGTTTGCAGTTCGGCCTGTTTCTGGGCGACGCTGGCTTCAAGCCCCTGCTTCTGGGCCATGAAGGCCGCGAATTCGCTGATGGTTTGTTGCTGGGCGGCTTGGAGTTTCTCCATGGACAAGGGCGAGGTCGCCAGCAAGCTGGCTCCTGCATTGCCCGCTGAAACGCCGGTCACGCGCAGGCGCGCTCCTACAGGGGCCATGACCCCGGGCGCCGGTGCGCCGGCCTTGGCTGCGGACGTACCGATCGCGTCCAGGCGCACCCCTGCTGCATGTATCGCAGAAGCACCGCCCGCTGGCGAGCCGGTTCCCGCAAGAGTGGGTTCGGCCAACCGGGGCGGACCTCCGGTGTCCAAGGCACGAATTAATGCGCTGGTCCGAACATCAACCAGGCGCGCATCGGCCAGCGACTCGGCGGCCTTGCCAGCGTCCGCTTCGACGCCCACGGCATCCAGTTCCAGCAACAGATCGCCCTTGCGCACCTGTTGCCCATCGCGCACAAGGATTCTGCGCACCACGGAAGTTTCCAGCGGCTGGATGACCTTGGTGCGGCCGAGTGTGACCGTTTTGCCCGGCGCCACCGCGACGATGTTGAGTTTACCGATGCATGCCCATAACAGCGCCAATGCGAACAACACCATGATGATGCGCGCACTCCAGCGCGGAAGCGGCGATAACGGCGTGTCGGTCAGCTCCAGGTGCGCGGGCAGGAACGCCAGTTCGTCCGCGGATCGCTTGAGCGGATCGAGGCTGTGGCGATCCTTCCATGCCGCCTGCAACACGCGGCCGTAGCGCCGGCAGATGTCCAGCAGCGCTTGCAAGCGACTGACCTTCATGCGGCCGCCCCCTGTCCCTGCTGCAACCGATGCAGATGGGCAAAGTGGCCCTGCGATTGTTCGAGTAGTGCTTGCGGCGCACCCGTTTCGACAATACGACCCTTGTCCAGCACCACAATGCGATCCGCGTGGCGAACCGTGGACAGCCGATGCGCGATGATCAGCACGGTGCGCCCCTTGCAGATAGCTCGCATGTTGGACATCACCGCCTGCTCGGATTCGTAATCCAGCGCGCTGGTGGCTTCGTCGAAAATCAGTATCCTGGGATCGCTCACCAACGCGCGTGCGATGGCGATGCGCTGCCGCTGACCGCCGGAGAGATTGGCGCCTTGTTCACCAACCAGGGTGTCATAACCTTCCGGCAGGTCCAGGATGAATTCATGTGCGCCCGCCAGTTGGGCGGCATGGATGACACGCTCCAGCGACATGCCGGGATCGGCCAACGCAATGTTTTCGCGGACACTGCGGTTGAACAGGAAGTTCTCCTGCAACACGACACCCAGCTGGCGGCGCAGCCAGGCCGGGTCTGCAAGTGCAAGGTCGTTGCCGTCAATCAGCACACGCCCACGCTCGGGTACGTAAAGCCGCTGGACCAGCTTTGTGAGCGTGCTCTTGCCGGAGCCAGAACGCCCTACGATGCCGACGACTTCCCCCGGTCTGATGTCGAGATTGATGTCCGCGAGCACCTCGGCCGTATCCGGGCGATAGCGGAAGCCCAGATTCTCGAAACTGATTCGTCCCTTGATCGGCGGCAATGCCAGGCGGCTTCCGATGGTTTCCGTCCGCGTGTTGAGAATGTCGCCCAAGCGCTCGACGGAAATGCCGACCTGCTGGAAGTCCTGCCACAACTGCGCAAGCCGGACGATCGGGGCGGCGACTTGCCCCGCCAGCATGTTGAAGGCGATCAATTCACCCACCGAGAGCGTTCCCTCGATCACCATCTGGGCGCCCCAGTAGATGATCGCCGCGCTGACCAGCTTCTGCAGCAATTGCACGCCCTGCTGGCCGATGTTGGCCAGTTTGGTGACACGGAATCCCGCACTGACGTAACCCGCCAACTGGTTGTCCCAGGTGCGGGTCATGCGCGGTTCCACTGCCATGGCCTTGGCGGTGCCGATCCCAGTGATGGCTTCGACCAGGAAGGCCTGATTATCGGCGCTGCGCAGGAACTTTTCGTTGAGTCGCGCGCGCAGGCTGGGCGTTATGGCCGCCGACCAGATCGCGTACAGCGGCAGCGAGATCAGCACGATCAGGGTCAACCAGCCGCTGTAAAAAAACATCACTGCCAGGAACACGACCGTGAACAGCAAGTCCAGCACCGAGGTGAGCGTCTGACCGGTAAGAAAGTTGCGGATGTTTTCCAGTTCGCGAACGCGGGCGACCGTGTCGCCCACACGGCGGGACTCGAAATACGCAAGTGGCAATGCGAGCACGTGGCGGAACAACCTGGCGCCAAGCTCGACGTCAATACGGCTGCTGGTGTGCGCAAAAACGTAGGTACGCAAGCCGGACAGCACCGCATTGAAAACCGTAATTCCGACCAACGCGATCGTGATGACCTCCAGGGTGGTCATCGCGTGATGGACCAGCACCTTGTCCATCACCACCTGGAAAAACAGCGGCGTGACCAGCGCGAACAACTGCAGGAAGAAGGAGACGGCAAGCACTTCCAGCAACAGCTTGCGGTACTTCACAACGGCCGGAATGAACCAGCTGAAGTCGAATCGAGCCAGTTCGGCCAGCAACGAGGCGCGTGAAGCGACAACGAGCAGACGCCCTTCGTAGCGGGACAGAAACTCTGCGCGGGAAAGTACGACTGGACGGCGCTGTCCGAGGTCCTGAATCAGCACCTTGTCATCGCTCGCTTTGGCCACGACAAAGGCGCCGCCATCGCTCCGCAGCGCCAGGGCAGGTAGCGCTACTCGATCCAGTCGCTCAGGAGACTGGTGGATGACCTTGGCTTTCAGCCCCAAACCTTTGGCGGCCAGCAGCAGCGCCGGCTCGTCAAAAGGTTCGTTACCGCGCCCGGCAGCGTGACGCAGTTGCGCGGCATCGGCTGCAATGCCATGGAACTGGACAAGCAGCACCAACCCCGACAGGAAATAATCGGTGGAACTTGACTCACCAGCCGATTCGTCGGGCAGGCGCCTGCTTTCTTCGCCGCTACACCCTGCCAATGGTGCATCCATGCTCACCCCCGTATCGTGGACAACACCCCGCCCGGCACGACAGGTGGCCGCGATCAATCTGCGAGCCACACTCTCGCGCGCAAGGCGGCAGCGCCCTGCAAATTCCAAGCTTTCGATTGACTCCCCTGCTACGCAGCACTCAGCGGTTGGTTATTCGAACGGGTATTGCGCCCGATCTTCCTCAACTCCGCTGGCTCCCACTCCTGTTTCCGCACTCCCTTCCCTCGCTGCCGAAACAGTTTGTAACTTTTCACGCAACTGTGTCAATAGTCATGGATGCGCTTCCGAGCTGACACTCAGGCGATCGCCTTGTTCACCACGTC
>DASTWM010000146.1:0-9872 GCA_035765855.1 Roseiflexaceae bacterium
GTTGCCGGGCTTCAGGGCGTCAAGGTGCTGAGCCTCAACCAACTGACCGACGCCGTGCGCCCGCCCGTGCTTCCCGGCCAGGATATCGAGGTCGTCATCCGCGATGTGGGCCGCGAGCGCGAACAGGGTATCTCGTTTCTCGACGACGGCACCATGATTGTTGTCGAGGATGCGCGCCAGCTGGTGGGGCGCAAAGTCTCGGCGGTGGTCACCCGCATTTATCAGACACAGACCGGACGAATCGTTTTCGCGCATTTGAATAACGGCATGCACACAAGCTAGCATCATGAGGGCATTGATACAACGCGTGAGTGAAGCATCTGTTGTCGTTGACGGCAGTGTTGTCGGACAAATAGGACAAGGATTGTTGATATTATTGGGGGTCGGCCCGGATGATGGCACCGCCGAGGCCACCATGCTGGCCGATAAAACAGCGCAACTGCGCATCTTTCCCGATGAAGACGGGCGTTTTAATCGCTCGCTTGTGGATGCTGGCGGGCAGGCGCTGGTGGTATCACAATTCACGCTGTATGCAGATACGCGGCGCGGGCGGCGGCCAGGCTTCGCTGGCGCGGCACCACCAACGATTGCCGCGCCACTGGTCGAGTCATTCATGGAAGCCATGCGCGCGCATGGGCTTCATGTTGAAAGTGGCGTGTTTGGCGCGCACATGCAGGTGGCGCTGGTGAACGACGGCCCGGTCACAATCATGCTTGACACAGACATTTATCGTGAGCCGAGAAACAGAGAGTCCATGACAGGTTGATAACCTGACACAACACTAAAGAACTGGGAGGAACTGGTGAGTTTCCATGAGTTTCTCCTGGTTCCTCAGTTCCCTGGTTCCTTTATTCCTATGAACAACGACCAACGTATACAGGTGCTTCAAGAGCTTGCCGATACATTGTCGCGGCGACGCCTGCTCGTTCCCGCGCGCATGCTGCTGGACGTAGTCGCGCCGCTTGGTGTCATGGCAAGCCAGGTTGCTTTGTTCGCGCAGCCGTTTTTGCCCCATAGCCGCTGGCGCGCGTATGTCGCCGCGCTCGACGATGAGTACGGCTGGAAGGTACTACATCACATGGTGGACCAGCGCGATAGTTGACAAATAATATCTTATAGGCTACACTCGATGCAGTCATATGGCTTTTTCTTGTAAAGAATTGTGCGAGGCCTCTTGTGCCATTGGCGCTTCCTCAGGAAACCTGGCTCCTGCTTTTAACCGTCCTCACCGTTGCTATTTTAAGCCTGGTGCATCACCAGCGTGCCGCGAAAGGTACGCGCCCGATCTACCGCAGGCCCTTGCGCGCGCTCGCGCCCATGCGCCGCGCGCTTGAACGTGGCGCGGAAACCGGGCGCGCGATTCACCTGTCGCCCGGCAGTGGCGCAGTCGGCCAGCGCACCTCTACAGTAGAGACCGTGGCCGGGTTGCTGGCTGCCGAGCGCGTGGCGACTGAGGCGGCGCTGAACGGCGCGCCAGTGCTTGCCAGTAGCGGTGATGCGGTCGCGCACCTTGCGCTGCGTGGCTTCCTGCGGCAGGCATACCAGCGGGCCGGGCTTGGGCAGGATTACAATCCAGTCAATGTGCAATTGCTGGCGCACCAAGATCCCATGGCATACGCGTCGGGCGTGACAACGCTCTACGGTCGCCAGCCGCTGGAAGCGAGCCAGTTGATCGGCAGCTTTGGGCAAGAGTTTTTGCTGGCAGGCGAGGTCGGCGCGCAAGATGGTATTCCGCAGGTTGCAGGCGCGGCCACGACAACCGCTCTGCCGTTGATGTATCTCACTGCGGATGGCACCTTGATCGGCGAAGAAATCTTTGCCGCGGAAGCCTATCTTGCGCGCGCGCCGCAACCATCCGCGCGCCTGCTCACACAAGATGTCCTGCGCACCGTCGTTATTCTTGCTGTTCTGGTGTTGCTGGTGCTGGCTGCGCTTGGACTGCCGCTCGGTGCCTAGCATGCTGCGGAGTATGGGATGCTGTTCCGCGATCTGAAACGATTACTTGCCACCCTTATTGCTGGCGTTGTCGGCGTCATTGTACTGGTCGATTTCGCTGCAACTATCCCCGGTGTCGATGCGCTTGCCCGTTTGCTTGTTAATTGGGCGGCGACGCTTGCCGCGCTGGCCCTGATTGTCGGGCTCCTGAGCGTCGCCATCACGCATCTCATGCGCATCATGCGGCGGCAGGCCGATTGGGGCTACAGCGTCGTGCTATTGCTGTCCATGATTGTCGTCATCGTGAGCGGAACCATTATTGGTTTCACCGCGAATGGCTACATTTTGTTTCCGCAGTTGATCGATCCACCAGTCCTTGACCTATTTAATGCCATTTACCAGCCGCTTGCCGCAGCATTTCTGGCGCTGCTCGCATTCTTCAGCCTGAGCGCTGCGTTGCGCGCGGTGCAGCGCCGTACCGCTGATGCGCTGGTGATCACGCTGGTAGGGCTTGTGGTGCTGCTCGCCGCTGGGCTGCCGCAGGTAGAAGCGCTGCCGTACCTCGGCGAAGGCGTGCGCTGGGTAAATGATTACCTGGTGTTGGCCGGGGCGCGCGGGCTGCTGCTTGGCAGCGCGCTTGGCGCGCTCGTCGCTGGCGTGCGGGTATTGCTCGGCTTTGATCAGCCATATCTCGACCGTTAGGCAGAGGTGCCGTGAGTCATAATCCATCCAATTCAAACGAACATCTTCCTGCATGGCTTCGTGGCGTCCCGCTCCCGCCCCGCCCGTCTGATGCAGGCGCGTCACTGCCTGATGCTCCGGCGTCTCCTTTGCCGCAGTCGTCATGGCTGGAAGCTGAAGCCGACGCATCACCCCAATCATCGGCGGACACATCGGGTTGGCTGAGTGAAGTCAGCGAAACTACGCGATCTTCAGGCAGTGATGTGCCCGATTGGTTGAGCAGTCTTGGTGAGGCAGACACGCCAGTGGCAACAGGTGGATCCGCAGATGATAGCCCGGGTTGGCTGGAAAGCGCCTCGACAACCTCCTCAGAAAGTTCTGCTGGCAGCCAGGCGGAAGACGTGCCAGACTGGTTGCGCGACCTGGGGGATGAGCAACCATCTTCACCCTCACAACCGCCTGCAAACGATATTCCGGGCTGGCTGGAAAGCGCGTCGTCAACCCCCTCTGGGAGTTCCGCAGGTAGTCAGGCGGAAGCTGTGCCGGATTGGTTGCGCGATCTTGGTGAGCCGGAAGCACCCGTAACCGCAGGCGAGTCCCAAAGTCATGAACGGGACTGGCTGAACGCCGATATGAGCGACACATCTTTTAACGCGCCTGCCGAGCAATCGTCCGTTGATGATGTGCCTGATTGGCTGCGCGCTGATGTGGAGCGTACCGCAAGTTCCCATGCTGATGACGAGGCTACCGCTGCTGAGCCATCCTGGTTGCGCGATCTTGACGCCGAGACCGGCGCTGGATCAGAACATGCTGGATGGCAGCAGGCACCACATGATGCGGAACACGCCGCGTCCACTGGCGACGCTGGCGATACTTCGACGGATTGGCTGCATGACCTCGATACGGATGCAGATGTGCCTGCTTCGGAATCATCTGGCACGCCGTTCGCATGGCTGTCGCCTGCTGAACAGAGCAATGCAGAACAACCCCGCGATCTCACGAGTCAGAGCGATGTTCCGGCGTGGCTGCAACCTGAGGAATCTGCTGCTGAAGCACCGGCTTCCGCGCCTGATCATGCGCCTGCTGATTTCACCGAAGCAGATTCCGGCGTACCAAACTGGCTGAATCAAACGCCACTCGACGAAGTGCGTGAGGTCATGTCAAGCAATCAGGATATCAATCCTGATATTGCGCCGTTTTCGTTTGAAGGTCCGCCCGATGCGAACCGCGCCAACCCGCCATCCGACGCACCGGCATGGCTGCAAGCGCCTGCTGATGAGGCTGAGGAAGGCGCAACCTCATCATGGCTCGATGCGCTTGCACCTCCTCAGGCACCTGCCCCTGAACCTGAGAATCGGTCGGCTGACGTGCCATCATGGCTACAGGATGTCGACACAACGCAGGGCGCTGCGCCAGAGCCGTTTGAGTCGCTTGCCTCTGGTTCAACTGCGCCCCTGGACATGCCGAACTGGTTACACGAAGCGCAGCACCCCGACGAAGGGGCTGAAGCGGGCGAAACTCCGGCATGGCTCCAGGCAGAACAGCGCGAGGAAGCGTCCGCCAGCGAAACACCGCCGTGGCCGCCAGCAGAGCCACAGCAAACACTGCCGGATACTGACATTCCCGCATGGCCCCAAACAGAAGAGCACGAAGGACCGGCAAGTGACGTGCCGGCGTGGCTCCAAACAGCAGAGCACGAAGCACCGCCTGCTCATGATACACCGGCATGGGTACAATCGGATGAGCAGGACTCCGCTCCGAATGATGTGCCGGATTGGCTGCAAGCGAGCGCGGCGCATGCTGAGCAAACACCTCAAGAAGCTGCTCAAACGTCGGCTGATGTGCCATCATGGTTACAAGATGCTGATGTGGTACCAACTGATCGGGCTGAGCAGGTGCCGGATTGGCTCATGGGGCAAGCCGAACCTCCGGCTGCGCCATCCGAGGCCGCTGCGACAAGTGATGATACTCCTGCATGGTTGCGCGCGGAGCCTGCCGAGGACACACAGCAGCGCGATGAGCTGCCGCCCTGGCTGCAGGACGAGTCTGGTGCGCCGTTGCCGGCTTCAGGTGCGTCAGGGGAACCCCATTTGCCGGCATGGCTGCGCGATGCACCTATGGATGCGCCGCCACCTGCACAGCCAGCCGAAGCCGCGCCGGTCTCGGATGCATCAACATGGTTCGATGATATTGAGACTGCGCCCATCGAAGAGCCGGTGGCCGAGGAGCCGGAAAGCGAGTTCCTTGGAGGAACACAGCTTCCGTCATGGCTGAGTCCATCCGAGACTCAGCGCGAGCAACCGTCAGACGTCACCCGGCGTGAGGCGCGCGAACTCGATTGGCTCCAGCGGATTGGTGGCATCGAGGAAGAAGCGCCGAGTGTCATGCCGGAAGAAGGTGGGCCACGTCTCGCGCCTCCTACAGCGCCTGTGCGCTCGCAGGCGCATCTCCAGGCGGTGGCGCTGCTAGAACAACTGGCAGCACGACCAGTCGCGGAACCAGCAACGCTGCCTGAAACCGCACCGGCGGCGCGGCGACGACGCGCTGGGACTGAGCGCTTATTGTATGTAGTCCTGTTGCTTGTGCTCCTGGCTGGTCTGCTCGTCCCTGCGCTGTCGGCAAGCCTCAACGTGCCGCCGGTCGTATCAAGCGCACAGCCGTTGTTCAATGTGTTCAACAATCTGAACGAGAACGATGTTGTGCTGGTTGGATATGAATGGAACGCGCGCCGGATCAGCGAGTTGCGACCGCTTGAACAGGCCGTCATCGGACAACTTCTGGCGAAGAAGGTAAAGCTGGTTATTGTGAGCACCGACCCGCAGGGTACGCTGGTAGCCTTCAATCTTCGCAGCGCGCTGGCCCAGGCTGGCTACGAGAGTCGTGGGCTAGATTACCTTTGGCTAGGCTACAAACCAGGTGGCGAGGTGGCGCTGCGCTCGTTGGCGCAGGACATTCCCGGTGCGCTCCGCTCGGACTTTTACGGCGACGACGCGAATATCAGCCCGCTCGCGCAAGGCTTCCGAACGAACAAGCCGCTGACGAGTCTTAATGCCTTCTCGGCTGTGTTAGTGCTGGCCGACGAACCGCTCGACGTGCAAGGCTGGATGGAGCAAATCCATCGCGTTGTGCCGCAGAAGCCAATTGCATTCTTGCTGCCAGCTGAGACAGCGCCGATCACCCAGCCGTACATGCGGCAGAAGAACGTGTATTATCTTGCTGGCAAGTCGGGCGCGCTGGCGTATGAAGAATTGCGCGGCACGACAGCGTCTGACGGCAGCATTCAGGTGCAATACGGCCAGCAGCGGCTTGGCTTGCTGATATTTGCCGCGCTGCTGCTCATCAGCATCGTCATTGGCGCGGCAAGCGCGGCAACCCGGCGCAGAAGGAACGCCTCGTGACACAACTTGTTGTGAACATCATTGCGGTCGTGCTCACCATCATGGTCTTGAGCCGCATTTTCGGCGACAATCCGTTGTTCCGTGTTGCTCAATATCTTTTCGTCGGCGTGTCGCTTGGCCTGGCATTTGTGATCGCGTATCACCAGGTGCTGCGCCCGGCGGCGATGGGGCTTGTCAGCGGCGATAACAACCAGCTTGTGCTGTACGGTGTGCCATTTGTGCTTGGTATTTTGCTGTTACCACGGATTGCACCCCGGCAGCGCCTTTCATGGTTAGCCAACATTCCGCTTGCTATTATTTTTGGCGTTGGCACGGCGCTGGCGGTCGGCGGCGCGATCGCAGGCACGCTGGTGCCGCAGATTCTTGACACTGCCCGCCCGCTGAACGGCAGCATTGCGGAAACGGTAGGCGTTGTCGTGCTGGCGATTGGCACGGTGGTGACGCTGAGTGCCTTCTATTACACGGTGCCGCGTGATCGGCGCGGCGGGCGAGCGGTAGTGTCGGCGGCAGTCATCGGACACTGGCTGTTGATGATCGCCTTTGGCTTCTTCTTTGCGAGCGCCGTGCAAACGTACATGAGCGCGCTGATCGAGCGGCTCCAATTTATCATCACGACGCTGACGCAACTTGTCGGATAGCAAGCATGAACTACGCTTCGTTTTTGTTGCATCGAGAAAACTATGGCCAATGAACCAGGTGCGGTACTTGTCGTTGAAATCGGGAGTGTGATCACCCACGCGGTGCTTGTCGACGCGGTGGATGGTGTTGCGCGCCTGATCGGACTGGCGGAAGTGCCGAGCACAATCGAGCAGCCGTACGAAGATGCGACAATCGCGATCCGCGACGCCGTTGAGCAGATTGCCGCGTCAACCGGACGGCATTTGCTTCATGAAGGCCAGTTGCTCATGCCGCAAAATGCCGAGCGCGACGGCATCAATGCCGTGGTAGCGACGACCAGCGCGGCAGGCTATATGTCACTGGTGGTCGCCGCTGTGTCGAGCGATATTTCCGCGCGCAGCGCCTTGCATGCCAGCCATGCGACCTACACGAGCGTGCTGCAAACGATTACGCTGAATGATACGGCTGAAGCTGGCCGGGTGCAGGATTTGTCGTGGATCGAACGGCAGGTGCAGCGATTAATCGGCATTCAGCCGGATGTGGTGCTGCTGGCCGGCGGGCTGGAGGATGGCGCGGAGCAGCCGCTCGTGCGTTTAGCGCATATCATTGGCCTGACATCCACCGGGGCGCGCAGTGATGACAGTATCGCCACGCGTTCGGGTACACGTCATGTCATCTTTGCGGGCAATAGCCAGGGCCGCGAGCAGGTTATCGAAGCGCTGTCGCAGAAAGCCGCGCTTCGGGTCGTCGACAATCTACGCCCGTCGCTTGAGGTCGAGCAGCTTGAGCCTGCCCGTCAGGCGCTTGTCGAATTGTATGGCGAGCAGATGCTACCCGCGCTTCCGGGCATGAACGCGCTGCGGCGGCTGTGCGCTGCGCCTGTGCGAACCGTTGCCGAGTCGACTGAACTGGCTACTCGCTTTCTGGCAGAACAGCATAAACTTGACGTGCTTACATTAGATGTCGGTGGGGCGCACACGGCTGCGTTTCTCTATAGTCAGGGCCAGTTCAGCCCGGCTGTGTTGGGTGGCGTCGGCGTGAGCTACGGCATTGGCACGCTGCTGGCCGAGCGTGGCCCGGCGGCAATCAGCCGCTGGCTGCCGTTCGCTATCTCTGAGCAAGAGTTGGTGCAGCGCCTGCTGAACAAAATGCTGCGCCCCTATGCGATGCCAGTGACGCGCGAAGATATATTGATTGATCATGCGCTCGCCCGTGAAGCCCTGCGCATGGCAGTTGACGTGCTCAACGACGAGCGCGGTGACGCTTCGTACAACATGGTTGTGCTGCGCGGCGGTGTGCCTTCCCACGCGCCGCATCCCGGTTTTGCGGCGCTGCTTGCGCTTGACGCATTGCAATTCGGCACGGAAGAAAGCGCCTTTGCTGTCACTATTCATCTTGACGAGCTCAATTTGCTGGCGGCATGTGGCGCACTCGCGCTGTATGATGCTGATGCGGCCTTTACCGTATTCGATCAGGATCTGCTCGCCAATACGGCGCTGGCGACATGCGTAGCGACGCTCAGTAGCGGGCGGGCGAGTGGCGTTGCAGTCGAGGCCGAACTCGAGATCGTTGGCGGTGAGCGGCGTAAGATTAGCGTCGAGCATGGACAACTCGGGCGCTTGCCACTCGCCGTCGGGCAGCGCGCCCGGCTCATGCTACGCCCGGCCAGTGGGGTGCGCATCGGTCACAACGCGCCTGGTAAAGAAGTTTCGTCGGAAGTGGCCGAGATCAGCGGCAGCGTGCTGGGCGTGATTATTGATGCGCGTGGTCGTCCGCTGCATATGCCTGAGAATACTGCCGTTCGCCAGCGCGCCTTGTGGAGTTGGCTGCAAGCGCTTGGGGCGGTGTCCGGGCCGCTGCCCTATGACGTAGCTGATGATGAAGCGTTGCGCGCGGCTGAAGTTCCGCTAGTCGAGCAGCCACTTGCCGATCAGCAACCGTCCGCAGCTACGCCAGCAGAGGTGGAAATCCCGCCTGCGCCAACCATGCCCCCTCCTGATGCGTCGCCTATTGAGTCTGATCTGGCGAAGCTACGGCAGACCGTTGAAAATCCGCCGCCGAAAAAAGGCTGGTTCCGAAAATAAGACCCAAGCGGCACGTATCAGCGTGCCGCTTGTGCTTTTCATGGCTACATGCCAGCTACGACGAGAATTTCTGCTCCACAACAGCTTCAAGCGTTATCGTCATGGTCGTGGATGGTTCCGCCGGTTTGCCCTCCACGGAAGGTGACGGCAGCGTAGCCGCCTGCTGCGGTAGAGCTGTTCCTTCGGCCTGCGTGGTGGCGGTTGGCGGAGCGAGCGTCACTGTAGCAGTGACTGTTGTAGTCGTCGTTTCAGCGGCAAATGTTGCCGTTTCAACGCTCACTGTTGCCGTAGTAGCCGTGGTTGCTGCTGCGGTCGGCAGCGTGGTTGCTCCCACCGGTGTCATGGTCAGCGAAGTCGCCGTCAGCACGGTCGTAGCCGTGGTTGCCGCTATTGCCGTGGGCGATGGCACCGCAGCCTCTTGCGTTGCCGTCTGCGCATCAGGCGCGGTCGGCTCGACCGGCGGCGGGTAGGCTGTCGCTCCCAGCGTTGGGGTAACTGGCGTGGTCGGCTCCAACGTCGGCGGCAGCGGTGTGTCGGTGTCTGGTATTGGCGTAAAGGTTGGCAGCACCGGCGCAGGTGTAAAGGTCGGCAGCGCCGGTTCCGGCGTGCTGGTTGGCGCGGGTGCCTGGGTCGGCTCCGGCGTAGCTGTAAAGGTTGCCGTCGGCTCGACCGTTGGCGTGAGAGTCGCCGTCGGCGTTGGTGTCGCAGAAGGTGTTGGCGTGAGAGTCGCTGTCGGAAACAACGGTTCCACGAGCACCGCGGTGCGCTGGAATGGGTTTGGGCCAGTTGCATTTGTATCGCGAAAAACCACAATCAGGAGCAGCAGCAACGCGCCGCCCAGCAACCCACCAATAATCACGGCCCATGGAATGCGTCGCCCGCCACCCCCTGCGCTTCCCGCGATCGGCTGCGGCGCAACCAGCGGGCGCAACGGCTCTTCTTCCACAATGCGAGGCCGTGCAGGCACCGGGCGACGGCGCTGCGGAGGCAATGCCTCGATCAGTGGCGACTCGCCAACCTGGGTCGGCTCGCTGCTGGATGCAGGCGCAGGCTCCATGCGCGGCGGCATGGGCATCGAGTTGGGCGTCTGTCCGAGCAGCATGGTTTCCTGGCCGGCAGACGAGGGCGACACGGCGAGCGTGGCAAGCTGCGCTGC
>DASTWM010000147.1:0-2269 GCA_035765855.1 Roseiflexaceae bacterium
ATGTAACAGTTTTATTACCAACTGCTTGCTATGGATGAGGAGATATTTAACTTCTATGATAAGTCGTAGACAAATGAACGTGCTGCTATCTGCACCGCCATGCCAATCTTCTGGTACCATAGCGCACATGTTAAGCCTGTGCCTCGCGCCAGAAGATAGGAGAATAGTATGTCCAATCCTTCGCAACACCTGTTTTTCGCCAGCGGCTACGCAGCCGCCGGTCAGCCGGGCATCCATGCCTTTACACTCGATGACGCGACCGGCGCGTTGTCACCCGTCGGCTCGTTCGTCGGCGTCACCAATCCATCGTTTATCGTCATTCATCCGAATGGGCGCTGGCTGTACGCCGTCAGCGAGGGCGGATCGGGCGGATCGGTCTGGTCCGCGCGGCTCGATTCCATGACGCTGCAACTGCTCAATCACCAATCGAGTGGCGGCAACGGGCCGTGCCACCTGTGCTTCGACGCGACTGGCAAGTGGCTGTTCGTGGCGAATTATGGCAGCGGCGGCGCTGGGGTCCTGCCGATTCAAGATGACGGTTCGCTGGGTGAGATGACCGGCCATGTGCAGCACCACGGCAGCAGCGGCGTCAATGCGAAGCGGCAGGAGGGGCCGCATGCGCACTCTTCCACCATGACACCCGACAACCGCTTCGTGATCGTCGCCGACCTGGGGCTTGATAAGCTCATGGTGTACGCCTTTGACGCGCAGCGCGGCACGCTCACCGCGCATGCCGAGGTCGCCACGCGGCCCGGCGCAGGCCCGCGCCACCTCGCGTTCCACCCCAACGGCCAGCAGGTGTACGTCGCTAACGAACTCGACAGCACGGTCGCTGTGTACGATTACGACGCGGCGAATGGTGCATTCCACGAGGCGCAGGTATTGAGCACGCTGCCCGCCGACGTGCCAGGCAATACGGTTGCCGATATTCACATTGATGAAGCGGGCAAGCGCTTGTACGTGTCAAATCGCGGCCATGACAGCCTGGCGGTGTTCGACGTGGCGCAGGATGGGCGGCTCACGGCGGTGAACATTCGGCCATGCGGCGGTGCTTGGCCTCGCAATTTCGCGCTCGCGCCGGGCGGCAAGTTCGTCGTCGTCGCCAACCAGCATGACGACGGAATCGTGGTGCTGCCGCTGACGAACGACGACGAGGCGGTTGGCGAGCCGGTCGCCCGTGGCGCGGTTGCAGGCGCGTCGTGCGTGCAGTTCCTGATGTAGCATGCCCAAACCTGTCAGGTTTTAACGTAAATCTTTACACCTGCGCGCGCTGGTAAAACTCGGTCAAGGCGCGCGCTACCTCATGCACAATCACCGCCAGGTAGCGCGCGCCCCGCTCGGCGCTCGCCTGGTCCGGGCTGTCGGTAAAGCCCTCGATCTGCTGCCATGCGCCGTGAAACTCGGCGCGGTACGGCAGAAAGCCGCGCGTATCTTCGTCGGGCGGGTTGTCACGGTGCGGGCGCGACTCGCGCACAAGTTCCGGGCGCATGGCCAGCATCAGCGACGTTTCAAACGTTCCGGCATGGCCCGGCAGACCGGCGCGGCGGTGCGCGTCCTCCGCCAGCAGCGCGTCCCACGCAATCGTCCAGTACGGCGCGGCAGCCACATGCGCGGCGTGCTTCAGCGCCGTGTCGCGGGCCGCAAGCTGAATCAGTTCGCTGTTGCCGCCATGGCCGTTCAGAATAAAAATGCGCCGGAAGCCGTCAGTAATCAGCGACTCGATCAGATCGACCAGCACGCGGTAGTACGTTTCGGTGCTGAGCGACAGCGTGCCGCCGAACGGCAGGTGATGATGCGAACTGCCGAACGGCAGCGTCGGCGCGACCACCACAGGGACATGATTCACGGCGTCAGCCACCGCCCATGCAACGTACTCCACCGCAAGGCGGTCGGTGCCGACTGGCAGGTGCGGGCCGTGCTGCTCCGTCGCGCCGACCGGCAGCAGCACCAGCGCATCCGGCGCAAGGTCGCGCAACTCTTCGCGCGTTAATTCCTCTAAAAGCAGTATCATATGGTTCTCTTTTTAACCACGAAGGACACGAAGGATACGAAGAAGAAAGGCTATAGTAAAGATCACATAAACCCTGGACGAACATGTCATTTCGAGCGGAGCGAGCAATCGCTCTGGAGAGATTCCTCACTTCGTTCGGAATGACACAGTGTTCAATGTTTATTTCAGATATCCATTAGTAACAAAAGCCATGACTAGGACGATACATGGCAGAAAGGAGCGTCTCATCCGTTCCCATGAGTTTCCTCAGTTCCGTAG
>DASTWM010000148.1:0-10457 GCA_035765855.1 Roseiflexaceae bacterium
AATGAAGTTAATCATGAAAGTCCTCCCCTTTCGGATGTACGTTCGCTCAGCTTTTGAGCGTTTGCTTTGTTGCAAATACAATAAGCAAAGAGCGTGCCAAAGGGATTGAAATGAGACCATCAGTTTTATTACAGCGGGGTATGAGGTGGCTCATACGCGGCGCGTGCTATACTATCCATGCTAAAAACATGTGCAGATGCTGCGGAAGTATGTTGTCGAGATGATTGTCACATACGTAGCGTGCACGTTTTTCTATGTAGGACTATGACAAAGAGAATGACGGAACGAACCGAACGCGGCGCTTACACCGGCGACACGATTGTCATGCCGCGCCCGGAGCGACGGCGCGCGCCAGCACCTGCACCACGCCGCCCCCAACCGCGCAGATCAGGATCTGTGTGGAGGAACATCAGGCGCGGGCTTCTGGTTGCGCTGGCGCTGCTACTAATTATCGCCGTAATCATCTACCTGCAAATACGCAGCGTCGCCGCGCCACTGGTAGTGCGCGACACGCGGCTCGATCCGCCGGTGTTCTCATCGCTGCTGGGCGGCATCAACGTGCTGATTGTCGGCGTGGACGAGCGCGACGGCCACCCGGAAGAGGGCGTGCGCAGCGATACGCTGATCGTGGCGCACATGAGCGGCCTTGGTCGCTGGGTCAATCTCCTGTCGGTGCCGCGCGACAGCCGCGTCAACATTCCTGATGTGGGCGAAACCAAAATCAATTATGCCTATGGCTACGGTCATGATAATGCCGAAGCGCTGTTTGGCCCCGGCACGACGCCTCAGGAAGGCGGCATGGCCATGGCCGCCAGCACGGTCGAGCAGTTTCTGGATTTGCGCCAGAGCGGCCAGCGAATCAATTACGCCATGCAGGTCAATTTTGACGGATTCGCAAAAATCATCGACGCGCTGGGCGGGGTGACGATTGACGTGCCAACGCATATTGTTGATGACGAGTACCCAACGCCGGATTTTGGCACCATGCGGGTCGAGTTTCAGCCGGGCGTGCAACGGATGGACGGCGCAACCGCGCTGATCTATGCCCGCACGCGCCACGGCGACAGCGATTTCGGACGCGCGGCGCGGCAGCAGCAAGTATTGCGCGCTATCGTGACCGAGATGCGAAAGCTCGGTCCGGTAGGATTGACGCGGGCGCTGCCCAGGCTGCGCGAAGGATTGCAAGGCACGGTTGCGACCACCATGCCAGCCGCGCGGCCCGATTTCATGATCGGCATGCTGTGGCTGATGAGCGGCGTCAACGCCGACACCATCGGACAGGTGCGCCTTTCGCCAGAGCTTGATCCGCAAATGCAGCAGGACGGCAGCGATCTGATCTGGTCGCAGCAGGGCATCACCTCGGCGGTAAGCGCGCTGAACACGCCGCCGGGCGAGGCAAGCGAGGACGCAAAGGTGCAAGTGCTGAACGGCACAAGCGTGAGCGGCCTGGCTGGCACGGTGAGCCTGCAACTTGAAAAAGCCGGTTTCACGATTGTGCCTGCCGACAACGCGCCGACATCCGACGTGCAGAAAACGATTGTGTACGATGTGACCGGCAAGCCGAGCACCAGCCGCCGTCTCGGGAAGATGCTCAACGCCGAGGTGCAGAATGGCGCGCTGCCTAAAGGTGTCGTCAGTCAGGCCGATATTGTGGTCGTGCTTGGCAAGGATGCGGCGAAATAGTCGGGATTCAGTAGTCCTAGAAATAGGAGCCTTGCATGCGATTTTGTCGGCAGATTCGTTTCATTCTAGCAACAATATGGCTTGCGATGCTCCTCTCAGCATGTTCCGGGTCTTGGGGTCCACGCGACGTTGCTGACTCAAATAACCGAGCTGATCTACTGATTTACTTCAAAAAAGAGACACGAGATGAAGAAATAGAACACTTTTGGACAAAGGCCGTGCTTTCTATTCCAGACGCGCGAGGTGGTTTTCATTTACTACCAGGAATTAGCGGCGTTATGGGAAACCCATCAGTAACTGAACATCAATCACTACGGGTTGATTTCTGGGCCAACGCAACACAAACGCAACGCGCGGAGGTGAAGAGACGTGTGCTGGCGTCACCTCTCGTCTTTACAATACTAGAAGATACCATTCCAAGTAGCGTCACACAGCTTGGAGATACTGGACAATAACACATTATGCACAATTACCTTCACTTCGCTGCTCTAAGGAAATCCTACAACAACTCGATTTCGTAATCGAGAATCGGCGCGTCGGGCCGATTCTCCTCAACCCAGCGCACCACCGCCTCAAGCTGGCCCTGCACATACTCCGCCGAGGCCGAGACGCTCACCACACCGATCACGGCGCGCTGGTGAATGTCCTGCGCATCGACTTCGGCGGTTGAGACATTGAACTCATGGCGCAGCCGCGCCAGCACTGATTTCACAATGCTGCGCTTTTCCTTCAGGGAATGGACCGAGGGAAGGTACAAACTCATCTGACAGCAACCAACAATCATAGTTTTATGTAAACAGCCAAGAACCAAGGTGAGAATAGAAGATAGCAGGACCCTTCAGATACTACCCTCAATCCTCACCATGTCATCTTGTCATCTTGTCACCAGCTCACGCGCTAGTTCCACGAACCCGGACCGATCCAATCGCCTTCGTTTGGACCGTTCTCCGATGGCAGCAGCGCGATTTCCGCCCGCATGGCCGCGCCCATCTCGCGCAGCCGCGTAGCGACGTCGGCCTCCAGCCAGCGCTGCTTTTGGGTTACATCATTTTGAAAGCGATGCGCCAGCCAGTAAGTGAAGTCCACCACATCGTCGGGCGGCGTTTCGACCCCGGCATGGTAGCCGGTCGACGCCTGCATGGCCGCCCAGTAGCGCGCGTACAGCGCCCGCAATTCGTCGGCCATGTCGACCGCATCGGGGCTGGTTTCTTCCGAAAGATACGCCACTGAGCCGATCACATACGGCACGCGCTGCGTGAGATACTGGACCCGGAAGCGACGCTGCCCGGTCGCCACAAGGTAGTAGCGCCCGTCCTCCAACCGCACGCCTTCGCCGATCTGCGCCGATGTGCCGATGTCGTAAAACGAGACGTTCGGATCGCTGTCGGCGCGGTCGCGCTCGCGAATAAGCACCACCCCAAACGGCGCTTGCTGCTCGATGCAGCGGCTAATCATGAGTCGGTAGCGTTCTTCAAAAATATGGAGCGGCAGCGGTGCGCCCGGAAACAAAACGGTGTTCAGCGGAAATAATGGCAATTTGTGGATCATACCTTTTACGCTGCGCATGCATGACGCGTACACCTCATGCATAGGTGATCAGGCACCCGACGTCGCGCACGTCCACGCGATCGCGCTGTGCGTGCCAAGGTGCATGTCAATCACAAGCTCAATCTCGTTGCCAGCCAACACCTGCACCGCCGACAATGGATCAATCGGAACAGGCATGCCTTCAATCATCACCGGCATGGAGCCAAAGCGCAGTTCCAGCAGATCGGCCCGCAAGTCAACCTGGCTGGCACCAATCGCGAGCAGCAGCGCGCCCCAATCGGCAGTTCCGTGGGCGCAGGCCGCACGCACCGCCGGTGAGCGCGCGACAGTTTGCGCCACCTGCTGGGCCATGGCATCGTTGGCCGCGCCGCGCACATGCAACTGCACGAATTTGCCGCTGCCCGACGCATCGCGCACGATCTGCTGGGCAAGGTCGGCGCAGATCGCGTCGAGTGCCTCTTGCCACGCGCCGTACTCCCACGATGTCGGGTCGGTGATTGGCTCGACATCCGCCGCGCCGTTCGCCAGCAAAATAACGCCATCATTGGGGCTGGCACCGCCATCAAGCACGAGCCGCGAAAATGACTTCGCAACGCTCTGCTCCAATGATCGCTGCAACAGCCGCAGGTCCATAGCCAGGTCGGTGGTCAGCGCGCACAGCATGGTCGCCAGGCTGGGTGATGTCATGCGGCCACCTTTCGCCAACCCGCCAATCGTCACCGCGTGGCCGTTCTTGAGCGAAAGCGAAAGCGCGCGCTCTTTGGGGCGCGTGTCGGTCGTCATGATTGCCAGCGCTGCCCGCCGCCCGCCGCCGCTGTCAAGCTCGGAAACCGCCCGCCGGATGCCGGGCCGCAATTTATCCATGGGCAGCGGCACGCCGATCCTGCCGGTGGACATGAGCAACACGCTATCGCGCGGCACTTCCATTTCGTCCGCCGCGAGCTTGGCGCACTCGATCGCGTCGAGCAGGCCGGGCTGCCCGGTGCCGGCGTTGGCATGGCCGGCGTTGATCAGCACGGCGCGGATGTTTTCGGCATTGTGCGCAAGCACGGCCTGATTGAAAAAGATCGGCGCGGCCAGAATCGAACTGGTCGTGAACATGGCGGCGGCCCGTGCCGGTTCCGTCGAATAGATCAACGCGAGGTCGCGCGACCTGACTTCTTTCAGGCCACTCGACACGCCAGTTGCGCGGTAGCCTTTCGGGCTGGAAACATGGCCGTCTTCGATGATGCGATAGCTCATAGTTACATTATGAGTTATGAGTTATGAGTTAGAAACTGAACAGATAATTCAAACCCAAAACTGAGAACTCATACCTTCTACCAGACTCGGCAGATCAAGCCTTTCAGATATTCGCCTTCAGGAAAGGTGAGCAGCACCGGATGATCGGGTGATTGGGTCAACCGTTCGATGATTTGCACATCGCGGCGGGCGTCTACCGCCGCGCCCCACACGATTTTTTGAAACAGATCGGCGGAAACAAGACCAGAGCATGAGAACGTTGCCAGCACGCCACCGGGCCGCAGCAGGTGCAGCGCCAGCAGGTTGATGTCTTTGTAGGCGCGGGCGGCGCGATCGACCTGGCTCTGGTTCTGCACGAACTTCGGCGGATCGAGAACAACAACGTCGAACTGGCGACCTTCGGCGCGAAACTGCCGCAAGACCTTGAATACATCACCTTCCATGGCATCGACTTGCGCGGCAGCCCCGTTCAACGCGGCATTGGCATGCAGCAATTCCAGCGCGGGGCCGCTGCTGTCGAGCGCGGTGACATGCGCCGCGCCCGCTGTTGCTGCGTACATACTGAAGCCGCCGGTGTAGCAAAAACCATCGAGCACGTCTTTGCCATGACAACAGGCGGCGACGCGCTGGCGATTCTCGGCCTGATCGAGATAGAAGCCGGTTTTTTGCCCATGCTCAAGCGAGACGCCGAAGCGGCGGCCATGCTGCACGATTTCAAGCTGCGCGGGCGGCGGCTCACCCCAGAGCAGACCCTCGCTAGGCGGCAAATCCTCTTTTTCGCGCACGTCGGCGTCGCTGCGCTCGTAGATGCCGCGCGGCTGAAGCTGCTCGGCCAGGATTTGCACCAGCAGATCGGCCCGCGCCGCCGCGCCCTGCGTCAGCAATTGCACGACCAGATATTCGCCATAACGGTCAACGATCAGACCCGGCAGCCCTTCCGACTCAGCAAACACCAGCCGTTGGGCGTTGCCGTCGCGCATGGATGGCGGCAATGCCGCGCGGGCAGCCACGGCGCGCGCAATCCGGCGGCGCAGCATGGCTTCGTCAAGCGGCTCGTCCGCATCCCATGTATACAGGCGCACGCGAATCTGCGAGCCACTGCTCCATGTGCCGCGCGCCAGCCATTCGCCGGTGTGATCGTGCACGTCTACCACATCGCCACGTCCAACGTACCCTTCGACGCGCGCAATCGCCCCCGAAAAAATCCAGGGGTGGCGCTGAAGCACGGGTCGTTGTTTGCCGGGGCGAAGATGTACGATTGCCATAGTTTTCGCGCATTCATCCAGCTACTAACGATCTATGCTAACACAGTGGATTGTGAAGGTCAAGACGGCGGCGCTTTGACATGGGCAAACGAGGCCGCTACAATACGGCGCGGTGAGATGGGCCGCCGATGCACGCAATGAAATTAAAATATTGATATGATAAATTCTTTTCGCCTTTCTGCCGCGCTCGCCGCGGGCAAAGCCGCCGGTGTCGCCAGCCGCCTGTTCCGGGGCGGGGGCGGCACAACGATTCCGGGCGTGGTCGCGCGGCGCATCGCGCCTGACACGCTGCGCCAACTCAGCGCGCGGCTGCCGCAGGGCGTGATCGTGGTCGGCGGCACCAACGGCAAGACCACCACGACGCGCATGATCGCCGCGATTTTGCATGCAGACGGGCGGCAGGTGCTGCACAACCGCGCGGGCGCGAATCTGCTGACTGGCCTGACCTCGACCGCGTTGGCGGGCGCGTCGCTGCTGGGAAGGCTCCAGGCCGACACTGGCCTGTTCGAGACCGACGAGGCGGCATTGCCGGACGCGCTGGCCGAGACACAGCCGCGCCTGGTCGTGCTGCATAACCTGTTCCGCGACCAACTCGACCGCTACGGCGAAGTGGACACAATTGCCAGCCGCTGGCGGGGCGCGCTTCAGCAACTGCCCGCCACCTCGACCGTGCTGCTCAACGCCGACGACCCGGCAATCGCCGATCTCGGCGCGGGCTTGCAGGCGCAGGTGCGCTATTATGGTCTGGAGGACACCCGCCATGCCAGCAGCGCCACCGCTCACATTGCCGATTCGCAGTTCTGCCAGCGCTGCGGCACGCCCTACGTCTACGATCCGCTGTTCTATGCCCACATCGGCCACTATGCATGCCCGAACTGCGGCCACCGCCGACCTGTCCCAGAATACCGGCTGGAGCGGCTCGACCTCGACGGCACAACCGGCAGCCGCCTGCTGCTGACCTATCCCGGCGGCGCGCTGGAGATTCGGCTGCCGCTGCCCGGCCTGTACAACGCCACCAATGCGCTGGCCGCCGCCGCCGCAGCGCTGCTGCTCGGCGTGCCGCCCGCCCGCGTGCGCGACACGCTGGAACACTTCAGCGCGGCCTTCGGGCGGATCGAGCGCATCAACGCGGATGGCAAGCCATTGTTCATGGCGCTGATCAAAAATCCGGTTGGCGCGAGCGAGACGGTGCGGATGCTGACGCAGTCGGCGGGTGACTTAGACAACTCAAAACTCAAACCTCAGACCTCAGAATTGTATCTTTTGATCGCCATCAACGACCGCTACGCCGACGGCACGGATGTCTCATGGCTGTGGGACGCCGATTTCGAGCAGCTTGGCGGGCGGGTGGCGCATGCCGTCGTAAGTGGCACGCGCGCGGCGGACATGGCGGTGCGCCTGAAGTATGCGGGCGTGGAGCCAGCGCGGGTTCAAACGGAGCCGGACCTGGCGCGGGCGCTCGACACGGCGCTCAAGCAGCTTCCCAACGGCGCAACACTGTACGCGCTGCCGACCTACACCGCCATGCTGGAACTGCGCGAGGAGTTGGTGCGGCGCGGCTGGGTGCGGCCATTCTGGGAGGACTAAACGTTCGTGCTGGTTTTCATGGATTCGGGCGCACAATACTCATGAGATGTGCTCCGCGTCCGCTGTCACGCAATGGATGTTTGCGCGCCACGGTAGCGCGCGGTGCGTAGCTCGTCGGCGTACGGCTGCAACTCCGGCATGCGCGCCTCCGCCGCGTCGCGAATCGCCCGCTCGATGTCGTACGGCAGACGCACGATCTGAATGGCAAACGAGCTTTGCTCCTCGTCATCATAGCGACCCTCAAGAATGGCATAGGAAGCCAGTGGCATGTCGAGCGGGTTGCCGACGCTGCCGACGTTGAACAGCGTGCGTTGACGGATGCTTTTCAGGTACGCGCCGTGAATGTCGCCATAGCCGACGACGTTGGGAATGAATGTATGTCCGGTGAATCTGGTGTTGTCGAACATAGCCAGGTGCCGTTCATCAGAATCATTCCTGCGCACACGATAATACACACCAATCTGCGAGGCATGGAACAGGCGCACATACTTGCCGCTCATAACGAACTCGATCGTCGCGGGCAAGCTGGCGAGGTAATGCAAACGCTCCGGCCCAAGCCGCTGCTGATGCCATTGAAGCGTCGGGTTATCAGTTTCGTGGGTGATGAAATCATCCCAGTTGCCGCGCACCGTTCGCTCGCACACCTCGCGGCACATATCAACGGCGCGGTCCGAATCAGGGCCTTTGCCGACCAGGTCGCCCAGGCAGAAGATACGCCGGATGCCGCGCTGGCTGATGTCCTGAAGGGTCGCTTCCAAAGCAGGCATGTTGCCATGAATGTCTGAAATAATCGCAATCCGATCCACAGCGTTCCTTTCCTCAGCATGATGCCATCAGCACATGGCCGCCGTGGAAAGAATACCACATGAGGTACCCTACAGCCATACTATTGCGGGCGCTGGAGCGCATAGATGTGACTGACGCCATGCTCATCGGTGAAGTCATCTCGTACGAGCGTCATGCCCATTTTCCTGGCGACGTTCTGGGAAGCATCATTCTCAGGATCGGTCATGCAGATCAGGCGCGACACCGGCAAGTGCGAGAACGCGTACTGAACGAGCGCGCGTGCGACCTCGGTCGCCAGCCCCCGGCCCCAGTACACTTTGTCGAGCAGGTAGGCTACTTCAACTTCATGCTGCCCTTCGATGGTCCATGGCAGCAAGCCGCAACGGCCAATGAACGCGCCGGTTGCTTTGTAAATTGTCGCCCACAGACCATAGCCGTACTGTCCGTAGTACACATTGATAATCCATTCAAGCTCTTCTTTCGTTTCGTCGTACGTCAGCGTGCCTTCGGGAAAATAGCGGCGCACGTCGGGATCCCGGTACAGCGCAAACAGCGCGTCAAGATCGTCCATGGTGAGAGGTCTGAGAAGCAGGCGCTCGGTCTCCAGAATGGTCGTCGATGAGTCGGTCATCGCCAGCGCTCCTTTGATTCAACATGCCATGCACATGCATGTGTATTCGGCAACACAAGAATACGCGAGCCAACTGCTCTTGCGCGCCAGCAGGTACGCGCGCTCACCTGGGTGTTCAGCCTTGTACGATGAGCTAGCACTGGCATGCTCGAACGAGACGGATATATCATGTCACGGGTTGCTAAAGCCGCCCAACGATTAACGTTCAGCCGCACCGCACCGCTAGATCGAGTTGGCTTTTACCTGATTCTATCGCGTAGACTCGCCACGGCATCCTCACCGCGCAGTGGTGTCGGCTGGAGCGCCTTGTTAGGCGGTAGCCCGTTCACAGCCTTCCGCTGGACTATTATTGTTTGTAACCAGACAGCACGATCTGCTTCAGGCTTATTCCGTGTGTTCGTAACCGACTATCCCCAGCGGTCGCTCCTCGCTCGTTTGGCGCGCACGAACAAACCAGTTCACCTCCCCACTAGGGCGTAAACAGCTTCCAGTTCCCCTCAGAGACCACCTCGACGGAGCCGTCGACGACCTTGATGGCCGTCTGTTCGTCGATGGCGTTGGCCGGGCCGCCGATTTCGGCGGCCCACCGCTCTGCGTCAGCCAGGGTGTTTGTCGGGAAAGCGTCCAGGTGCGGGAAGATCGAGAAATCGACGACACCCAGGGTGCGGTCGTTCGGCGCAGACCGCCACTCCACGAAGTAGGCACCGATCCGGGGCGTCATCACCATGCTCCCGGCACTCACGCCCACCCAGACGGTTTCGGTCAGCGCCGGCAGGAGGTCCGCCAGCCCGGACTGCCGCATCCAGTGGCACAGGTACGTGGCGTCGCCGCCGTCCACGAGCAGGACGTCGGCCTCCCGGACCCAGGGAACCCAGCGCTCCTCGCCGATGGTGGGCAGTGCGGTAAGCTCGAGGAGGCCCACCGACTTCCAGCCCAGGCCCAGGCCGCTCATGTGGTGCGGGGGCGCGCCGCCGACGAAGCCCCGCGCCGAGGTCGGCCCGCACATCGGGTGGCCCCACTGCGCCGTTGGGATGCAGAGCGCGGTGGACTCGGCGGGTGGCTTGCCCAGCAGGTCTATGAGCGCGGCGCGGATACTCGGGTTCGTGATGCCCCCGGACGTGAGCAGTAATTTCATGATGCCACTCCTTGTTGATGTAAAGGGAGCCGAAAGGCTTCTCATTCCTCATGCTCTAACCGCTTCTCACGGCTTTACACAAGATGGTCGTTTGGTTGAGAAGAAAATCGACAGTGGAGCCGAGCGAATTTTGATGCGGCGAGGCCCGCTTTCAGCAGGCAGAGAGAACAATACAGGAAATTGTATGTTGAGCCTCTTGGAGTGCCGGACGGGAAAAGTGAGAACAAAGCGCAACAGGAAGAGCAAGACATCATTTGCCTCCCAACGTTCTGGATGCGCTGCGGTCGGAACAGCTACGGGGCTGAAGCTTCATCGATTGCTGTGCGATGAGTACAGGCTGGCCGTCAACTCCATCGTGTTGTTCGGCGTCATTCCTCATCGCCTGTGTTTGCTTTCGGCTACAAGCGGGCACTACGATACGTCTGTTCTTACGGTGCCACCAGGTTGGCATGTTCAAGAATGGTGTCAACGACGCGTGAAAGGGGGGCCGTGGCGTCGATGATGATTGCGTGCGTGGGCAGGCCTTCTTTTGTCGCATGTTGGAAGCGCGCAAAGGCTTCTCCTTCGCGTGCCGATCCGC
>DASTWM010000149.1:0-20889 GCA_035765855.1 Roseiflexaceae bacterium
CAAGTACAAGCTCTGGATCGCGTATGGCGGCCAGCGGCACGAAGACGACGCCATCGCGAAAGGTTTCCCTGAGACTGGCTGCCACTTCCTGGCTCAGGCGGGTCTTGCCCACGCCCGCCGGGCCGAGCAGCGTCACCAGCGGGACGCGCGCTTCAAGCAGATACCTGCGGACGGCGCGCAGATCTGCTTCACGGCCAATGATCCGCGTGAGCGGCCTCGGCACCCGCACAATCGGCTCAATCGGTACGCTGTCATGCACGGAAGCATGCGCTGCATGCAGCGGCGGCAGTGGCGCGGCGAGTGTGGCATCCGTCAGGCCGGTGCGCGCAAACGCCATGAACGCGGCCCGATTCGTCGGCGCGATCTGCAACTGTTCGGCTAATCGTTCGGCGAGCTGCTGCGAAGGGCGGCGCTCCCCCGACTCAAGTTTGCGCAGCGTGTTCGGCGAACAACCGACAAGATCGGCGAGTTTGTCATGGGTGAGGTCAAGCGCTTTGCGACGTTTTTTCAGCCATTCAGGGAATGAGAGTGTGTTGTTCAAGGCGTACGTGCATACCTGATGAGAGGTTCCACTTTGTTGGATTGTACCATAACTGTACCGCTTTTTGGGGTTAGAAATGGTACCTGCAGCACGAGCCTTCGTGGTTTCATGGAAATAGTATGCATGACACCGTGCAGATTTGTACGTCGTATTTTAAGAGGACACCACCGCCATGCGTTTCATTTGTGCTTCTACGCGGCTCCTGAATCGAATCGTCTTGTTCATGTTTGTCGCATGCGCATTGATGCCGCAGGCCGCGCGCGTGCCGGTTGCTGCTGCGCAGGCGTCGTCACACGATGGGGCTGGCACTGGCACACGCGCCGCACGCGCGGCCACCGACGGCCACGCCGTGTACCTGCCCATGGTCACCAACCCCGCGCCGCTTTCCGACCAGGAGTTGATCGGCGCTGCGCTGGCTGCCGGGCAGATCGACTACGGAACCTCGCTGCTGTACCGCGCCTACGCATTCTTCGGCGATCCGCGCCTCCCGGCGGAGTTTCGCGGCGATGGATCGATTGGCGAAGATCCTACGCTGTTCGCGGAAATGACCGACAGCGCGCTGCCAGCCGATGTGCAGGCCAGGCTGCGGCCCTTTGTGGCGCGCCCGGACAACCCGGATAGCGTCTTTAACGCGAAGACCAGCACCGCGAGCCGGAATGTCGCAAGCACGTCTTCTGACCTGTTCTGCGACATCAACAACTGGACGGCGCTGGCAAGCCTCCAGTCAGGCGTGAAAGTCAAGGTCCATGCGCAATGCACCGGCGACTACGAAGGCGACATCCGCGCTGCTTTGGGCATGATCGAAGCATTGTGGGAGCCGATGACCGACCTCATGGGCCAGCCGATTCCTGACACGGGCGGCGCTGACGGCGGCTACAGCGACGACATCGATCTTTACCTCGTGGAGCCGCTCGGCGTGATGCAGCGGGCCGGCGGGAATTACCAGATTCCCCACGGCACGATGGCCGCCGCGTGGCCCGCGAAACCAGAAACCGGCACACGCTCCAGCGGCCTTATGCTGCTGAATCGCCATGATCTTGGCGCTGCAAGTTTCAAGAGCACGCTGGCGCATGAATTTTTCCATGTGCTGCAGAACGCGCATAACAGCAAGATCAGTTTCAACAATCGGCACCAGGAATGGTGGTTTATCGAGGCATCGGCGACCTGGGCCGAGGCGCATTTTGTGCCGGAAACCTCGGCGCAGGAGGTGCATGAACGATTCGCGCACAGTTTCCAGACCAGCTACGAGCCGCTGCACCTGTCGGTTGGGATCAGCGACCCGAAGCATTATCTCCTGTACGCTGCCTACATCTGGCCGTTCTTCATGGAGCAGGAGCGCGGCGCGGAGGCGATTGCGGCGGCATGGCGCGGGATCGAGAGCGCTGGCACGGACTGGGATCTTGGGTTAGACGCGATAAATACACAGCTACCCTTCGCGCAGCACTTCCATGAATTCGCAATCCGCAACCTGAATCGCGATCTTGAACCCAACGACCCGATCACGCCGCGCTACATCGACCTCGATCCGCTATTTCCCGATGGTGCCGCGCCATGGAACGATGTCAATGATGATCTTGTGGCGCAGTCGCGCGACGCCGCGCCGCTGTCTTACGACGCGCAGATTCCGGCGCTCAAAGCCCGGTATTACCATTTCACGACCCATGAGACCGTCCGAAAGATCGAGCTTGATCTTTCCAGCCTCGCGCAATACGGCAATCTCCGCGTGGATGTGGTCAAGAAGAGCCGCGAGACGGGATGGGAAATTGAACAGTTGGAGAAGACCAGCAAGGCCAGGGTGTGCGATGTCGATGAATTCTACCTGGTGGTGACGAATCATGCGACCAACATCGCCGAGCGCACGCCGTTGTCGTTCACGGTGCGCCCGCTCGAAGAATACTGCAACTGCGGGCCGATCACCGCTGTCCGGGCATGGAACGCCAGGATCACGTTCTCGTACAAGGCGAGTGGGTCCGACGACTTACATCAAATCAGTACGCAGAGCAGCGGAATTGTCTATGGCAACGTCACCGGCGAGATGCCCGCGCAGCACGCGCCGCTCACAGGCACAACCAGCGTCGATTACTCGCACTATATGCACAGTCCAACTGGACTGGAACTGCTGTACAGCTACAGCGGCAGCGGCCCGCCTACCCCGCTGCGCGAGGATGTCAACGAAGGCTCGCGGGTGAACCTGAATTTCAACCTGGACGATTGTACCTTCAACTTCAACGCCGGTGCCTATGTCTACGCGACTGACAACGACGGGCATCAGGTGGAAAAGTTGACTGGCGGCATGGGCAGTAAAGAAATGCCGTTGCCCACCACTATCGCCGAACTGAGCGGTGGCGGGGAGTTCGCGGCGCACTCACCCCAATTCATACAGGCCGGCTACGAGGGCGACTGGTTCGTTCAGAACGATTGGGACTTGACGAACATTCTGGGCGAGGACAATCAGGGACACGCGACGGTGACATGGAGCTTTACGCCGGTCGATCCGCCGCCCGATTCGTAAGCTAAGGCTCAGAAATATTTCCGATAGAAACTATTCTGTTTCTGAACTAAAAGTACAACTTTGGTCTCATAACATTCGCACATCTCGATTGCTATACTCATGTGTGCTTTATACCAGTATCGCGCTTGTTTTGTAAACAAGCGCCGGACGCCAACGAACTTTTCTATCTATCATGAAAGGGCAGGAAAACATGTCGAGGACCGCGCTCGTACGCTCTCTTCTCCTCCTTTGTACGCTGTGTGCGCTGGTGGCGACGCCCGCCGCAGCACGCGAGCAGGCGGCGGCTCCGGCAGCCGCACCGCAGGCCGCTGGTGATGAATTCTGGGATGATCGCTTCACCATGCCCGGCACCACGGATTCGGTCGAGGACATCGCTGTGGCTGCCGACGGCACGCTCTACGCCAACCTGCAACAGCGCGTCATGCGCTGGGATGGCCAAAGCTGGCAGAGCCTCGGTGACGCTGACGGCTACAGCATCGCCGCGATTGCCACGATTGACAATACCCTGTACGCCGCTGGCAGCTTCAGCCGCATCGGCGCGTTCCAGGTCAAATTTCTGGCAAAATGGAACGGCAGCGCATGGGAGCAGGTCGGCAGCGGCGCTGGCCCACAGATCGTTGAGGAGTGGGGTACTAACCAGGGTTCGTTCGACGCCCTGGCCGCTGAGGGCGGCAAGCTCTACGTCGGCGGCCACTTCACCCGTGTCGATGATGTGGACGCGACCAGCATCACCGTGTGGGATGGCAGCAACTGGAGCGCGCTCGGCAACGGCTTGCATAGCCTCGATTTCAGCGAACAACCGACCGAAGCGGGTGAAGTCAAGGTGATTGTTCCGGCGGCTGGCAAACTGTACGTTGGCGGCAACTTCCAGCTTGCCGGTGATCAGAGCGCGGGCAGCGTCGCAGTGTGGGAAAATGGCGCATGGAAGGCGCTTGGCAGCGGCATGCTGCTGGAGCGCGACGGCCAGACCGAGCCGGGCGTCGTGTACGCAATCGCGGTGAATGGCAGCACCGTCTACGCTGGCGGGCAGTTCACCAAAGCGGGCGGCACGGCGGCCAACAACGTCGCCGCGTGGAATGGCAGCGCATGGGCGGCGCTTGGCAACGGCATCACCGGCGATTCCAGCTACAACACCATGGTCAATGCGCTGGTGGTGGATGGCGCGGATGTGCTGGCGGGTGGTGAGTTCACCTTCGCCGGCGGGCAGGCTGCCGCGCACTTCGCCCGCTGGAACGGCACGGCATGGCAGGCCGTGGGGCAGTTGGAAAGCTACGATAACGTCAAAGCGCTGCTGGCGATCCCTGGCGGCGGCTACTACGTCGGCGGCGATTTCAATACGCTCGATGGCGTGCTGGTTGAAAACATTGCGCTGGGCGTTGGCGGCAGCTGGCAGGCGCTCGGCCAGGGTCTCACCTTCAGCGACAACAACTGCTGCGAAGGCAAAGTTTACGCGACGGCGAGCGACGATGCCGGTCATGTCTACGTTGGCGGCAGCTTCAAGCATGCCGGCGGCGTGGAAGTCAACAACATCGCCATGTGGGATGGCAGCCGCTGGCAGGCGCTCGGTGCCGGTGTTGGCGATGGCCAGGTCCGCGCGCTGATGCTGCTCGGCGACGATCTGTTTGTTGGCGGTACGTTCAAGTCGGCGGGCGGCGCGGGAACGCCATACCTCGCGAAGTGGAACACCGTAACCGGCGAATGGTCCGGCCTGGGCAGCGGCGTCAACGGCGATGTCTACACCTTTGAATTTGCCGATGGCGTGCTGTACGTTGGCGGCGACATGTCGGCGGCGGGCGGCGTCAAGGTGTCCAACATCGCGGCATGGGACGGCGCAAACTGGTCCGCACTCAGTTCAAAGCTCCTGATCCGCGAGGTGTTCGATAATTGTAGCGAGGCCGGCACGCAGGTCTACGCGATCAAAGCCTCGGGGCGCTACCTCGTGATTGGCGGACACTTCCGGCTGGTGCAAATCGGCTTTGATCAGCCATGTTTGAAGGAAAGCTACTTCCCGGCAAATAATATTGTGATCTGGGATCGCATTGAAGATAAGTGGTACTTTTTAGGGAAAGATGGCATGTACGGCGTGTCGGGCGGCGACTCGATTACGCCCGAAGTCGACGCGCTTGAGATTGTCGGCGGGTCACTCGAAGCAGGCGGCGCGGTGTACGTCGGCGGCGAGTTCGGGCAGGCCGGGCTGGTCCCGGCGGCCGGCCTGGCGCGCTACACGCTTGCGGGTGGCTGGGAGTCGGTGGGCGGCGTGAGCGGCGGAACCGGCGGCGCACTCACATCGCCTGGCGTTTCCGCGCTCAAGGCGGCTGGCAGTGACCTGTACGTCGGCGGCAATTTCACCACCGCCGGCAGCGGCGCGGCCAACTACATCGCCCGTTACAACACCGCGAATGGGGCATGGACCACGCTCGGCAGCGGCGTGGATGGCAAGGTGCTGGCGATCAGCGGAACTTCCGAAGGGCTGTATCTCGGCGGCGAGTTCCGGCATGCGGGCGGGCTGCCAGCGGGGGGCTTCGCGCGTTGGGGCGTGCCGATCAGTACCGGCAATCTCACGCCAGAAGGCGGCGCGATTGAAGGCGACGGCATACGCATCAGCTTCCCGGCAGGCGCGGTCAACGGCAACACAACCATCCTCTACACGCCGCAGAACGCCCCGAATCATGCGGTTCCTGCCGGACAGGGCGTGATCCGAGCCTTCCGTTTCGAGGCGAAAAGCGCAAGCGGTCAGCCGGTGACGCAGTTCGCGCAACCGTACACCATGCAGATCAGCTATGACGATCAGCTACTGGCCGCAGCAGGCGTGCAGGATCCATCAACACTGACGCTCGTGTATTGGAACGGCAGCGCCTGGGTGAACATGTTCCCATGCCAGGGTTGCAGTGTGGACACGACAAATAAAGTAATCACGGTTGTGGCCGATCACTTCACTGAGTTTGCGCTGCTCGGCAAGTCGAGCACGCATACCATCTTCTTGCCGCTTACGACGAAGTAGCCGATAGAAGAAGGTAACGAGCCCACAGACATGCATTTACCACATGTCTGTGGGCTTCAATTCAACTCTTAACTCCAGTCCTCGCGGCGGTTCGTCCATGGGAAACGCATGTGCAAATCCTCCGTCTAAGCCATAATGGCGAGCAGTGAAAGCAGATGCATGCCAAGCTGTTCGTCGCCCTCAATGACAATCTCGGGCCGAGCATCGGCGGGAGTCATGCCCCTGGTGAACAGTCGCCATGCTATCTCTTGATCAAGTTGCACGCGCGCCGCATACTTCGGCACTGCGCCCCAGTAGAGCTGCCATACTTCGCCATGTCGGGCCAGCGTCCAGTCGCCACCGGCCGCTCCGCCGATAGAAATCACCAGATGTGTTCCGTCAGGCGCGGAGACATCGCGGTAGGTGTAGGGCAGCCCGCGTAGAAAAGTATCCAGAGCGGGATACAGCCACGCGCGCGCCGTCTGGAGCGGCGCGCCGACCGCCTCGCGGATGTGCTGCTGGTGATGCCATTTTTCGGTGTACTCGCGAGCAATGTCGAACCAGTTCCGCGAGTGCGTTTCGCCTGCCCATGCCACGCCGACCTTCGCGGGCGCGAGCGGATCGAGCGTTGCGAACAGATCATGGACCTGCGGCCCCACCAGCGCCAGTAATTCGATCAGCAGCGCCGGGCTGATGCGCTGTGCGGCGCGCACCCACTCCGCATTGAGCTGATTGAGAAAATCAACCAGATCACGGTAGGATGCAATCGGCGGGCGGTCGTACACCGGCGCGAACCCGTCCCGCTGCGAAGACAGGCGGCGCATGTCCGTATCCAGCAGATGCGCGACCATGTCCTTAACGGTCCAGCCGGATGCTGGCGTCGGCTTGAACCAATCATCGGCTTCAAGTTGACGTAACAGCGCGAGAAGTTCAGCATGGAGCGGTGGAAAGAGTTCAACCGTGTTGATCGGTTCAACAGGATGAAGCATGGTTTCCTCCATAAATGCTGTTCGTCATGACCGAAGCAAGGCGAGCGCGGTTCCCAGAATGACTTCGGCGCATAGGACCAGCGATGTTCTATCTACCCATTCGTTGCATCGACGGCGAGCACCGTGTCAATGTGACCGTTGAGCAGCAGCGCCAGCGCTTCGTCCTGATCAAATGCGGGAGATTTCATAACGTGTTTGTCCTTCTCATAGATACGCTTAACAGGATAGCACAGGTGATGATTTCCGTGATTCAGCAGGTGTCGCGGCGCGTGCAAAGCCCGCTGCCATGGGCCGCGCAGGGCGTCATACGCACGGGATTTGTAGTACAATAGCACGCTGCGCACGCAGGTTTCGCAGTATGAGGCTGTGTGCAGCATGAGCGCATTGCTAATCACCTGTGAACGTCGAGATGACCCAGCAGTTTCGCTGGAGCAGCATCGAAACGTGGATAGAACTATGACGCATACGTTTAGCGGTGGCGGCGAGATGGGGGAGCGCATTCGTTCCTTCGACTGGTCGCAGACGCCGCTTGGGCCAATCGAGGACTGGCCGCAGAGTTTGATGACCGCCGTTCGCATTATGCTGGCCTCGCGCCAACCAATCTGGCTCGGCTGGGGTGAGCAACTCATCAAACTGTACAATGACCCCTACAAAGCGATCGTCGGCGGCAAGCACCCTGCCGCGCTCGGCCAACCTGCGGCGGTGGTGTGGCGCGAGATCTGGGATGCGATTGGGCCGATGCTCCAGACCGCCATGACGGGCACGGAAGGAACCTATGTCGAAGCGCAACTCCTGATCATGGAGCGCAACGGCTATCCGGAAGAAACCTATTATACGTTCTCCTACAGCCCCATTCCCGATGACACAGGCGGTGTCGGCGGCATTATTTGCGCCAACACTGACGACACGCGCCGGGTTATCGGCGAGCGCCAGTTGGCCCTGTTGAGCGAATTGGCGTCGAAAACGGCGGATGCGCGGACGGTTGCGGATGCATGCATGATCAGCGCGGGCTGCCTGGCGACGAATCCGTACGACCTGCCGTTTGCGCTTATCTATCTGATTGATGCAGATGAGCAGCGGCTTGTACGCGCCGGAACGTGCTGCGGCATCGATCCCGGCCATGCAGTTGCCGCGGAAACGGTGGCGCTCGATAGCGCAGCGGTCTGGCCGTTCGCGGAGGTGCTGGCGACCAATCGGCCCTGCCTCGTGTCCGACCTGAACGATTTTGCTCATGATCTGCCCACCGGCGCGTGGGATCGTCCGCCGCACCAGGCCGTCGCTCTGCCAATTCCGGCGCAGGGTCCGACTGGCACGGCTGGTATTCTGGTGGTCGGGCTGAATCCGTACCGCCTCTTCGACGACGGGTACGCTGGCTTTCTGGAACTTGTCGCGGCCCAGATCGCAACCACCATCGCCAACGCGCAGGCCTATGAGCGGGAGCGCCAGCGCGCCGAGGCGCTCGCCGAACTCGACCGGGCGAAGACCGCCTTCTTCTCCAACGTGAGCCATGAATTCCGCACGCCGCTCACGCTCATGCTGGGGCCGCTTGAGGATTTGCAGCAGCAACTGGATGGCGCGCTGCCGCCGGAACAGCGCGAGCAGTTGGAAGTGGCCTATCGCAACGCCCTGCGCCTGCTCAGACTGGTCAACATGTTGCTCGATTTTTCGCGGATCGAGACGGGCCGTATTCAGGCGTCGTATGCGCCGACCGACCTGGCCGCCTTCACGACGGATCTCGCCAGTGTGTTTCGCTCGACTGTCGAGCGGGCCGGGCTGCGCCTGGTGGTCGATTGCCCGCCGCTGCCTGCGCCGGTCTATGTCGATCATGACATGTGGGAGCAGATCGTTTTCAATCTGCTGTCGAATGCCTTCAAATATACCTTCGCTGGCGAGATCACGGTCGCGCTGCGGCAGATCGGCACCATGGCCGAGTTGGCGGTGCGCGACACCGGCACCGGCATTCCGGCGGAGGAAATCCCGCATTTGTTCGAGCGCTTCCACCGCGTGCGCGGGGCGCGCGGGCGCACGTTTGAAGGCAGCGGCATTGGCCTCGCGCTGGTGCAGGAACTCGTCACGCTGCATGGCGGCACGGTGCGCGTCACAAGCGCGATCGATCAGGGAAGCACCTTCAGCGTGACCATTCCACTCGGCATGGCGCATCTGCCGGCTGATCGCATGAGTGATATGCCTGTTTCTGCATCGACCAGCATGCGCGCGGAAGCCTATGTTGAGGAAGCGGCGCGCTGGCTGCCGGATGAGCGCGTGGCTGCCCGGCTGCCAGACGCTGACATGATGCCGCAAGACGCGCATCACAAACGTCATGAGGCCGTGCATGCCCGCATCCTCCTGGCCGATGATAACGCTGATATGCGCGCGTATGTTCGGCGGCTGCTCAGCCAAACGTATGAGGTCGTCGCGGTGCCTGACGGCGCGGCGGCGCTGCGGGCCGCGCGGGCGCAGCCACCTGATCTGGTGCTGACCGATGTGATGATGCCGGAACTGGACGGCTTCGCGCTGCTCAAGGCCATCCGGGCCGACGAACGATTAAAGACGATTCCGGTCATCATGCTTTCCGCGCGGGCTGGCGAAGAATCGCGGGTGGAGGGCCTGGAAGCGGGCGCGGACGATTACCTGGTCAAGCCGTTCAGCGCGCGTGAACTCCTGGCGCGCGTCACCGCGCGGCTGGAATTGGCCCGCCTGCGCGCGCAACTGGATCAGGAGCGGGCCGCATTGGTCACACTCTTTCAACAGTCGCCGGTGCCGATCGCGGTGTTGCGCGGCCCGGATTTGGTCTACGATCTGGCGAATCCAACCTACTGCCATGTTGTCGGTGATCGTCATGTTCAGGGCAAGCCACTGTTGGAAGCGCTGCCCGAACTCAACGGCCAGGGATTCGATGATTTGCTGCGCCGTGTGATGCAGACCGGGGTGCCAGTGGTCCAACACGAGGCGCTGCTCAAGCTGGAACGCCATGGCCGGCCTGAAGACACCTATTGGACGTTCATTTACGCGCCGCTGCACAACGCCAGCGGCCATGTTGATAGTGTCGTTGCGATTTCAAACGAAGTAACCGAGCAAGTGCAGGCCCGTCGCCAGCTGGAGCAGATGACCAGCCAGTTGACTGCCGAACTGACCACGCGCAGGCAGGTCGAGGCGGCACTGCGGCTCAGCGAGGAGCACATGCGCCTGGTGCTTGAGTCGGCTGATATCGGCACATGGGATTACCGGCCGTTGACCAGCGTGCTGGTCTGGGACACGCGCTGCAAGGAGTTGTTCGGGTTGTCACCCGACGCAGCCGTAAGTTACGACCGCTTTCTTGAAGCCCTGCACCCGGAAGATCGGGAGTGGACAGATGCGATTGTGCAGCGCGCGCTCGATCAGGCGAGCGGCGGCAGGTACGATGTCGAGTATCGCGCCATCGGTATCGAAGATGGCATCGAGCGCTGGCTCAGCGCCAATGGGCAGGCATTCTTTGATGACACCGGGCGCGCCGTGCGTCTCATGGGCGCTGTCCTTGATATCACCGAACGCAAGCGGGCCGAAGTCGAACGCGAGCAGCAACTCGCGCAGGAGCGCCATTTGCGCGCCCAGGCGGAAGAAGCCAGCCGTCTCAAGGATGAATTTCTGGCGACGATTTCCCATGAGTTGCGCACGCCGCTGACGGCCTTTCTCGGCTACGCGCAGATGCTCCACCGGCACACCGGCGACCAGGCCTACGTTGCCCGGACGGTTGAAAAGCTGGTGCGAAGCGCCAAAAATCAGGCCCAACTGATTGAAGATCTGCTCGACATTTCACGGATCGTGAGTGGCAAACTGCGTATCGAACCGCAGCCGATTGATCTCACCGCCGTGATTCACGCGGCGCTCGACACGGTTCGCCCGGCCATGGAGGCCAAGGAGCTTCACCTGTACATCGATGTGAGTCCTGAGGCCAGCCTGTTGATCGGCGATGCGAACCGCTTGCAGCAGGTGGTGTGGAATCTGCTGGCAAATGCGACAAAGTTTACGCCGCATGGCGGCAGTATTCAGGTGCAGTTGCAGCGTCGCGACAGGTACGCTCAACTCATGATCAGTGATACGGGTCAGGGCATCAGTACTGACTTTCTGCCTTTTGTGTTCGACCGTTTTCGGCAGGCTGACGGCACGAGCAACCGCGCCCATGGCGGCCTGGGGCTGGGATTGGCGATCGTGCGCCACCTGGTAGAATTGCATGGCGGCACGGTGCATGCCGCGAGCGCCGGTCTGGATCAGGGTGCCACCTTTACCGTGCTGCTGCCGTTAGATATCGAGGATGCATCCGCACAACCGAACGATTCCGGCGCGTACCCTGAGGAGGGAGATAATTGCCCGCCTGAGCTTGCCGGGCTGCGGGTGCTGGTCGTCGATGACCAGCAGGATATTGTCGATCTGGTGCAGGAAATCCTGGCGGCGTGTGGCGCGGTGGTGCAATCATGCACGAATGCCCGCGCGGCGCTGGAGCAGGTGCGCGTCTGGCAGCCAGATGTGTTGATTTCTGATATCGCCATGCCGGGCGAGGATGGCTATTGGCTGATTCACCACGTCCGCGCGCTGCCGTTCGAGGAGGGCGGCGGGCTGCCGGCGGCGGCGCTGACGGCCTACGTGCGCATGGAGGATCGCTTACAGGTGCTCGCCGCAGGTTTTCATCTGTACGTTCCGAAGCCGTTGGAACCGGGCGAACTGCGGAAGGTGGTGGCGCAGTTGGCGCGCATGGCGACACCTGATTAGCTTATCTGACGGCACGGAAACGGTGATCGCATATCGCGCGGCTGATTGCTGAGGTATAAGAACTAGCACATGCGCTGGTTGTCTTTGTGACATAACGTACAGGGAACGACAATGCAGAAAGCAGCACAACGCTTGAACATCGGCGTGCTCGGTGCCGGGCCGATCGCGCAGGCGGCGCACTTCGAGGCGACCCGCAAGGCGCGCAACGCCGAACTCTACGCGATCTGCGATGCCGCTGAGGATCTGCTGGCGCGCATGGCCGCGGTTCACATGCCGCGCGTCACCTATACCGATTTTGACGCAATGCTGGCCGATCCGCTGGTCGACGCGGTGATCATCGCCGTGGCCGACCAGTTCCATGTGCCGCTGGCGCGCCGCGCAGTCGCCGCTGGCAAACATGTGCTGGTCGAAAAGCCGCTCGGTGTCGACATCGGCGCGTGCGAGCAACTGCGCGATGAACTTGCCGATAGGCAACTGGTATTCCAGATCGGCAACAACCGCCGTTTCGACCCTGGCATTACGTTTGCGCGCCAGTTCGTGCAGGAGCAGCTCGGCCAGCGGCTGGCGTTCAAAGCCTGGTACTACGACTCGCTGTACCGCTACACCATGACCGACAATCTCCAGCCGCTCATGGAAACCAGCGCGAACATCCGCCGACCGGCGGGCAACCCCAAGGCCGACAAACAGCGCTATTTCGTGCTGACTCACGGCAGCCATCTTGTCGACACCACGCGCTTCCTGGGCGGCGAGATCGCCAGCGTGCGGGCGCGTTTCGTCGAGCGCTTCGGATCGTATTGCTGGTTCGTCGCGGTCGATTTCGCCGACGGCAGCGTTGGCAACATCGACCTGATCATCCCGGTGCGCGGCGATTTTGAGGAAGGCTTTCAGCTATTCGGCGAATACGGCAGCGTCACGGGCAGGATGCCGCTGACATGGTTTCATAAATCCAGCACGGTCGAATGCTTTTCGACCAAAGACCGCCAGTATCACCGCCCGCTCGGCGAGGACGCGTTCACCTACAAATTGCAGATCGAAGGCTTTGCGGATGTGATCCTGCATGGCGCGCCGATGCAGGGCGCAACTATTGACGATGGTATTGCTGCGATGCGCGCCATGGTTGCGATCGCGCGCTCGGTAGAGACTGGCGAGGCCGTGCGGCTGGCGGATGTCAGCGGTAGTGTGTAAAGGATTCGTATGCAAATCGGTATTTTTGCCAAAACATTTGACCGCCCGACGCTGGCCGCCACGCTCGACGCCGTGGTGGCGCACGGCATCCATGCGGTGCAGTTCAACATGGAGTGCGCTGGCCTGCCCGCGATGCCCGATGCGATTGCGCCGTCGCTGGCCCGCGAAATACGTGATGAACATGCCGCCCGTGGCATCACCATGGCGGCTGTGTCCGGCACATTCAACATGATTCATCCCGACCTGGTGCAGCGGCGCGACGACTTACGGCGGCTCGGCGTGCTGGCAGAGGCATGCCATGCGCTCGGCACCGGCATTACCACGCTTTCCACCGGCACGCGCGACCCCGACAACATGTGGCGACGCCACCCCGACAACGACACACCTGCTGCGTGGCAGGACATGCTCGCGTCGATGCGCGTGGCGGTGCAGTTCGCCGATGATAACGACGTTACGCTGGCGTTCGAGCCAGAGGTTGCGAATGTGGTCGATTCGGCGATCAAGGCGCGCCGCTTGCTTGACGAGATCGGTTCGCCGCGCCTGAAGGTCGTCATTGACGGGGCGAATCTCTTTCATGCCGGTGAATTGCCGCGCATGGCCGAGATTCTGGAAGAAGCCATGAAGCTGCTCGGTCCTGACATTGTGCTGGCCCACGCCAAGGATCTGAGCCACGACGGCGCTGCCGGGCACGAGGCCGCTGGCACCGGCCTGCTCGACTACGCCCGCTACCTGTCGCTCCTGCGCGGCGCTGGCTTCGACGGCGCGCTGATCCTTCACTCGCTGAGCGAGGCGCAGGTGCCGGCGGCGGTGGCGTTTGTGCGCGCCCATGGGGCCAGCTTGAATGGGGAACGCTGATGTGACCTTTCACCATTCACTTTCGCGATGAAGGCGCGGGCATGCCGTTTGTGTTTCGGCTTGCCATCCATGGATGGCGCAAAAGCGTTAGATAGCGCCATATAGTGCGACGTAATCTCAGACGCGTGAGATTACGTCGCGCTGCGCTTCGATAGCTGGACCTCTATGCCGTCGAGCACACACTCAATGCCAAAGGCAAAACTCTGCTCCGGATCGAGGCTTACTTCTTCGGTAAAAAAGCGGGCAAAGGTAGGATAATGCCCGCTCGCAATAACCCGCTGGATATAGGGTGCTGCCAGCGCCCGCTTGTCGGCCTCACTCAGCCCTATTCGTCGCGTGTGCTCTTCTTCCGCGACTTCGTAACTCACCGTCGCGCTGACGTAGCCGCTTACTACGCCGACGATCTGCGCCATGGTCGTGGTGTCGAGGCCGTGACGTGCGACCGAGGCTAAAGCAAATTCAAACCAGCGAAGATAATTTGGCCCCAATGTCGGACGGCTGATGAGCAGCGGCATCACCCATGCGTGCCGCTTCAGCACTGCGCGGCTCTCGTAGGCGAAAGTGCGCAGATCAGCGCGCCAATCACCAGATGGTTGCTGCGGCAGCGCAATTTCCCCGAAAACGGCGTCGAGCATGAGATCCAGCAGATCGTCCTTGCTGAACACATGCCGGTAAAGGGCCATGGCCGTTGAGCCAAGCTCGGTGGCGATGCGGCGCATTGTCATGCTCTGCGCGCCTTCAGCATCGGCAACAGCTATCGCCGCGCGAATAATCTGATCGCGGCTGAGCGCCAGTCGCCCGCCCGCCGATTGTTGCTGCAACCGTTCCCATACCAGCCCGGTTGGTTGTTGCGAATCGTTGCTCGTCATGGTTGCTATTATACCGCCTTGTTGATCTTGACAATTGAACCACATGTGGTTAGTATACATTGTATATATAAGTATATGATGTATACAAGGAGGTGCCCATGTCTGCTGTTCATTCTGTCTCCATTACCGCCGATGCCGTGCCGCCGCTCGTTTTCGGCATTTATCCGGGAAGCGCCACTGGCGTGGATGCGGGGTCGGGGGTCCTCTACGGTCCGGAAGATGATCCGGCGCGGATCAACGCTGCGCTCACGTTGCTCCAACCTGCTGGGCGGCCATTTATGGTCCGGGGCTACATGCAATATGTTGGCTCCCAGACTATCAGCAATGCGACGCCCGCCGATGTGTCTCAATACATTGCCGAGGGACGACAACTTGAGTTGGTTTTGTGCTATCGGACACCCCACGGCGATCTCGATGATTGGGTGGCATGCGTACGATCAGTTGTGCGCCAGTACGGCGCGGTGCTTTCCGCGTTGCAGGTGACGGAAGAGCCAAACAATCCTGATGCAAGCGCCGGTGGCGACGGCGGCTTTCCCCATGTTCAGCAGGCGATTGTGCTTGGCATGCGCGCGGCGAAGGATGAAATGCAGCGGCAAGGATACAGATTTCAGCTTGGTTTTAATGCAACGCCTTCGTTTACCAACGATTTTTGGACGCAGCTTGCGGCGCTCAGTGATGATGCCTTTGTGGCGAATCTGGACTATGTTGGCTTTGACTTTTTCCCCGACGTGTTCCGCCCGTTGCCAGTCGTCCCTGACGGCACGCCAATGTCGCTGGAGACGGCGGTGCTTGGCGTTCTGACGGGCTTTCGCACAGTCAACTTAGCTGCGGCTAATATTCCGGCGACCGTCCCGATTCGTATCACTGAAAATGGCTGGCCTACCAACCCCGAACGCTCCTGCGCGCGCCAGGCAGAGGTGCTTGAGACGATCGTACGAACAGTTTACGCGCATCGTGCTGAACTCAATATCACGCATTATGAATACTTCAACCTGCGTGACACAGATAGCAACGATCCCGGTTTCCAATTCGGGTTGCTGCGCGACGACTACACGCCGAAGCCAGCATTCGAGTGCTACCGGCAATTGATTGCCGAACTTGGCTGATGCGCTCCATCTGCGCGCCGCCTGACATAAGCAAGCCATGCAGCGCTGGCGTAGTTCATGGAATTGTCATCTTTGTAGCTACGCCAGCGCGATTCGGTGTGGTAGGATGCACCCAGGAAGCGGAGGCACAGGAATGTAGCGCACCGTTCTTACAACTGCCTCATACAGCATGCTTGTTCTACATCGCCAAGGAGCTATCCATGTCCACACGCGCACAACGCCGCGCTGCGCCTGGTCTATTCCTCGCTATTGCCCTACTCAGCACGGCGTTGTTCTTCCCGCACCGCGCCGCCGCCCAATTCCCTGCGCGCGACAAAGGCAGCCCGTTCGGCATGGTCACCGCCGTCGCCAACCGCGTGCGCGACGACGAGATCGACAGCTATGTCGCGCTGATGCGCGAGGCGGGCGTGCAGTGGTCGCGCGAGGAAATTTTCTGGGACCGGGTGCAGCATGATCCCGGCGGCCCGTTCCAGTGGAATGGCGACGGCAGCGGATTTTACAATTACGACCACAGCATCAGCGCGCAGGCCGCCGCAGGGATCCACATCCTTGGCCTGCTGGACTACAACCCGGCCTGGTTCAAGGGCCAGAATCCGCCGGTGGACGCATGGATCAAAGAATGGGGCGATTATGTGTATCAGGCGGTGGCGCGCTACGGGCGCGGCGGCCCGATCACGCACTGGGAAATCTGGAACGAGCCGAATCTGAGCGGCTCTGGCTATGAGAGTGGGCTGTACGAGATCAAAGATTACGCGCGCGTCCTGGCCGTCGCCCATGATGCCGCGAAGGCCGCCGACCCGAACGCCGTGATTGTGCTGGGCGGCATGGCGTCAGTGTGGGGCTACCCGCCGTCGCCGACGACCTACGATTATTATGATTACCTGAATGCGCTCGGCAAACTGGGCGCATGGCAAAACTTTGATGTGCTGGCCGTCCATCCGTACCGTCCCGATTCGCCGGAAGGCGCGCCATGGCGACGTGATCACTCGGCCACTTTTCCCGAGGAGATGCGCCGGCTCGACGACCTGATGGCGAATTACGGCGCGAAGCCGGTCTGGCTGACCGAGGTGGGCTGGACGACCAGCGGCAGTTGGCCGGGCGTCAGCGAGGATGCGCAGGCGCTGTTTCTGGCGCGGCTTTACATCATGGCGCTGGCGCAGCCCAACATCGAGAAAGTTTTCTGGTACGATTTCCGCGAAGACAGCATGCCTGCGGCGGCCTACGATCAGCCAGCCTACGACGATCACAACTCCGAGTTCCACTATGGTTTGCTGCGGCGCGTGTTCCCGCTCGATCCGAATAATCCAACCATGCGGAAGCCAGCCTTTCTTTCGTATCGCACGCTGACCAGTGAACTGGCGGGCCTTTCCCTTCAAGAAGTGATCTCCGACGGATGGCGCTCCGACATGCCGAATACCTACTGGTATCGCTTCAGCGGCGCGCGGCGCGTTGACGTGCTGTGGAACACCGATAGCGCAAATCAGGTGGTGTCGGTGCCATGCGGCTGCCGCGAAGTGCTGGTACGGCAATGGAACGGGCGCGTTCGTTACGTCGCGTACCCGACGGATGGCACATTGAGCCTCAAGCTCGACGAGCAGGGCGCGCCGCTGTACCTCGAATTCGATCCACCGGCGGCACCGGGCGGCAGGATGTTCCCGGCCACGGGCCATTCGCTGCGCGGGTCGTTTCAGGCCTTCTGGGAGGCCAACGGCGGGCTGCCACGCTTTGGCTACCCGCTGACCGAGGAGATCATCGAGCCGGAGCCGGGCAGCGGACGCCCGCATGTGGTGCAGTATTTCGAGCGGGCGCGCTTCGAGTATTTCCCGGAGAACGCCGGTACGCCCTACGAGGTGCAGCTTGGCCTGCTGGGCAATGCCATGCTTCAACGTTCGGGCGTGGACTGGCAGACGCAGTCAAAAGTTGACGGCGCGCCGCCAGAGTGCCTGTTCTTCGCCGCAACCGGGCATAGCCTCTGCCCGCCGTTCCTTGATCGCTGGAATCAGTTGGGCGGGCTGCCGCTGCTCGGCCAGCCGATTACCGAGCCGTTCCAGGCCATTCGCAAGGACACCGGCCAGCCCTACACCGTGCAATATTTCGAGCGGGCGCGCTTCGAGTATTTTCCTGAGAACGCCGGCACGCCCTACGAGGTGCAGCTTGGCCTGCTGGGGCGCGAGCTGCTGACGCCTTAGATCAGCAGTCACATAAACGCACTTCAGGGGCGCATGATTACAGTATAATCATGCGCCCCTGAAGCCATAACTTGTCCACGAATGAATGTGATAAACATCAAGGTTCACATCCAGTTCATGGTTGTGCAAGGCGGTGACGAGAATAGTTCGATGGCGCAGTTCGCGCGCGACGCGATCGACCTCATCCTTCAGCAGCACAAACTCACCGATCGCGGCCATCTTCCTCTTTCCAATCGACTGAAAACTGAACATGGAGTCGAATTCCATCTCGCTTGGAAGCGTTTCCCCGCGCCAGCAATTTTGCTCTCGTTGCCCACTGCAAACCCATGCATGAACCGCATTTGAGGTGAATCCCCTTGGTAGTGGTTGTGGAGGGCAGTGAATTGTTCGAGTTCTGGTTGCAGATTCTGATCGAGCCAGGCGGAGAACACCGGATTGGCCTCTTTGTCGAGCAGAACGACCTCGAACTTCATAACCGTGTCATCACCAACTTTCTTGAAGGCGAGCTCACCATCGAGCGCGAAGTCGGGCTCGACATGGACATCGAAGATGTTCGCATCCTTGATATCCGTGCGCGGCAGATCGATCTTAAGGACACCATGGGCTATGTTTGCCGGAGGATACCATGCTGGTTCCGCTTGCGCTTTGGCATCATCTTCGGTACAGTAGCAGCGTGTGATTGCAGCCGTCCTGTCCCAGAGGTTTTGCCATGCCTGCTCTTCTATCTCAAAGCGTAGTGGATGCGCCGTTCCTTGCCATGCTCACCGCAGCAAACGAATCGCAGGTGCCGCGCGTCTTACAAACCTACCCTGAACACCTCATGCCGATTTCGCCGCGCGGTGCCGCCCGAAGCCTGCGGCGGCTCGCATCCGCGTACGTCTGGGCGCAGTCGCAGTATTATCATGACTCCGCGCTGGTTGGCCCGATGCAGGAATTGGTCGCGGCTCTGGCGGCGGCCCAGCACGGCGACGGCACCTACGATCAGGGCAACATTCACTCGCCGCCCGACAGCAGCTTCACGCTGCAAGATTTGTGCATGATCTGGACGCTGCTCCATGAAGATGGCTCGCTCGCGCAGCACCAGATCAGCGACACGCTTCAGCAGATCATCTGCAAGGCTGCTCCCATGCTGGCCGTTGGCGGGGTACACACACCCAACCACCGCTGGGAAGTCTGCGCGGCACTGGCGCGCATCAATCACCTGTGGCCGCAGCCCGGCTATGTCGAGCGCATCGAGGATTGGCTCGACGAGGGCATCGACATGGATGCGGATGGCTTGTACAGCGAGCGCAGCGCCATTTACGCTTCTGGCGTCACAAATCCAGGCCTGCTCACCATCGCGCGGCTGCTGGGCAAGCAGGAATTGCTTGATCATGTGCGCCGCAACCTCGAAGCAACGCTCTACTTGCTTGAACCCAACGGCGAGGTCGAGACGGTTCACTCGCGCCGTCAGGATCAGAAATACATCCGCGACATCTGGTCGTATCTGCTGCAATACCGCGAACTGGCGCTGCGAGATGGCAACGGGCAGTTCGCGCATGTCGCCCGCATGATCGAACGGCGCGGCGCGGGCGAGTTGGGCGACTTCCTTGCTGATGTGTTGGAGCGGCCTGAACTTGGCGCGCCGCTGCCAACAGAGACAGCGCCGCCTGATCACTATACCAGGGTTTTTCACGTTTCTGGCCTTGCGCGCGTGCGCCATGGCAATACAACCGCGTCGATCTTCGGCGGCACGGATTATCACGCCATTCCTGTTATTGCTTCCGGCCTTTCAACTAACCCAACCTTCTTCAACATGCGCAGGGGCGCGGCCATCCTCGCCTCCGTCCGCATGGTCCCGCAGTTCTTCAATACGGGCCATTTCCGCAGTCATGGGCTTGAAGTGGAAGGCACAACCTACCGGCTGAACAGTGAAGTGTCGGTTCCGTATCACCAGCCTTTGCCGCGCGAGCACCGCCGCCGTGACGGAGATTACGCGCTCAGCAACGATGGCCGCTTCTATTCGCAAATGGATTTTGCGCGCCGCCAGAAGCAGTTCCGCGTGCTGCGCGCGACCATCCGCGTTTCGGAGGCGGGCAGCGGCTTCGATCTTGACATCGCGCTTGAAGAATCGGAAGTGTCTTTCACCATCGAGTTGTGTTTTCGCAGCGGCGGCACGTTGCATGGCGTCCAGCAGATAGACGGCGACGACAACTACCAGTTGGTCGAGGGTTTCGGGAGCTACACGGTTGGCGACGACCGCATCACCTTTGGGCCGGGCAATGGCGCTGGCCCGTTGCAGCCGGTCAACATGGAGCCGGGCGAGCGGTACACGTACCTGGGCGGCAGCCTTGTGCCGGACGGCGTGCGCGTGTACATCACTGGCCGCGCGCCGGTGCGCTACGTGCTCCAATTGCGCTAGCGCACCGCAACCAGCGCTTCTTACAAGGATTGGTATGGTATGATTGCGATCTGCTCACACTCGCGATCATTGAGCAGGCCACCGCGATCTTATGAACACATTAAAGCCGACATAATTCGTTTTGTAACCGTTCGAGATTGCAAGGAGCTCAATACATGAATCCCTCACGACGGAGTCAGCATGGTCCGGTGAAGGTTGCGCTGCTGGGCTGCGGAAAGCAGGGGCAGAATCACATGCGCGCATTGCAGGCGCTCGCGCCGGAAACCGCCATTGTGACCGCGCTCTGCGATGTCAACCCCGCCCGTGTGAATGAAGCGGCGGCACTGTTTCCCCAGGCCGCTACGTTCAGCGATTATCGCGCGGCAATCAGCACAGCGCCGCCCGACCTGGTAATTATCGCCACCATGGCGAACTCGCACGCCGAGATTGCGATGCACGCGCTGCGTGAAGGGGCCAACGTTTTATGCGAAAAGCCCTTCACGCTGTCGGCAGCCGAGGCGGAGCAGGTGCTGCAAT
>DASTWM010000150.1:0-7570 GCA_035765855.1 Roseiflexaceae bacterium
CTTCCAAGCGAACGACCGGGACCAGAGCGCAATGCACTGGCGCGCGAGCAACAGGAAATGGTGCAGCAGGCGTTGCAGCGCCTGCCCGAGAATTACCGCCTGGTGACGGTGCTGCGCTACATGCACGACCTGTCCTATGAAGAGATCGCAGAAGTGAGTGGATTGACCGTGAGCACGATTAAAACACGATTGCACCGCGCCCGCAACATGCTGGCGGAGACGCTGGGACCAGAAGGACAAGCTCTATGGGAAACCGAGACGAGTACATCGTAAATGATGATCATGCCGACGCCGCCATGCGTCGCCTGTTAAGCCAGCATGCACAGCCGCTGTATGTCGATCCGCCACCTGATCTCGTGACACGCACGGCGCGCAGGCTGCCGCGTGGTGCGCCCGCCGTGGCCGCGCGAACAGCCGCGCGTCAGCACGCGGTTCGCGCGGCGATGGCAGGATTCGCCGGTCTGCTAGTGCTGCTCCTCGCGCTTATGGGTGTGTTCGATGTGGTCGGCAGTGGTCCCCATCTTGGTTCCTTCTTTGGCGATGGGAGCAGCGGCGTGAGCGAAGCGCTGCTCATGGCGCGGCTGCTCGTTAAGCCAATTGTCGGTACTTTTTTTACCATGTTTCCGGCAGTGCTCGTTACAAGCAGCGTCGTCGCAGTCGTAGGCGGCTGGCTATGGTGGCTGCTGGTGCGGCAACCACCTGCGCGCGAGATCGGAAGCGAGGCCAGCCAGTGAAACTGTTGTATTTTTTTCGTACCATGGCGCTTGTTATGTTGCTGCTCGTATGCCTGGTGCCAGGAATCGCGCGGGCGCAGGGCGAAGATCCGCTCACCGTACCAGCCGGGCAGCACGTCGACGGCAGCGTTGCTACCATGACACAGAACATCATCGTGGGCGGCGATGTGTCCGGCGATGTGACGTCGTGGCGCGGCGACATTACGGTGAGCGGCCATGTGGGCGGCGATGTGGTCAGCTATGCTGGCAGTGTCACCGTTGAGCCTTCGGCCCGCATAGAAGGCAGCGTACTCGCGGCGGGCGGGCAGCTACAGGGCGCGACCACCGCACAGGTGGCAGGCAAAGCGTTTGAAGGATCAGGTAATGGCCGGGCGCTCGCCAGCGTTGTAACGCTGTTCACGCAACCATCGACTCAGCCAACCGCGACCAGTGGTGCGGTAAGCAATGTCTTCTTTGGCTTCCTGGTGACGGTGTTTCTGGTGGCCTTTAGCCTCTTGTGGGCCGCGCTGTGGCCGCGCCGCATGGCAGCCACTACGATAATATTACAAGCGCTGCCGCTCCGCTCAGTCGGTTTGGGGCTGCTCTCGACGGTCGTGCTGGCGGCAGCAGCGGTGCCACTCACCGCGCTCCTCACGGCGACGATTATCGGTCTTCCAATCATTGCCGTACTGTTACTGCTGCTCCAACTCCCTTATCTGTACGGTTTTGCGGCAGTGGTCCGGGCGCTCGGCGTTCATGAGCAAGCTGCTTTGATTAACCGGCGCACGGCGCTTATCGCGCTTGGTATGGCGGCGCTGATTGGCGTGGTGACAGCGATCCTGCCGCTGGCTGGCGTGGCGCTGTTCTACCTGCTGGCCAGCCCAGGGCTAGGCGCGGCGGTGTTCACGCGGGGTGGCGTGGTGCTGCCAGCATCGCAACGCCCGCCACTCGTGCGATAGATCGCGCAGCACCTCCGTAGCTGGAGAAAGCTTATTCCGCAGTTTTGCCGCAGTTTTGCCACAGCCGTTCCGCAGAGGTGGCCTGCTATGCTGGAGAAAACTTTTCACCAGCAAGGAGCAGGCATGATGACACTGTACTACGACACCGAAGAAGGCACCGACTGCCCCGACCACGGCCCCTATGCGGATGACGATTGCCCGAAGTGCTAAAAATTGAGGGAACTACAGGAACTGAGGAAACTCGGAGAGATTTGCAAAGGTTGCTGCTCATGATGCGCTAGCGTGCAGCTGCTCACCAAAGCACATTTGCTGGACGACAGCAGGAGTGATGTGCTTGGCGTTCATCAGGGTCTCGAAGGTGGCAACATACTCGGCCAGAAAGTACTTGTGGACACCACGAAACACGCGCAGAAAGGTGCGCAGCGCCGCACCCGCACCTTCACAGCTGTTGCAATGCACCTCGCGTCTCCCATCACCATCATCATCGCGAGCCCATTCGTGCTTGCCGTGGCAGACGGTGGCGTGCTGCGGGTGAAGCCCGGTGTAGTTCGAGCCTTCGTCGGTGAAGAACAGCGTTCCTTCCGGGGCGATACTCGCTTCCACAATCTCACGGCTGGTCCGCTTGTCGGCGTGCTCGACCACCCAATACCGATAGGTTTTGGTCGTTCGGCTGACCACGCCGATGATCGGCGGGCGGTCGTTGTCGTATGTTCCGCGCCCCTTACGCTTGTTCGCTCGTCGACGCGGTGGATCACCTGGCTCAGGATGTCTACGACCTTTTTCCCCCCGCGTTCTGGTACAGCTCGTCGGCCTCGAACTCGTGGCCATCGAGGCGGTCGTTCGGCAGCGTATCGTAGAGGTTCTGCTGAAGCTGCTGCCGAATCTGGACCAAGCGTTTGCGGTCGATGTCGAGCTCACGTGACAGACGTGCGGTCGATTCACCTTTGGCAACGCCGCGTAGCAGGAGCACCAGGGTCGCCGCGCTCTGGCGCGTTTTGGCGAACACAGTGCCACTCAGGACGGTGTAGTAGGCGTGACAGGCCCGACAGCGATAGGCCGGAATACGCTGGCGCCGGAACAGTCGGCGGTCAGAGCTGCCGCACGTGGGGCAGACCAAGCCCTGCGGATGCAGATGGCGTTCGAGCCAGGCCAGGTACTCGTCATCATCAAGCAGGTCGGTGATGGGGAAATCGATCATCGCCGCTCCCTCCATCCGCTCACGGTTCCTGCCTCAGTCTACCATACACGCTGGCACCTCATGAGCCATACCGCCGAGGATTTGCAGGAGAACGGCGCGCCACCCTGCGGCTAGCAAAGAAACTGGAGGCATAGGATATTACACCGGCTTCCTGGCAAGGTACAGCACTGCCATGTACAATTTCGAGATTTTCCCGCCATACTGCGTGTCAATGAATTCGGCGATGCCCTCAAACAACTCCTTACGTTTCTCTGCTGGAAGCGCGAGGTTTGGCGAGTAGGTGCCGATCAAACGCAAATACTGGCTTGTCGTGTATTGCTCCCTCCAGGGGTAGCTACGCGCAATCGCCGGCTCAAACAAGCCGGTTGAATCGATAGTGCGCACAACTGAAGCCATTCCGCTTTCGATCGGCGGGCCATCACGCGGGTCAATCCATAATTCGGGAATGATCCGCGCATAAACCGATTGTATATCGGCAAAGAAGCCAGAAAATTCCGCCGGGTGCTCGTTGGAGAAGATCGCCAGCCAGCCGCCCGGCTTGAGCAACTGTGCGGCTTTCGAGTAGCCAACTTCTGGTGCAACCCAGTGGAACGCTGTTGCAGACATTACCAAATCGAAGGTATTTGGCGAAGCGGACCAATCCTCGAAAGAAGTATGTTGAAACTCAACATTGGGGAATGTCGCGAACTTTGGCCGCGCAACCGCCAGCATCTCCGCGCCAATATCAAGGCACGTTAGTCGGTCGCCGCGCTCAGCAAATGGCAACGTAGCTTGGCCAGTGCCGCAGCCGATTTCAAGGATTCGTGCTGGTGAAGGCAGTCCGGTGGTTGTCACAATATCCTCGATAAGCGCAGGCGGATACCCAGGGCGTACAGCATCATACGCAAGCGCAGTCTGGTCGAAGCTCGTGCGATAACTGAGCGGTTGTTTGTCTAGCATATACCTTCCCTTTATTTCGCCAGGTCAGGCACTCGTCATCATCAAACAGGTCGGTGATGGGGAAATCGATCATCGCCGCTCCCTCCATCCGCTCACGATTCCTGCCTCAGTTTACCATGCACGCTGGCACCTCATGAGCCAAGATTGCATCGTAAAAAAGAACTCGTAGGAGAAAAGAACTAAGGGAACTCACCAGTTCCTTCAGTTCCTTCAGTTCCTACGAGTTCCTCAAGCCCTTACTTCCCGCCCGACAGCGCGATCTTGAGCACCTCATCCATCGAGGATACCGGAATGAGTTGCAGATCGTCGCGTACCTTTTGCGGCAGGTCCACAATATCCTTCACGTTATCCTTCGGCAGAATGAAGGTCTTGATACCTGCCCGGTGCGCCGCCAGCGTCTTTTCCTTCAAGCCGCCAATCGGCAGCACCTTGCCGCGCAGGGTGACCTCGCCGGTCATGGCGACATCGCGCCGCACTGGCCGCCCGGTCATGGCCGAGATCAGCGCCGTGGTCAGCGTGATGCCTGCCGAGGGGCCATCCTTCGGCACTGCGCCTTCAGGGACGTGAATGTGAATGTTGTGCTCCTCGAAGTAATTATCATCCACGCCAAGCTGCGGTGCCCGGAAGCGCGCATACGAGAGCGCCGCCTGCGCTGACTCCTTCATGACATCACCAAGATGACCTGTCATCTGGAGCACGCCCTTGCCGCGCACTGGCAACACTTCGATCGACAGAATATCGCCGCCGGTTGGCGTCCATGCCGCGCCGGTCGCCACGCCGATCTCGTCCTGCTCCTCGGCCAGACCGAACGAGAAGCGCTCTGGCCCAAGATAGGTCGCAATGTCGTTCGCGTCAACGGTAAACGACGTCGCGTCGTCGCCCGCATCTGCGGCGGCTGCAACCTTGCGCGCGATCTTGCGGCACAAACTCGCAATTTCACGCTCCAGGTTACGAACGCCCGCCTCACGGGTATACTCGCGGATCAACTTCAGCACGGCTGCATCGGTCAACGTGAGTTGCTCGTCGCCCAGCCCATGGAACTCGCGCTGCTTTGGAATCAGGAAGCCCTGCGCAATGCCAAGCTTCTCATCCTCGGTGTAGCCGCCGATCTCGATGATCTCCATGCGGTCGCGCAACGGGCCGGGAATCGGATCCAACTGGTTCGCCGTGGCAATGAACACCACCTGCGACAGGTCGTACGGTATCTCCAGGTAATGGTCGGAGAAGGTGTTGTTCTGCTCCGGATCCAGCACCTCCAGCAACGCCGATGTCGGATCGCCACGGAAATCCTGCCCAACCTTGTCCACTTCGTCCAGAATATACACCGGATAGCGCGACTTGGCCGACTTCATGCCCTGGATAACGCGGCCCGGCATCGCGCCGATGTACGTCCGGCGGTGGCCGCGAATCTCGGCCTCATCGCGAATACCACCCAGGCTCGTCCGCACAAACTGGCGGCCCAAGGCGCGCGCAATCGAGCGGCCCAGGCTGGTCTTGCCGACGCCCGGCGGCCCGACAAAGCACAGGATCGGCGAACGCATCTTGTCGCCAGCCAGCTTGCGCACGGCGAGATATTCAAGAATACGCTCCTTGACCTTTTCCAGCCCGTAATGATCTTCGTCCAGCACGTGCTGCGCATCGGTGATGCTGATTTCCGGCATCTCCTCGTCGGCCCACGGCAGGTTGATCAGCCAATCGAGGTAGGTACGAATCACGCCCGCCTCCGGGCTGTTCATGCCCTGCTGCGCCAGCCGCTTCAACTCGTGTGTCGCCTGATCCTTGACGTAGTCCGGCGCATCAAGCTCGGCAATCTTATGCTTCAACTCATCAATCGGATCATCGAAATCGTCATCCTCGCCAAGCTCACGGCGAATAACCCGCATTTGCTCGCGCAGGAAATATTCGCGCTGGCTCTGATCCAGCACTTCTTTAGTGTCTTGCTGGATCTTGTGGCGCAGCTTCAACAATTCAAGCTGGCGCGCAAGCAGCAGGTACGCCTTGCGCAGGCGCTCCACCGAGTCAAGCTCGTACAGGATATCGAGCCGCTCGGTGAACTGAAAGGCCGGAGCATACGTCACGATGTCTGCCAGGTGGCCCGGCTTCTCGATCCGATGCACGAAGGCAACCGCATCCTGCGGCACTTCGCCCATGTAATCGACCAACTCATCGATCTGCTGTTTTACCGTGTCAATCAGCGCCTCAACCTCCATGCCACTCTCATCATGGTCGGGCGTTGGCGTACACATGACACGATAGAACGGCTCGTTCTGCGTGATGACTCCGACCGTCGCGCGAATCAAGCCCTCCAGGATAATCCGCACCGTGCCGTCCGGCAGCTTCACGAATTCCCCGAGGCGCGCGATCACGCCGACGGGCGGCAGCACCTGCGGCTCGCCATTCTTATAGCCTTCTATTTCCTCTTCAGAGACGAAAATCAGCAGAACCTCCTGATCTTCGCTCCATGCCTGCTCCATAGCGCGGAAGGACTTACCCTGACCAACCTGCAGCGGTACGGTCATGTAGGGCATAATGACCATCTCGCCCAGGACGACAAGCGGCAACTCACGCTCGGTGAAGTCCTCGTCCTGATCTAGTTGTTGCTCGATGGTTTCCGCATCAGTCATGAGTTTCCTCGCTTTTCAGACAGTGTGTCTGATGTATCACACAAAAGAAGAGAACCAATTGTTATGCTTTCTTTATTGTACGAACAAAAATCCCTGTTTGATGCCTGTAGAATGTGACAATTTTGCCACCTGCCCAGCCGTGGATCCATTACCAACTGTACACCTCATGGTACCATAAACCGCATCTTTGTGCGCTGACTGTTTGCTGAGAGCTAAGAATCCTCACATCGCTCGTACGTTTCCACGCGATGCACCATGCTGGCAAGCAGCGTAGTTAATAAACGCAGCAACTCAGCTGTTTCCGCGCTATCCATGGCGCGCAGGGCGGCCCGCATTTCTTCGCGGCGCGCCTGCCGAATATCCATCAACAACGCGCGCCCCCGCTCGGTAATCGTGACCATGACCTGGCGGCGATCCTCGGCCAGCCGGGTGCGCGCGACAAGCTGCTTCTCAAGCAAACGATCGACCACACCAGTCAATGACGCCGCCGATTGATGGGTGGCCTTCGCCAGCTCAGACATTTTGCATTCACGCGCGCAGTGCTCAAGATGCGCCAGAGTATGGAACTGCGGCACAGTCAGTTCAAAACGCTCATCGGACAGCAACTGCATGAATTGGCGCTGCCCAAACCAGCCGATCTGCAGAATAATGCGCTCAACCTCTTCTACTGCATGCTCAACACCAATTTCTCCCCCCATACCAACCTCAATATACCATGTTAATATTTAATATCATTAAGTATATCATTTGTATCAGCTTTGGTCAACCATGCGCGCCCGCGCCGCAGAAGCGAGCAGCCGCTACAGCCCCGCGTCAATTCCGATCACAACTTGCGCCCAACAGCGCCCGCCATGCTCAGTATCATACATACAGGCACCGCAATCAGCGGAAAAGGCGGAAGACATGTTGAGCGGCATCATGACCCAGTACTCCATCCTTATAATTGATGACGAAGCAAACCAACGACTCATGCTTGAACAGGCACTGCGCTCGTTTGACGCCGATTGGCTCATAACCACAGCCGCGAACGGCAGCGAGGCGCTCCAACTAGCCTCGTCGCAGCCGCCTGACTTAATCATCACTGATTACAACATGCCCGGAATGAATGGCCTCGACGTGATCGCGCAAGTCCGCGAT
>DASTWM010000151.1:0-29935 GCA_035765855.1 Roseiflexaceae bacterium
GCGGTGATGCATGAAGTCAACGATCTCGATCTTGCCGGGATAGTGCGGGTCGTCGCGGTGGTCGAGCAACTGCTTGATGGTCGCCATGTTGGCGAAATAGCGGTAATTCTGCGCGACGCAAAACTTCACGCCCGCCTCGTCGGCCTCGCGCACCAGCGCTTTAGCCTCGTCCCAGTCCATCGTCATGCCCTTTTCGACCAGCACATGCTTGCCCTTCGCGAAGGCCATGCGCGCGAACGGGGCATGCGTCACGGTTGGCGTGCAGATAATGATCGCGTCGGCTTCGATGGTGTTCAGCGCCGCCTGAAGGTCATTGAACAGCGCCGAATCGGGCAGCTGTAACTGCGCCTGCGCCTGCGCGAGAAAATCTTTGTTGAGATCAACCAGCGCGACCGGCTGGAACTTTGGGTCCGCGCCCATGACCTCGACCGGCCATGCGCCGCGCGCGCCCACGCCGACGTGAATCGTTCGTAGAGTCATTTCAAAACACCTTCCGGTAAATACAATCCCAGCGTGCCGCACATGCCAAGGCGGCGTTGCTCGCAGGGCGCGGGCAGTTCATAGATTGCGCCGTCGCGTAGATGATCGATCCGCCCCTGCTGAAGCGCGTCGAACTGCTCGCCGGTCTGCTGCGTCGCGGCCAGCGGCCCCTGCTCCCAAACCTTGCACCATGCGTCGAGCTTCGGCTGCACCAGCTTGAGCGCCGCGCGATAGAATGCATCCAGCGCCGCCGGGCCACGCTCCTCGAAGCGCTGGCGCAGCGTATTGAAGCCTTCAACCGCCAGGTCGCGCCGGTGGTAGGCGGCCTGCTCGCTGCTGGCGTACACATGCCCGCTCGGCGCAAGCGACGCCGCGTCGAAATAGGCGCGCGGGTCGGCCATCACGTCTATGGGAAAGGTCAGCACGGCGTCGCCCGCTTCAGGCAGGCCAGCATTCTGCATCACAATCTGAATCTCCAGATCGCCGTCGTTGACCAGCCGGTGGATCGTGCCGGGCGTGAACCAGACCAGCTTGCCTGGTTCGAGCGCCGTTTCGCGGTAGCCTTCGGTGGAAAGCGTTTGCACACTGCCGCGCCCGCCGACGACGATGTATAGCTCGGTGCAGACGAAATGAACATGCGGGCTGCCGCCGATCAGCCCATCGGGCGTGACCGTGTCGTAGACGCGCAAATGCGTCACGCCGACCGCGCTGGGGAAGGGCGGGATAGATGTGATTGTATCCATGGCATTCCTTACCTTGTCAGTTCATGCGCTCGCGCTGCTTAGTGTACCACCGTGATCCGATAGCCGGTGCGGCTGTAAAATGCGGCGGCGGGCGCGAACCGAAGCTCGACCAGTGCGTAGCGCGTACTATCGGCACTGAGCGGCGCGTCATGCGCGCCATGCACCTGCGAAATACTGCCGACGGCATGGGCGTCGCGCCGCAGCAACCGCAACGTGACCGGCGCGTGGAAGTCGAAGCGCAGCACCGGCTGGCCGCCGCGCTCGACCACAAGCTGCTGCGAAACCGCCTGCAAGCCGTTGACGCTTTCATAAATGCCTGCCACCGGGCAGCGCCCGTAGTCAAGCTGGAGAACGTCGCTGTCATGCAGCAGCAGCGGAACATGCTCGCGCAACGCGTGGCCCTGCGGCGCGTCTGGGCCAAGCAGCACGTCAATTGCGTGCTCGCGCAGCACAAACATCTTCTGTACACCGATTTCAGGATATTTCGCCAGTACTTCAACTGTTGCGCCCTCGTCGCGCACGCTGGCGCTGGCAAGGAGTCGTCCAGTGCCTGTATCGCCGACAATCGTCTCCCAGGCGGCGCGCCCGCCGTTGCGCGCCAGCACCAGCGTACCAGCGCCCGCGTTCCACAGAAACGCCGGGCCGAGCGTGGCCTGGCTGCGGTTGGGCGCGAACGCAAAGCCCATGCTATAGGCCGCGCGCCGCACAATCGCATACTGGTTGCCTTTGGCGTCGGCCTCGACGGTGCAGCCCGGCGCGTCGTGCAAGCATGGCAGCGCGTTGCGAGCAGCGGCTTGCTCTGCGGCGGGCGCGGCGTAGACCGGCAGCGCGTACAGGGTTGAAATCGGTTGGTACTCGCCCACCGTGCGGCAACGGCCAGGCAAATCGCCGCTCGTCCAACTGTTGTGCCAGCCGTCGAGCGCCTCGCGATTGGCGAAGAACAGCTTCAGAAAGCGCCGCTCATCGTCGTCTCCGGCCAGCAGCGCGCCAATGCCATGCTGCTGCCATGGCCATGAGCCGTCGGCGGCGCGCATGGCGAGGTTGTGCTGCTGCGCCGCCGTGTCGAGCGTCAGCCACTCGCGGCCAGCTGTGCGCGTCTGGTGCGACCCGGCACAGATGATCGTTGTGCCGTCAGGCTCGGGCAGCATCCAGCGGCTCATCCACGCGCCGTGGCGGCGCAGCGCCTCAAGGATGCGCGGATCATTGTACTCCTCGAACAGCGCGGTCAGGCGGCTCAGGCTGACGAAGAAGTAGCCGAACGTGTCCGCGCCATCGGCTTCGTAGAGATAGCCCGGCGCGGCGGCGAAGTCATCCAGCAGCGCGTCCAGCCCGCGCTCAACCAGTGGTCGCAGCCCGCTTTCGCCGACCACTCGCTCGACTTTCAGCGCCGCCGTCATGGCCGCCAGAAATTGGTTCGAATAAGAGCGCGCGTGGTCCCACGATTCCTCGGCAGTCAGCACGAAGCGTGCCGCCGCCCGCGCACTGTTCGCCAGTCGCTCGCGCAACGATGCGGGCAGCAAATCTCCTGCCAATTCCAGCGTCAACGCGAGATATTCCGCGCCAAAGCTGCTCGGCGCGAGCATGGGCGTATCGACCGACGCGGGCGCGTATTCCGGCAGCGCGCCGCGCTCGTCTTGCAGCGCAAAGGTGTACTCCAGCGCGGCATGGAGCCGCTCCAGCACGCCCGGATGCTTGTGATAGATGTTCCACGGCGCGGCGTGCCCGGCGAAGAACGCCAGCGAAAAGTAGTTCTCCATCACTCGCGCGTTGAACGGCGCGTAGGAATACTGCCGCCACAACGGCTCGGCAAACCAGCCCCGGCGCGGGCCGTCCAGCTCGACTGTGTTCGCCATGCGCGCAAAATTGGCGAAATGAAACAGCAGCGGGCGCGCGCTCGGCTGCCATTGTGCCGGATCAATTGCGGTGATTGCGGGAATGCCAGCAGGCAGATCTTTGGCATTGCTCATATGTAGCTCGTCCACTTATTCAATAAACAAAGCGCCGATGAACGCAGATAGGTTGGTCGCTTTGGAGGAATCTGCGTTCATCGGCGTGTATCTGCGGTTTCACAATCTATTGCCTACCACTTTTCAGGAAAGCGGTAATGCCGCGCCATCTCCTCATGCCCTTCCATCCCAAGCAAATCTTCCAGCACCTCCACGGCATGCTCGTAGGAGCGAGTCTGCTTGCTGTCCAGCACATTGTAGAGCAGCATCGAGCGGTCGCCGGTCTTGAACGATTCGAGGTCGCGCTCCATCTCCAGCCATTCAGGCAGAATCTGCTCGTACATGATCTTCGGCGGCAGCGCGCCGACGTGCAGCGTCTGGATGCCCATCTGGTTGATCACCGCTGGCAGTTCGACTACCACATCGTCCGGAACGCCTTTGAGCGCGCCGCGATTCGGCACGTTGACCTGGAAGTGTCCTTCGTTGTTGTTGACCAGCGCGTCGATGATCGGCACCTGCTGCTCGCGGGTCTTCTCGCTGCCGAGCGACTCGACCAGGCTGGCCTTCGGATCGTTCGCCAGCCGCGTCATCTCGGCGATACGCTCCTCCAGATTTTGCACGAACATGGGCCGCGCCAATTCGGTGTCGGGGCCGCCCCACGGCTCGCCGAACCAGTATTTCTTGGTTGCCAGATCGTTGTGATACCACCAGCCGCCGCGCCGGGGCGTGTCGCCAATCGGGAACAAGCCGTACATGTGGTACTGATGTACCGCGCCGCGCGACATCTGAATGTCATGCGTGCGGGTCGCCACATGCGTCCGCCAGTATTCCTCACCTTTGGTCGCGATCCACTCGTCGATCAGCGGATAGGCGTCTTTGCCATCGTAGATGAAATGCGTCAGCCAGATGTTGTGGTTCAGGCCGGGCGCTTGCCATGTCACGCGCTGCGGGTCAAGGCCCAGCGTTTCGGCAATCGAATGGACGCCGTAGTGACCGTGACACAGCCCGCAGACCTTGATGCTGGTCTCGCGCGTGAGCAGCGTGCAACCTTGAAACACCGGGTTGCCCGACATGATCAGCCATGCATCCGGGCAGATGCGCTCCATGTCGCGCGCCACTTCCAGCATCAATTCATATTGATAAAAACTGGTCAGATGCACGCGACCGTAATAATAGCCGTGCTTCTTTTCGGCCAGCTCGCGCATGGCCCGCTGGTGGTGGTGGCTCTTGACGGCGGCAGTGTCAATCACAAAGTCGGAATCTTGCAGGGCGGTGGCGCGGTCGGTCGTGCTCTGGAAGCGCAGGCCAGCGCCAAGTTCATCGGCGTAGCGCGCGGCCAGCTTGTGAATCATATCGAGCCGATCCTGGTTGATGTCCATGAAGCAGACTTCGCTACCAGCCAGGCTCTCGGTCAGGCACAAATCCTTGACAAGTCCAAGCGAAAACTGCGCGCTGCCTGCGCCGATAACACTGATTCTGATCGGGGTTGCCATGATCTCTCCTTAAAGTAACCGCAGATACACACAGATGAACGCAGATATGTTCAGCAGACTCAAAAGCATCTGCGTGTATCTGCATGCATCTGCGGTCGTAGATGCCTTGTTTCACGCCGCGAGCGCCTCGGTTTCCTCGACCAGCCAGGGCGGCATGGGGCGGCCGACGCGGCTCAGGTGACAGGCGTACAGGAGCCGGTACACATCGTTGATGTAAAACTGTGGAAACGCTTTCTTTGGCAGCGTCTCCAGGAAGCGCGCCGCCAGCAGTTCAATCATCTGCGGTTCCATGCCGCTCGATGTCTCATAATCGAAATAAATCGCCAGATCGTTTTCGAGCGGCTCGATCACGCGCGTGATGCCAAAGCTCGACGGCGAGCGGTGCGCCGGCGCGTCAAGCTCAAGCAGGAATGTGCCGAACGCGGCGGAATTGACATGCAGCTTATGTTCATACAGGAAATTAACCGTCTGCTGCGCATCTTCAATTGTTTCGCCCGGAAAGCCGAAAAAGAAAAACGTGTGATTCCAGATTCCAGCCTCGGTGCTTTCGTGCAGGATGCGGTGCATGTGTTCGAGTTGCGTGCCTTTGCGCATGTGCTGCATAATTACTTCGGAAGCGCTTTCCAGGCCAAAAAGAATCATCCGGCAGCCGCCCGCGTACATCTGCCGCAGCAACTCGCCGGTGATGGGCCGCTCGAAGCGCGCACAGCCGCCCCACAGCAGCGTTGAACTGTCGCGCTGCAAAATGCGCGAAAGATCGCGCAAGGTGCGCGGCGTCAGCGCCTCGTCAGAGAAGAAGATTTCCTCGATCCCATACTTGCGCTCGAGCGTATACATCTGCTCGGCCAGCATCTCGGCTTGCATGAGGCTGAAGCTTTCCGGCTCGCCATAGCCGACGTTGCAAAACGCGCACTTGCCGTAATAGCAGCCGCGCGCCGTGAGCAGCGGCAGCACCCGCCGGGGCGAAAGGTAGCGGTCGAGCGGCAGCCCGTCAAAATCCGGCAACGGCAGCCCGCCAATCTTCTCCGGCTTTTTGCGCGCGGTCACATGCACGCCAGTACCCGCGCGGTAGATCAGGTTCGGCACATGCGCCAGATCGCCGCCGGCGGCAAGCGCCTCGCACAACTGGAGCAGCGGCACTTCGCCGTCGAACACCACCGCGCTGTCGATGATCTGAAAGATGCCCGGCGACGTTACCAGCCGGTCGCGCAGCATGGTAATGTGCGGCCCGCCGACCGTGACATGGCACGCCAGCCCGCGCTCTTTGATCATGGCGGCCAGCGTCATGCCGGGAACCATCTGCGCCATGCACGGAATCGAGATGCCGACCACGTCAGGCTGCTCGCGCTCGATGTCGGCGATGATGCCGCGCTGGTATATCTCGCGCAGCATGTTGAACTGCGGATCGGCCGCCTCGCGCATGATGTCGCGCGTGCTGTCGCCGGACAGCGCCGGACGATAGGTGTTAAATTCGAGCGCCGCCGGAAAGAACGGCAGCGAGGCAATCTGCAGCGCATCAATAACCGTCTCGATCGCCCGGCGGCCTGTTGGCCCGTCGAAGAACGCTTCGCTGCGGAGCGTGCGCTTGGCGCGTTCGACCTGCGCCGCGACCTGCGGCCCACGCCCCATCGCCCACGCGATCTGCTCATGTGGAGCCACCGCCGCCCGCGCCGGCCGACGTTCGCCATGCCGCCCGTAATCACGCCGCAGCCGCGTCAGCGCCGCGTCGATGTGGCGGCGCGTCAGCACTTCGTCGAACACCTCGATATTAAGATCGCGCTGGATGACATCGATATCGTGGGCGCGCAGAAACGCCGTGAGCGTCGGCAGCGCCAGGTGTGGCATGGTGGGGTTCCAGTTGGGTGGAAACAGCAACATGACCTTCATGGTGGAACCCCTTCTAGGCTTGAGCGACCGATGCAGGCGTTTGCGCGACAGACATCGCTTCCTGCTTATCGGTGTACAGGTGGCAGCGGGCAGCGTGTCCCACGCCAAACTGGATCATGGGTGGATCGATCACATCGCACACGCCCGGCATGACATACTGGCAGCGCGGATGGAACGGGCAGCCTTTCGGAAGATTGTACGGGTCCGGCACCGTCCCACGGATGGATTCCAGGCGATTTGCGCCGCCGACGGTCTTGCTGCCCATGCGCGGAATCGAGCGCAGCAGCGCCTGCGTGTACGGGTGCTTCGGTTCATAGAACAGTTCGTCGACGCTGGCCTCCTCGACCACGCGGCCCATGTACATCACGATCACGCGCTCGGTCATTTGCGCCACCACGCCCAGGTTATGGGTGATGAACATGATCGCCATGCCCAATTCTTCTTGCAGGCGGCGCATCAGGCTCAAAATCTGCGCTTCAGTCGTTACGTCAAGCGCGGTGGTCGGCTCATCGGCGATCAGCAGATCGGGGTGGCACGAGAGCGCCATGGCGATCATGGCGCGCTGGCGCATACCACCGCTGAGCTGGTGCGGGTAGCGGTCGATCGTGCGCGAAGGCTGCGGCATACCAACAAATTCCAGCATTTGCATGGCCTTCTGGCGCGCGTCGTCTTTGGAAACGTGCTGGTGCAGCAGAATAACTTCCATGATCTGATTGCCGATGCTATGCACCGGACTCAGCGAACTCATCGGCTCCTGGAACACCATTGATATTTCGGCACCACGGATGTTGCGCATTTCGGTGCTCTGATCGCCAAGTTTCGTCAGATCTATTGTTTCTTTGCCGCCGCCGCTCTCCGCAGGCGTGCGATGCCAGAGGATCTGACCGTCCACAATGCGGCCCGGCTTACGCACGATACGCAGGATCGAGCGCGCGGTGATGGACTTGCCGCAGCCGCTCTCACCGACGACACCCAGCGTCTCGCCACGCCGAACGAAGAAACTCGCGCCATCTACGGCGTGAACCGTCCCTTCATCAAGGTAAAAGTAGGTCTTCAGATTCTGGACTTCTAACAAAGTAGGTCGGTTGTCCATTGTTATGATACTCCTGCGTGCTGCATGAAATGTCCAGCAGGCCCATGGTGTAATGTCAGCACCTGCGCATGCCTGTTTTACCGAGAGTACGGATCGGCGGCATCGCGCAAACCGTCGCCAAGAAAGTTAAAAGCGAGGATCGAGACCACTACGGCCAGGCCAGGCAGCAACACCCATGGCGCGAGCGCCACCGAGCGCAGGTTCTGCGCTTCCTGGAGCAGCACGCCCCAACTGATCGCCGGTGCGCGCAAGCCCAGGCCAAGGAAACTCAGCCCGGTTTCGGCCAGGATCATGCCAGGAATCGCCAATGTTAGCGACGCGATGATGTAGCTCAGGAATGATGGAACCATGTGCCGCAGAATGATGCGCATTTCGCTGGAGCCAACCAGCCGCGCGGCGAGGATAAAATCTTCCTCGCGCAGTGCCAGGAAGCGCCCGCGCACCACGCGCGCCATGCCGGTCCAGCCGATCAGCGAAAGAATGATCGTGATGCCGAAATACACGCGCACCACCGGCCAGTTTGGCGGCAAGGCGGCAGAAAGCCCCATCCAGAGCGGGATCGACGGAATCGAGCGGATGAACTCGATCATGCGTTGAATCAGATTATCGGCAACGCCGCCATAGTAGCCGGAGATGCCGCCAAGGATGATGCCGAGGATCAAACTCAGGAACACACCCACCAGGCCGATCGAGAGCGAGATGCGCGCGCCGTACACGACCCGCGAAAACAGATCGCGCCCCAGCCGGTCCGCGCCAAACAGGAAGACCCCCTGCTTCTCGCGGTCCGCGCCGATGCCGAACAGGTGAATATCTGTTTCGAACACTCCCCATAATTTGTAGGATGGCCCATGCACGAAATAGCCAATCGGATAAATGACGGATTTGTCCTCAACAAAGGTTGGCCGCAGTGTCACCGGATCGCGGTCGCGCTTGTAGCCGTAGATGAACGGCCCGCGAAATGTGCCGGTTGAGTCGATCAGGTGTACGCGCGTGGGCGAGGCATACGTAAAGCGGGTAAAGAACGCCTCGGGATCGTAGGGCGCGACGAATTCGCAGAATATTGCCGCAAAGTAGAAGAACAGCAGCACAAACACACTGACCACCGCCAGCCGGTGCTTGCGGAACTTCCAGTACATCAACTTCCACTGTGGCGCAACATAGACTTGCTCCGCCGAACCAGTCTGTTCGAGCTCTTCCTCCACAGGGACATGGGGATTGGAAACGCTTCGTGTTGCCATAAATAACTATCCCTCCATGCGGATGCGCGGGTCAGCCCATGCCAGCAGAATATCGGAAAGCAGCGTGCCGATCACGGTGAGCGCGCTCAGCAGCAGGACAAACGCGCCCGCCAGATACATATCTTGCGAGATCAGCGCGCGCAGCAGCAGCGGGCCGGATGTTTGCAGATTCAGCACCACCGCGATCAGCGTCTCGCCTGACACCAGCGCTGCCAGCGTCCAGCCGACCGTGCTGAAAAAAGGATTCAGCGCCACGCGCACCGGGTACTTCCAGATCAGCGCGCGCTCCTTCAACCCTTTGGCGCGCGCCGTCTCGACATACGGTCGGTTCAGTTCGTCGAGCAGATTGGCGCGCACGGTGCGAATGATGCCAGCCGAGTTATCAATCGCCAGGATCAGCACCGGAGCCCAGATGTGCTGCATCATATTCGCAAATTTTGCAAAGCTCCACGGCGCATTGATGTATTCTGGCGAGAACAGGCCGGTCGCGTTGATGCCGAACAGCGACAGCATGACCCACAGAAAAATGAGCGCGACCAGAAAGCCGGGCGTGCCGAGGCCAACAAAACTGATAAAGCTAATGAGATAATCTAAAAAGGAATATTGATGCGTTGCAACGTACACAGCGGCAGGAATGGCAATAACCCAGGTGACGAGAATGGTCAGCCCTGATATCAGCATGGTCAGCCCGATCCGCTCCCAGATCAGATTGGCGACTGGCTCACGCCATTCAAACGACAGGCCAAAATCACCATGCAGGAGAATATTGCTCATCCATTTCCCGTACTGAACATAGATCGGCTGGTCGAGGCCGTACTGCTGTTTGAGCACCGTGAGTGCGGTGGGGTCAATGTCCTCACCCTGCGCCCGGAGCGTTGCGACATACGAAGAAAGAAAATCGCCGGGTGGCAACTGAATAATCGCGAATGAGATGATTGAGATGATGAAAAGCGTAGGAATCATGTAAAGAATGCGACGAACAATGTACTGTAGCATGAGGCTCCCCTCCTCTCGCACGCGCTGTGAACTACAAGATATATGATGCAAACTGACGAGAGTGCCAGCTTGCATCATATACCTCATGCGTCATGAGTTACGATGTATGCTTTGACGGATCATCCCAGTAGAAGGTCTGGGGATTGATGAATTCCTCATCCTTGGTCGGATCGTCAATCGGGAAGCCGTCCTTGACACCCTTCAGCCCGTTCTTTACGATCAGCGGCTGTGGCAGTTCGCCGAGAATACCGATCATGGGCAGTTGTTCGGCCCACACATCAAGAATCTGCTTGAACAGATCTTCGCGTTTCTGATCGTTCGGCTCCTGGGCAAGCTGATCCCATGTATTCCAGATCTTCCAGATCCAGTGATCCTTGGGCGGCTCCTGCCCGTTGGGATCCTTCGGATTATTCCTCCACAGGCCCCATGCGTCGCCCCACGGGCGGTCGATCGTTGTCCCCAGGAACACGATTGGCGCGGAGAGCGGCAGCAGCGTGCGGTCGCCACCCCAGAAGGCACCTTCGATCTCGTTGGCGTTGTAGTGCTGCTCGTAGAGCGAGCGCTCGACTGCTTTGTAGGCAGCTTTAACGCCGACCTGAGCGAAGTACTTGACCAGCGTTTGCACAGCGTCCTCATCCGGCGAGCCAGACTGCGCGGTGCCTTCAATCGTGAAGGAGATCGGGCCGCTCCCGTCCTTCCACTGCCGAGTACCCTGGGCGTCCTTCTTAAAACCGGCCTGATCGAGCATCTGGTTCGCCTTGGCCTGATCAAACTCGATATAGGCAGTCGAGAGTTTCTCGTAATACTGCGGCGACTCTTTGAGCGGGCTATACTGGCGCGGCGTTGCCGTGCCGTTGTAAATCAGATCGTTGATCTCCTGCCGATTGATCGCATACGACAGGGCAATGCGTACGTTGGTATCCTGGAAAAATTCGCGCAGCTTGTCATTTTTGGTAGTCTGGTTTGGCTGGAAGGCAACGTGATTCGCCGTGACCCCCGTGAGCACCCTGTAATCGCCATTGGCCTCATTTTCCTTGAACAAGGTAAAATCGCCAATGCTGATCGAGCGCGCCTGATAATCCACCTGGCCGGCGACCACGCGGGTGCTCAGTACATCAGGCGACTCATAAATCTGGTGCGTCACCTTGTCGATATAGGGCAACTGGTTGCCAGATGAGTCGACCTGCACAAAGAACGGGTTGCGCTCCATGACAAACACTTGCTCGCCAAGCTTGTTGGTTGCATACCAGACGCCAACGGCCGGCCGCCCCACGATGTTCGGCATGTTCTGGGCGTCAAACAGTTGATCCCATGATTGGAAGCCTGAGTCCTTGATCAGGGCGTCCAGTTTCGCCTTGTCGGCAAAATCGATGTGGTACTGCTTCATGAACTCGGCTGGCGCGAACGGCTGGCCGCGCGTCACCTGGAAGTAGAACAGCGGATTAGGATTTGCGAAGGTGAAAACAGCGGTGTACTTATCCGGGAAATCGGCCTGCATCAATGCCTTATCCACGCCGCTCACCCAGCTGCTGTGACCAGTGTTTGACGCATTCGTCAGTTTGTCATTCTTCAAGACATTGTCATACCACCACTTGAAGTCGTCGGTGGTGAAATCCGAGCCGTCCGACCATTTCGTGCCTTCACGCAGCTTGAAGGTCCACGTCTTGGCGTCCTCGCTGACCTTATACGACTCAGCCAGATCGGGGCGGATGCTCAGGTCGGGTTTGTACCAGACCAAACTGACCTGCTGCACCTTGTTTGGCCCCCACCGGTCGGACACGCCGCTGTAGGCGCGCCGAAGCGTGCCGCCGAAGTTGCCCGCACCGTCGATGCCGTCGAGCACCACTGGATTCTTCGGCAGGCGCTGCTCGACCGGCGGGAGCTTGTTAGCCTTGACCAGATCGGCCAGCATGGGAGCTTCGTTGAACTTGGTGGGAACGGCAGCCGGCGCGGCAGTGGCAGCCCCGGCGGCAGGAGCCGCAGTTGCAGCGCCTTCTGCTGGCGCGGAAGTAGCCACCTCCGCCGCAGGAGCCGAGGTTGCGGCCCCGGTGTTCGCCGCGGGAGGAGATGTCGCTGAACTAACCGGTGGCGGCGCTTCGCCGCCGCAGGCCGCCAGCCCAGCCCCCGCGGCCGCTACCGCAGACAAGCGAAAGAACTCGCGGCGATTGATCGTTCTTCGATCTTCAGTGCCTCGTTTGCCCATGTGTTTGCCTCCCTGCAAATGAAAGAATTTATAACACGAGCCAGCAATGCGCGGCCCCTGTTGCGATGTTCTTGTCCCGGCCTGCTTACTCGGTCACACTGCTGTTGACATTGGCCGGAACACTCCGATCGACCCCGTTCGCGCGGGCTGGTGCCACAGGTTGAATCATTGGCGCTGTCGAGCTGGCAACACCCACAAGCTGCAACTCTTCGGCGCGGTGGCAACTCACAAAATGATCGGGCCTGAGTTCGCGTAAAACCGGCGTCTCCGTGACGCAGCGGTCGATCTTATAGCGGCAGCGCGGGTGAAAATAGCAGCCGCTCGGCGGATTGGCGGGGTCGGCGACCTCGCCTGGAAGCACCATCGGCTCGGTACGAACGCGCGGGTCGGGCTTCGGAACGGCGGAAAGCAGCGCTTCGGTGTAGGGATGCAATGGATTGATAAACAACTCCTGCGTCGGAGCGCTTTCCATCAACTTGCCAACATACATCACCGCCACGCGGTCGCTGATATGTTCGACAACACTCAGATCATGGGCAACAAAGATGTACGTGAGGCCAAACTGCTCCTGCAAATCCTTGAGCAGATTGAGGATTTGGGCCTGCACCGACACATCAAGCGCCGACACCGGCTCGTCGCAGACGACCAACTGGGGATTCATCGCCAAGGCGCGCGCGATGCCGATCCGCTGGCGTTGGCCGCCGCTAAACGCGTGTGGATAGCGGCTCATGTACTGCGGACGCAGCCCGACCACCTGCAAAAGCTCGGCCACCCGATCAGACAGCGCCCGCCCGCGCGCCATCCCATTCACCAGCAGTGGCTCACCGACGATCTGCAGCAGCGTCATGCGCGGGTCGAGCGACGAGTACGGATCCTGAAAAATCATCTGAATGTTGCGCCGCAGCCGCTTCAGATGGCGCTTGTCCAATTCAGCGATATTCACGCGCCCCATGTCGCGATCCTGGAACCATACTTCGCCCGCGGTCGGATCGTAGGCGCGCAGAATCATGCGTCCGGTCGTCGTCTTGCCCGAACCGCTCTCGCCCACCAACCCAAGCGTTTCGCCTTCACGGACGTGAAAACTCACGCCGTCAACCGCCTTCACATGCCCTACGACGCGCGAGAGCAAACCACGTTGAATAGGGAAATACTTCCTGAGATCTTTCACTTCGAGCAGCATGTGCTCACGAGCAGGAGATTCGGTCATGATGCACACTCACCTTTGTGCTATACAACGCGACGTGCCAGCAGCTACGGTGGCAATGCGTTGGTAAGGCTTAAAAAGAAAGCGCTTACAACAGTGCGAGAATATGCCGAAATGATGAACATCAATCTTGGATTGATGCCAGAAATATATTGGCCACGGCTACTGCATGAAACAGCAACCTTATAGTATATATAGGTGTACCCATACTGGCGCATGGGTGAATAATAACTGCCTGAGTATAGTCGGGTGTGGTTAGGTATGTGGCGCCGAAAGCAGGTGACTGACCACCGGCGACACAGGCATCATTGACTGTGTAAAAAGTATGATACGTTCCAAACAACGTACAGAACGGGACAACGTTCACGAACAACGGGTACTTTGTTTCACCTGCTACAGAAAGCAATAAAACTATAGCATTGCTGCCGTTTTCTGTCAAGCTGTATGACACGTTGACGGCTGACCTATATTCAACCTATAATAGAGCAGAAGCGCCGTCCGTCATCCCTTGAATGTCTCTGCTGCGAATCTGTAATATCGTCAGAAGCCGTATGCTTACAAAATTGTCGCGTGAAACGCTGGCCGAGCAAGCCGCCCGTAACCTCATGGCGTTTATTGAGGATCAGAATCTTACGCCTGGCAAACTGCTGCCGCCGGAGACAAAATTGGCGGCGGATCTAGGCGTGAGCCGACCGATCATCCGCGAGGCGCTGAAATCGCTGGAAGGTAAGGGCATCATCGAGGTGGTGAGCGGCAAGGGCGCGGTGGTCAAGCCGCTTGACAACCAGCCGCTGCAACTCTTCTTCCAGCGCGCCATGCAGATCGAGCACGAAGCGATCATTGATCTCATGGAACTGCGCCAGGGCCTTGAGGTGCAGAGCGCAGCGCTGGCAGCCCAGCGCCGCAGCCTTGAAGACATCGAGCAACTGAAAACGATTGTCGCCGAAATGCGCCGTAATTTGCGCGTGCCAACCACCTACGTTGAATTAGATATCGCCTTTCACCAGCTGATCGCGGCGATGACCCACAACGCCCTGATCTTTCATCTGGTCGGCGCGATTCGCGAGGCGATCAAAGAATCGCTCCCTGAAAGCCGCCTGCGCCGCCAGACGGACGAGCAGCTTGAACATGTGCAGGCCGGGCATGAAGCCATTCTTGCGAGCGTGGAGCGCGGGGATGTTGAGGAAGCCAAGCGCCTGATGGCTGATCACTTTGAGGAAGCTGTCAGGTCGTTGATTTACGGCACCATCAACAATGTGACGGCTGCGAACACATCATCAGATTAAGCATTGCGTCCATCCTCTGGAATCAGGTTGCGCTTGAGCTGCGCATGGACGAAATCATGTACCGCACCACCCGCAAGGCCGCCTGAACCCCTTCCTGCGCTTTCGACGAAAGCTGCGACCCAAACCCAAATTCAAGCGCTGGCACATGGATGCGCCACGCGCGTGGATGCGCGCCGTACAATGTCTCGGTTAACGCGAGCAAATCGCGCGGATCGGTGATATGCCCAAACACGCTATTGACATGCACCGGCGCAATCGGCTGAATCGAAACATGCGCACTCCCCGAACGATGATCGCCGAGCGCGCGCGCATCCACGAACATGACGCACGCTGAGGCGGCAACTGTTTCAGCCAGGTCAGGCGTCAGCCGGTGAACCGCAACCGCATGGACTTCCGGCATCCCCCAGGCCGCCACCTGCTCGGCCACCACCTGCCCGACCGCATCATCGCCGCGCTGCGGGTCGCCATACCCGATCACAGTGATAGCGTAGCGCAATGTCGCAGCCACCGGAGGAGCATCGTTCGTCTGAACGGGTACGCGGGTTGTTATTGAATTCATGGTTTTCCTCTCCTCTGTAGCGTACGCTGATAATTGCTCATGAGAACACATGCCGAGCGCAGCGCGGAACATGCCGATGTAAAGAAAGTATACAAAACGCCTGCTGAAGGAAGAGTAAAGAAGTCACAACACTAAATAATGATTGCACCACTTTGAGCCGCCCGACATGTTTGGTACAATCAGCACCAGCGCACGACCGCCCATCATCACGGCATGATCGCTCCGATCCATGCCGCAGAACGATGGCTAAAGGAGCATACTTGTGTCGCATAAACATATTGGCGGGAAAACGGTTGCCGATCCGATTCTGGAAGATGTCAGGCGGCGCGTGCTGGCGCTCAAGGGCTGCGGCTGGACGCCACGGCTCGCGTCGATTGAAGTCGGCGACGTGCCAGCGGCCTCGATCTACGTTCGCAACCAGCGGCGAACATGCGAAAAAGTCGGGATAGAGTTCGATCATCGCCAGTACGCAGGCGATATCACGCAGGCGGAAATGCTGGCCGCGATCAACGCACTGAATGCCGACCCGCGCGTGACCGGCATTATTTTGCAGCGGCCAGTCCCCAGCCATCTGAGCTTGAAGGAAATCCAGGTCGCCATCCATCCCAGCAAGGATGTGGAAGGCATGAATCCCTTCAACATCGGCAAGGTGGTGTATGGCGACAAGGGGCTGGGGCCATGCACGTCGCTGGCCTCGGTCGAACTGCTGCGCTCGACCGGCCTGGACCTGCCAGGGCTTGAGGTGGTGGTGGTCGGCCACTCCGAACTGGTCGGCAAGCCGCTGGCGCTGTACCTGCTTCAGGAACTGGCGACCGTCACGATCTGCCACCATGGCACCCGCAACCTGTCCCATCACACCCGCCGCGCCGAGGCGCTGTTTGTCGCCGTGGGCAAGCCGGGGCTGATCACGGGCGACATGGTCAAGCCCGGCGCGGTGGTGATCGACATTGGCATCAACCAGATCGATGTCACCGATGCGGATGGGACCGTGCGTAAAAAGACCGTCGGCGATGTCGATTATGAAAGCGTTCACGAGGTTGCGGGCTGGATCACGCCGGTGCCGGGCGGCGTCGGGCCAGTAACCTTGTCGATTCTCATGCGCAACACGGTGCTCTCGCTGGAGTACGCCAAAGAGCAGTACGAAAAGATCATGCGCGCGTAACTGCGCGCGGTGCGCGGATGCGCTACGCCGCGGCGGGCGTGTACTCCGGCCCCACGATCAGCAGCGCGCCGTTCGGCACGGCTTCGGCGTACAGCGGCGTGGTGCCAAGCTCCTCGCCGTCGATCTGGGTGGGCAGCGGCGGCTGCGCGCGGATTCGGATCCGCTCGGCGCTCATGTACCGCAGCCCCACGTTGCCGGTGAACCTGCGCGTCAAAATCTGGTACAGAATGCGCAACGCGCCGCCCAGTGATGCTGCGGAAATGATCATGAGATCGAGTTTGCCGTCATGGGGGTGAATATTTGGGCCGATCTGGATCAGATCGTCGCCAATCTGTCCAATGTTGATCACCATGACGGTGTGGGCGTGCAGCCGCAGGTGGTCGCCGTCTACTTCAAGGTCAATCCGCACCCGCCGCAAATTGAACAGATTTTTGAAGCCAGTCACAACATAGGCCGCAAAACCCAGCACATTCTTCAGCTCGCGCGAGGCGTCACCAATCAGCCGCGCATCGTAGCCCGCGCCAGCGACAAGCGCGAAGTAACGGTCTTCGTCGGGCAGATAGCCAACGTCGAGATGCTCGGCTTTTCCCGCCATGGCGGTTTCTAATGCTTCCTTTGAATCGGTAGGAACGAGCAGCGCGCGCGCCAGCAGGTTTGCCGTTCCCATGGGAATCTGCGCCAGCGGGATGTGGCTGCCAGCTTTGATCAGGCCGCTCATCGCCTCCATGATCGTGCCGTCGCCGCCTGCCACCAGCACAAGATCAAAGCCGTCGTCAGCCGCCGCGCGCGCCCAGTTCAGCGCATCGCCCGCTTGCTGCGTTTCGCGCACCTCATGGGCGATGCCATCACGGTTCAGTCGCGCTTCGATCATCTGCCGCGTTTCACCCGCATCATGCCGCCCTGAAACCGGATTGATGATCACCAACACACGTTGATACATATGTTCCTTTGTTGTTTGCTGTGCAAGTAATGTTCCCCTCTCCCTAATCTGGGAGAGGGGCGTGAGTATGGCGCAATCCTGACTAGCTTGCCTGCCCATCGCGCAGAATGGCAGGCAGGCGGTCGGGCCGCACGTTATCATAGGAGTACAGCGCGGCGAATCGCGGAATGCTGGTCGGAATGCCGACGGCTGTGAACCCCGGATGGCCGGTGGCGGGGAACGGCCCGCCGTGGTTCATGGCCGGGCTGACCGCGACGCCGGTCGGCATCTTGTTGTTGAGCAAGCGTCCAACCCGCTGGCGCATGGACGGCTCGATAGCGGCATAATCGGCATCGTCAGAGTCGTCGCTGGCGGTGTAGACCGTGCCGGTCAGGTTGCCTTCCATGTGCTTCAAAATGGCGACGGTCTGGTCAGTGTCACGCGACATGACCAGCAGCGCCACCGGGCCAAACGCTTCGGTCTGCAACTCATGCGAGTGCTTCAGGAAATCGTCGCCCGACACCTGCAAAAGCGTGTTGGCGAAGCGATAGGACGGGCCGGGCAACGGCTCGCCGCCACACAGCAGCACTGCGCCGTTCTTCTGCAATGTCGCGACAGCCTCGACCAGCCCCTCGCGCCCGCCCTTGCCAAGCAGCACGCTCGGCTCGGAGGTGCTGAAGCGCTGGATTGCCGCTTCGATGAACCGGTGGCCTGCGTCAGTGTCCGGCACGATCACGAAGCCCGGATTGGTGCAGAACTGCCCCGCGCCCATGGTGCAGGAACTGAAGAATTCATCGGCGATCTGATCGCCGCGCTCGCGCAGCGCTCCGTCGAGCAGCACGATCGGGTTCACGCTCGACATCTCCAGGTAGATCGGCTTGCCAGCGCGGTCTGCGGCTTCCTTCAGTTGCAGCCCCGCTGAGCGGCTGCCGGTGAAGCCCGTCGCGCCGACGAGCGGATGCGAGACCAACTCGAACCCGACATCGCGCGGCGTGCGGTAGATCATCTGCACGGTGGCCGGGTGCAGGCCGACCTGCTGCACCGCCTCAAAGGCAATCTCTGCCAGCAGCCCGGTTGTGCCAGGATGCGCGCTGTTGGCCTTGGCGATCACCGGGTTGTGGGCCGCGATCGCCGCCGCGAAGTCGCCGCCGGCCGCCGAATTGAACGCGAACGGGAAGTTATTCGGCCCCATGACCACGATCGGGCCGCCGATCGGCGCATACATCGAGTAAATATTGTTGGCCTCATCGCGGATCGGACGCCGCCATGTCTCGTCGCGGGCGGCGCGGGCGGCCTGGCGCAGTTGGTCGGCGGTGCGCGGCAGCTCCGAATCGCGCAGCCGGGGCGATTTCGCCAGGCCGGTCTCGGCGTGCGCCAGTTCCACCAGTTCATCGCGGTGCTGTTCGATCCCATCGGCGAACGCCTCCAGGAAACGGGCGATCTGCTCGCCCGAAGTCGTGCGCAGCGCCTCCGCCGCTTCGCTGCCGGCTTGCAGCGCTTCCAGCACTTCGTCACGGGTAGAAATCGGGTATCTGGTCGGCAGCGGCGCGCCCTCGGTCGGGTTATCCGCCTGAAATGTTTTGCCTGATGCGCTTTGCCGCCAGCGGCCAGCAATCAGCACAGGAGCAGGAGTGTCACTCATGGTAAACCTCATTGGTACATGGTCGCGCCCGAGATCGAGCGCGCACGATGATTACGTCGCCTGATGTGTTCTTTTCAAGAATGCGGCCAGCCCGTCACCAAAGTCGCGGGCGCAACAACTGCATTGACAGTCGCGCAACTCGCATGCTATTGTAACAAAACTAAACAAGCGGTAGGAATCCGTCCTCCTCTGCATTCTCTGTGGCTTCAGAACGCATTTCGCAGGATTGCGCGTACACTCGGAAAAGGAGCAAGATCATGGCCGTCGCCGGCGACCCGCACATCGACATGCTGCTCGATCAGCTCTGGCGCTTCATGCGCGCCGACGTGTATCCGCTGGAGCCGCACCTGCTGCACGATGGCTTCCGCGCCCTGCTGCCAGTCTTGCATGAAAAGCGCCAGAAGGCCAAAGCGCTCGGCCTGTGGGCACCTTTTTTGCCGGAGGAATACGGCGGCCTTGGGCTGCGGCTGCCGGAGTTCGCGCGCGTCAGCGAGGTGCTCGGCCACAGCCCGCTCGGCCATTATCTGCTGAACTGCCAGGCACCCGATGTCGGCAACATGGAAATCCTGATGGAAGCTGGCAGCGAACAGCAGAAAAAGCAGTTTCTGGAGCCGCTGGCGCGCGGCGAGATTCGCAGTTGCTTTGCCATGACCGAGCCAGAAAACCCCGGCTCCAACCCGGTGCTGCTGAACGCTACGGCGGTGAAAGACGGTGACGATTATATGATCAACGGCCATAAGTGGTTCACCTCGGCGGCGGACGGCGCGGCGTTCACGATCGCCATGGTCGTGACCAACCCGGACGCGCCAAGCCGCCATGCGCGCGCCAGCCAGATCATTGTGCCACTCGACACGCCCGGCTTCCGAATCGTGCGCAACATCTCGATCATGGGCGAAACTGGTGGCGACTGGCTGAGTCATGCCGAAGTCATGTTTGAAAACTGCCGCGTGCCGCAGAGCAACCTGCTCGGCAAAGACGGGCAGGGGTTCGCGCTGGCGCAGGTGCGGCTGGGGCCGGGCCGCATTCACCACTGCATGCGCTGGATCGGCATCTGCGAGCGCGCTTTTGATATGATGTGCGCGCGCGCCGCAACCCGCGAGTTATCAACCGGCAAGCCGCTGGCGACCCGGCAGGTCATTCAGCACTGGATCGCTGAAAGCCGCGCCAACATCGACGCTGCGCGGCTGCTGGTGCTCGACGCTGCCGACAACGTGGAGCAGCACGGCGCGCATGCGGCTCGAATCAACATTTCCGAGATCAAATTCTTCGTCGCCAACGTCATGCACGAACTGATCGACCGGGCGATTCAGGTTCATGGCGCGCTCGGCATCACCGACGACACGCTGCTGTCGTTCTGGTACCGCCACGAGCGCGGAGCGCGGATCTACGACGGCGCGGATGAGGTGCATAAATCTGTTGTAGCGCGCGAGGTGCTGAAGAAGTACGGCGTGGATGTGTCGTTGTAGATAAACCGCCAAGGTACGAAGGCACCAAGCGATTTTATATTCTTCGTGTCTTGGTGTCTTGGTGGTCAAAAGGATCGTGTTCGATGTCGGAACAGCCTTTCATTGACCGGCCCGGCCCGGTGCGCTCCGGCGAGGCGCTGCCAATCGCGCAGCTTGAGGCGTACCTGCGCGAGCAACTCGGCGCGTCCGGTCCATTCGCGGTCGAGCAGTTTCCGGGCGGCTTCTCCAACCTGACCTATCTCGTGCATTTCGGCGAGCATGAGTTCGTACTCCGGCGGCCACCGTTCGGCGCGAACATCCGCGGCGGCCACGACATGCGCCGTGAATATCGCATTCTGCGCGGCCTGCAACCAAGCTACGGCAAGGTGCCGCGCCCGCTGCTGTTCTGTGACGACCTGAACGTGCTTGACGGGCCGTTTTATGTCATGGAGCGCGTGAAGGGCATTATTCTGCGTAATCTCGCGCCGCAGCAACTCGACCTTACGCCGGATCTCATGCGCCAGATTTGCCTGTCGCTGATTGATACATTTGTTAATCTGCATGCCATCGATTACCAGGCAGCGGGGCTGGGCGATCTCGGCAAACCGGCGGGCTACACCGCCCGGCAGGTCAACGGCTGGTCCAGACGCTACGCCGACGCTCGCACCGACGACGTTCCAGCGATGGAGCACGCGGCGGCATGGCTCCATGCGCACCTGCCGCCCGAAGGCGACGCGACGCTGATCCATAACGATTTCAAATACGACAATGTTGTGCTCGATCCGCATGACGTGTCGCGCATCATCGCCGTGCTCGACTGGGAGATGGCGACGCTCGGCGACCCGCTGACCGACCTCGGCACGACGCTGGCTTACTGGATGGAGGCCGACGATCCCGCGCCGCTGCGCCAGTTTGGCCTGACCAGCCTGCCCGGCAATCTCGACCGCGCGCAGTGGGCAGCGCGCTACGCCGAACGGAGCGGGCGCGACATGTCGAACATCCTATTTTACTTTGTCTACGGATTGTTCAAAAATGCGGTGATCGTGCAGCAGATTTACGCCCGCTACCGCAAAGGCCTGACCAATGACGAGCGTTTCGCCAACCTGATTCACATGGTGTGCGCCTACGGCGACATGGCCGCGCGCGCGATTGAACGCGGACGTATCCATCACCTGTTCGCCTGAATTCGCAGCAAGCGAATGAACATCAGCCACCGAGAACACCGAGTTCACCGAGTACATGACCTTCAGAAATAAGGAACACACGCGCATGAACAATATTGTCTTGTATGCAATCACTGGCAGCGTCGCCACAATTACGCTCAACCGCCCGGAGGCGCGCAACGCCCTCAACGACGAACTGCTCGATGGCCTGCGCGCCGCGTTCGAGCAGGCCCGCGACGAACAGGTGCGCGCGGTGGTGCTGGCAGGCGCGGGCAAGGGCTTTTGCTCCGGCGCGGACCTTTCCGTCTTCGGGCAGGCGCGCACGCCCGACGAAACCGCCGCGTATATCAGCGCGAAATACCAGCCGCTCATGCAAGCCATCTGCGCGCTGCCGAAGCCGGTGATCGGCGCGATCAATGGCGTGGCAGCCGGCGCTGGCGCGGCGCTGGCGCTGGCGTGCGATTTGCACGTCATGGCCGAGGACGCCTCGATCATGATGGCGTTCAGCAACATTGGCCTGGTGCCAGACGCCGGCGCAACATGGTTTCTCGCGCGGCTGGTCGGCTACAGTCGCGCGTTTGAAATTGCCAGCGAAGCCGAGCGGATCGGCGCGGCGCGCTGCTACGAACTTGGCATGGCAAACCGGATCGTCCCCGCCGCCGAGCTACTGCCCGCCGCGCAGGCATGGGCGGAGCGGCTGGCGCAGCGCCCGACGCTGGCGCTTGGTTTGACCAAGCAGGCGCTGTACCATGCATTAGAAAGCGATCTTCTGGACACCATCGCTTACGAAGCTGAATTACAGAAGCACACCATTGTCAGCGACGATCACCGCGAGGGCGTGACGGCCTTTCGCGAGCGCCGCCCGCCGATGTACAAAGGCCATTAGGATGTTTTGCAACTGTTCACATATACCGTTTGGAACCGCCCATATATACAGATAAACACAGATGGAAAAGCGCTATCTGCGTGCATCGGCGGTTCTTTTACCCCAGGCGTGAACAGGTATGCTATTTTCTATTCTTGCACCTTAAAGAACCGCTATGCTATAATCGGTCGCATGGAAACGTCACCGCGCTGGCGATGCCTCGTATGATTGCAGCGCCTCAAGCTACGGCGCTTTATGGGATTCCGCATTTCACGCACAGCACAACACTATTTCACCAGACGCGCCGCATGGAATTGGCTGGCTGTTGCTGTGCTGGGCATGGCGCTGCTAACCGGCTGCGCATCGACGACATCGGCATCGCAGACGCCGGTCAGCGATCCTGCCCCTCAAAATGTAACACTGGTGCTGTGGCATGGCTGGTCCGGCCCGGCGCGGCAGGCACTCAGCAGCCTGGTCGACGAGTTCAACCGCCAGCACCCCAGCGGGCGCGTGTTTGCTCAATCGATGCCACTCACCTCCATGCCAAACGATTTGCGTGCCGCGGCCACGGCTGGCAGCGGGCCACATCTCGCGCTCATTCCGAATACATGGATCGGCGGTTTGGCGCGCGATCAGGTCATCGTACCGCTTGACGATCTGGTTTCAAAAGAGCAGCAGCAGGCCATGCTTCCGGCCACGCTTGGCGGGGCGCAGGCGACCGACGCGGCCGGCAAATCGCACCTGTACGGCATGCCAGTCAGCTTTGATACGCTCGCGCTGTTTTATAACCGCGCCAATGTGGATGCGCCGCAAAACACAGCTACCATGCTGCAAATTGCGCGCGGGTTGAGCGAGCCGAGCGCCACGCCGCCGCGCTGGGGGCTGGCGCTGAATCTGTCGGTTGATACAACCATGGGCTACCTGTACGCCTTTGGCGGGCGCGTGTTTGACGAGCAGGGCAAGCCGGTGATCGGCAGCAGCGGGCGCGCAGGCACGGAACAGTGGCTCGCATGGCTGAAAACGCTGCACACCGACCCGCAGCTCATGGCGCACCCCGATGGGAGTTTGGAGCAAGAGCGTTCCTTGAAAAACGGGAATGTATTCATGACGTTTGGCTGGGCGCACGAACTGGCCGACTACCACCGCCTGTGGGACACGAACATGGGCGTCGCGCCGCTGCCGACGCTGAGCGAGACGAATGCCGCGCCGCAGCCGTATGTGCAGAGCGATGTGCTGGTGATCAACAGCCGGGTGAGCGACGCGGAGCGCAAGGTTGCTGTGGCGTTTTTGCAGTTCATGACCAGCAAGGACACGCAGGCGAAACTGCTGGCGAGCTACGTGCAGCCAGCCTGCCGCGCCGTGCCGCTCGACGGCGACACGCCCGACATGGCGGCGGCGCGCGCCTTCCGCGCGGCTGCCGAGCACGGCCAGCCCATGCCCAACACCCCTACCCGTGACGCGGTGCAGCAGGTATTGCGGATCATGCAGCGGCAGGTGCTGGCAGGCAATGCCACGCCCGCCGACGCCGTGAGCGACGCGCAAACCCGCCTTCAGGCGCTCGTCGGGCAGCCGTAACGCCTTCCCTGCTCAAAGCGCTCGCGCATGATTCACCCCTCTTCCTCGCTCCATTCCCGCCACAGGCGTTCGTACTCGCGGCGCGGCTCGCGCCAGTAGCGTTCCGTATCGAGGTCGAGCGCGGGCGGCTGGCGGGTAGCCGTCTGGTCAGCCTGCGCGATGCTGGCGGCGAACGCACTGACCGCGCGGGCGGCAGCTTTCTCGCGCCCATCGGCGGCAACCAGCCCTAACGTTCGTTCGCGGATCGAGCGGTCGAGCGGCGGGCGTCGCCACAACTCCGCCGGGTAATCGGCGTAGGCGGCCAGCCACACGCCCGGCGCGCCCGCGCGGTACAACCGTTCCAGTGCTTCGCCAATAAACATGGCCTGCTGTTCCTCATCCGCCAGAAAGGTGGCAAGCTCGCGGCCATACGCGCTGTCGGCCACCCAGCCCGCTGCTTCCGGCGTGACGGTCGGCAGTCCCAGCCCGGCCACGGCGACTGGCTCTTCCGCCAGACCGGAAGCCAGTGCGTACAAAAATGCGATTGCCGTGGCGCGCAGCGGGCCGCGCCCGAGATGGAGCGGCGGGTTGGCCGAAACACCCACCATCTCGCAGACATCCGCCAGATGTTCAGGTCGCGGGCCGGTGGGCGTTCGCAGGCCGCGCACCGAGGTCATGCCCAGCACGCGCGCGCCATTCCGCTGCGCCCGCACGGCCTCGGCCAGCGCCGCGTACCACTCATGCACCGCCTCGGATGAGTCGGGCCGACGCAGGCGCTCCAGCCCTTCGCCAAGCTGCCATGCCCATGCCGCCGGGTGCGCGCCGAAATAACCCACCACTTCGCCGACCTGGTACAACTGCGCCGCGCGGATGGCGGTGTCGCGGAATACGTCCGGCACCTCGTTGTGGCGGTATCCATGATCGTAGATCACGGGTGTGCGCCCCGCCGCTGGCACGTCGAGCGTCGGGCCGAAGCGGGCCACCTGCTGAAGTTCGCCGATGGGATCGGGATGGTTGACCCAGCGCGGCACATGCAGCGCGCCGCCGAGCGCCACCGGAAACAGCGCCACCACAACGCGCAGCCCCACGTCGGCGGCAACATCAAGCGTGTGCTCCAGCGCGCGCAGCATCCCGCTGTTCAGATGTTCGCGGCTCGGCTGCACATGTTCCCAGCGCAAACAGATCCGCACGCTGTTGCAGCCCCACCCGGCGATCTGGGCCAACTCGTCGCGCACCTCGCTGCGGTCGTAGTTGGCCCACCACCAGAACGCTTTGTGACGCGGCCAGTACGTCACGCCCAGCAGAAAAGGATTATCTGAAGCAGTCATACACGCCTCCAAACACATCCGCAATTCGCATGTATTGTACTCACGTTACCGGAGGCGTGTAAAGCCGCCCGAAGCGGGCTGATCAGGCTGTGGGAACGGCCTTGGCATACCAGCACACAACTTCTCCTGCACAACGTTATGTTTCCAAATCAGCAACGATCAGACCAGCACAGAATCGCTGCGAGTTGTGCATTACGCATTTTGCGTTATGATGATTATAAAGATAGAGCGATCTCTAGTTGTGTAAACTGACCTTGACGAACGACGGATGACGGATAATACGCGCATTTTCGTCGTTGGTCGTTCGTCCTTCGTCCCATAGGGAGAAGGAGGCATCATGAACGCTGATGAGTATATCGTTGACAACCCGCGCCTGCGCGAGTTCATTGCCCATGTGCGCGCCACCGTCGCCGCCGCGCCGCCAGAACAAGCCCTCGAACAACTGCGTTCCGCCTTCGCGGCGTTCCTGGCCGACCAGACCTGGCTGCCTGCCGAGTTCCAGCAGCCGATCTCACAAAGCGGCATGGGCGGCGGCATCGCGACCTGGCTACTATTTCGCACCGGCGCGGGCGATCTGTCGCTGTCGAGCCTGGTCGTGCCGCCAGGTGCAGCCACGCCGATTCACGATCATCTCGCGTGGGGCATGGTCGGGCTGTACGCGGGCGAGCAGGATGAAGAAGTGTTTCAGCACCACACCGCAGGCAACCATGGCAGCCTTGAACTCACCGAGCAGAACCATCTCAAGCCGGGCGATTTCTACGTGCTGCTGCCGCCCGACGGCGATATTCACCGCGTGCTGACCACCTCGGAGCAGCCGTCGATCAGCATTCACCTGCTGGGCAACGATATCGGCTGTACGCCGCGCCACACCTACGGGCGCGAGGACGGCAGCGTGAGTTCGTTCCGCTCCGGCTGGAGCAACGTGGCATGCCGGGAAAAGGGGAGTGAGGTATGAATGATGAGTTTTGAATTTTGAGACTCGATCCGATTCGGGTAAACGCTTACGCTTTACACATGACGTTTTACGCATCACGTTTTATTTTGTATACTGCGCGCTGTGAAGCAACATAGAACTAGACCACTGTTCCGCCGCGCGCGCGTGTCCCTGCCTGTGTTTGTGCTGCTTGTCGCCATGCTGGCCGCGCTGGTGTGGTTCGATAACGCCGTCAATCGCGGCGTGACCTACACGCCCGCGCCGCCGCCCATTCCATGGGCCGATGTGCCGCCGGTTGGCGTCAATGCCTATAACATTCAATTCGAGCCAGACCGCGCCAAAGTCACCCGCACGCTTAAGATGGCCCGCGATCTCGGCGCGCAGTATGTCCGCATGCAGTTCCCATGGGAAGATATCGAGATCAGCGCCAGGGGCGATTTTTGGGATCACAAGAATAACGTGAGCGCGTGGGCCAAGTACGATTTTATCATCAGCGAAACGCAGCGGCTCGGCCTGGAGCCGCTCGTGCGGCTCGACCGCCCGCCGGCATGGGCGCGCGAACACGCCAACGCAACACCTGCGTTTCAGCGCGGCCTGGCGGAGAACGGCAGTTCGACCGGGCCGCCCGACAACTATCAGGATTATTTTGATTTCGTCGGCACGGTGGCGGCGCGCTATCGTGGCAAAATCCGCTTCTTTCAAATCTGGAACGAGCCAAACCTTGCCTACGAATGGAACTGGCAGCGCCCCGACCCGGAGGCGTTTACGAAGCTGCTCCAGGGCGCGTATGCCGCCGCAAAAGCGGTCAGCCCTGACGCAGTAATCCTATTCCCCAGCCTTTCGCCGACCGACGGGCTAGAGCCGCGCATCGCGCCGATCAGCGAGCTTGACTTCCTCGATCGCGTGTATCAGGCGGGCGGCATGCGTTATTTCGACATCATGTCGGCGCAGGCCTACGGGCTGGGCCAGCCGCCCGACGAGCACCGCTACGTTCGCCCGCGCATTCCGGGGCGCGACTGGGTCTGGTCGCGGCCCATCGACACACGGATCGATGTGTCGCGGCTGGTGCTGCTCCATGAGGTCATGGAGCGCAACGGCGACAGCGCCAAGGCGGTGTGGATCAGCGAGTTCGGCTACAACGCCGCGCCAGCCCAGTCGCCCGAAGGCGGTGATTCTGCGCGCTGGGCCGCCAACCGGCTGCTGTGGGGTCAGCCGGTCAGCGAAGAGCAGAAGGGCGCGTACCTCATCGGGCAACTGGAGCGGGCGCGCAACGAGTGGCCGTGGGTCGGCGTGATGAACGTGTGGTTCCTGCGCTGGGGCGGCGAAGTGCCTGACCCGAACGATCCCACACCCTACTTCGCGCTCGTGGATCGTGATTTCAACCCGCTGCCCGCCTACACCATGCTCAAACAGTATCTCGCGGGTGGACTGGTGGCCGGCGTTGGCGCGCACATATGGAGCCACCCGGCAGTGAAGGAGCGCAGCGGCGACACATGGCAGATGCAGTTTGCTGGTACAACGTTTGCGCTCGGCGGCCTGCGCTCCGCGGCGTCCGTGCAGATCGACAACGGCGCGCCGGTCACTATTTCAGCAGCAGAGGGCGTGCAAACCGTAGCCAACGGACTGAGCGAGGGCGAGCACACGGCGGTGGTACGGGCTGGCACGCCGCCAGCGACGTTTCTGGTCGGTCGGGCGCAGCCGCTCCCGTGGCTGTGGACATGGGGCGCGGGCGTGGTCATCGTCGCGCTGGTGCTTGATGGCGCGCTGCTGGCGTGGGCGCTCGTGAATCGTGAGCGGACGTCATGAGGGTGCCGCTTGCGACCTGGCGCGGCAAGCTGCCAATAGCACGCAGCGCGCTGCGATCTTCACGCGCCATTCTGCCCGCGATGGCGCTAACGCTGTGGTTGACGTTTGGCAACACAGGCTCGCTCCACGGCTTCTTTGGGTGGAGCTGCTTCGCCCTGCTGGCGCTGCTACGGCCCGATCTGGGCTTGCTGTTCGTGCCAGCCACGCTGCCGATGTTTATATTAGCGGTCGTACAACCGTACGATTTCGGTCCCGGCGCGGCATGGCCGCTGCACGAATTGGTATTACTCGTTGTGCTCACCACGACGCTGCTGCACGAGGGCTGGCATGCATTGCTGCAACCGCTCATCCGGCGCACGCTTGTTATTCAGAACCCTTCCACCGCTCATGAACGGCGGGCATGCTGGCGCGAGATACTGCCAGTTGCGCTGTTCATGGGCGCGGGCATATTCGGCGTGCTGATCGCGCTGCCGGACGCCGAGGCGCATGGCGCGGCAGTGCGCGAGTTCCGGCGCTTCTTCGTGGAGCCGGTGATATGCTATGCATTGCTGCGCTGGCAGGCCACGCGCGATTCACAATTCATTCTTCAATTGACGAAAACCCTTGTGTGGACCGGCGCGCTGGTGGCGCTGCTGGCATTGGTGCAATACATTGGCTTTGAGCATGTCGTGGAGCTTTTGTTCAACCAACGCCCAGATTTCGCGGACAGCATCAGCCAGGCAGGGGCCGTGCGGCGCGCCAGTTCAGTTTATGGCAACCCCAACAATCTGGGGCTGTTTCTCGGGCGCGTGTGGCCGCTGGCAGTGGTGCTTGCGCTCGGCGTCCGCGCATCCAACTGGCGGCGGGCGGGCGTGTTCGGCGCATGCGCGGCGCTGTGCCTGGCCGGGATTGTCGTGTCATTCTCGCGCGGGGCATGGCTGGGTGTGGCCGGAGCGTTGGGGATTCTCGCCTTTGGCCTGCTGGGCAGGCGCGCCAATGCAAAGCTCATGACCATGCGCGCGCGGCTGCCATTGATCGCCACAGGAGGCGCGCTGCTTCTGGCGCTTTGCATGGTATTGGGGCTGCGCGGCGTGGTGGGCGCGAGCGACGAGGTGCGGCTGCTGTTCTGGCGCGAGGCGTGGCAGCTTATGCAGCGGCATCCATTTGGCCTGGGGCTCGATCAGTTTTATTATTACCACAATCCGGCGTTCGGGCGCAGCCTGATCGATCCGGCGCTGGCTCACACCAGTGACCGCCTGGCTCATCAGCCGCACAATCTGTTGCTCGAATGGTGGTTGCAGGCTGGCCCGCTGGGCGTCGCGGCGTTCGGCTGGCTGCTGGCGCGCTTTTTCCGCCATGCGCGCGCCATGCGCCGCCATGCGCCCGCCAGTTACGGAGCGCTGCTTGCGTCTGGCGCGGCGGCGGCCATGACGGCGGCGCTGCTGCACGGCATGGTCGATAGCTTTTACGGCTGGCCCGACATCGTGTTTGTATTCTGGTTGCTGCTCGCGCTGGTCGAGAGCACGTACCCTCACATAACAAGGGATGCTGATGGATTCCCAATCTCCGCCAATCATGCGGGAACGACGCTTCAAGCAAACGCCGCAACAGAACCAGTTGCGACCGGCTGAACAATCCTCATGGGTGACACAAACCATGCTGCTCCTCGGCATGGCGCTCGGCCTCGGGCTGTGCTACCGGGCAGGGGTGCTGTCGCCAGTGTACATCCGCCAAATCAGCGTGGCCGGGCTGGCGCTGTTCGGTTTGCTCGCGATTATACGGCTCGACATGGCGCTGCTGTTCGTGCCGTTGACCATGCCGCTGTTCGGCATTCCGCTGGTGCTGCCCAACGGGCGCGGCGGCACATGGACGTTTCAACTGCACGAACTGGTGCTGCTGGCAATCGTTGGGGCGGCAGCCGTGCGGGCGGCATGGTGGCTCGCGCGCGCGCGTCGTCTTCCGATATGGGCATGGATCGACGGTCAGACACGGCGGACATACGCGCCGCAC
>DASTWM010000152.1:0-10170 GCA_035765855.1 Roseiflexaceae bacterium
TTCGCGACTGGCCTTTTTCTTCCTATCACGCGCTTGTATCAAATAAGCCAACCCGGCTGGCACGCGAGGAAGTATTGGCGCGGTTCGGCAGTTTGGCCGCGTTCGAGGCCGCGCATCTGGCAGCGGTGGGAGAGATGGAAGTGGAGGATGGGTTTTAAATAAAAATCTTTAGACCTGACGGGTTTTTAAAACCCGTCGGTCTGGTATTAATCAATTACTCCTCCGCCACGCCCACCCACGCTGGGGCGCGAACAGGAAAACCAGCAGGAAAATCGCCGTGCAGACCAGCACGATCGCCGCGCCGGACGCGATGCTGAAGTAGAACGAGAGATACAGGCCGACGACGCCTGAAAACGCGCCAATCAGCGCCGCAAGCGTCATCATGGCCGGCAGGCGGCGGGTCAGCAGAAAGGCCGTGGCCGCCGGGGTGACCAGCAGCGCCAGCACCAGCGTGATGCCGACGGTCTGGAGTGACACGACAATTGCGGTGGCGATCAGCACCAACAATAAATAATATAAAAAGCCGACCGGCAGGCGCAGCGTGGTCGCCAGCGTTGGGTCGAACGAGACGACCAGTAACTCTTTGTATAACGCTAAAACGGTGATGATGATCAGCCCGCCGAAGATAGCTGTGAGCCACAGATCTTGGTTTGAGACGCCCAGCACGTTGCCAAACAACAGGTGCGTCAGGTCCACGGTGTAGCTGCGCACCGTCGAGATCAGCGCCACGCCCAGCGCAAACATGCCCGCGAACACAATGCCGATCGCGGTGTCTTCCTTGATCTCGGCGCTTTTGCTCAGCGCGCCGATGCCAAGCGACGCCGCTACCGCTGTCACTAAACCCCACCAGAACAGCGCCCCGCTCGTCCCGCCATTGAATAAATAGCCGAGCGCCACGCCGGGCAAAATCGTGTGCGAGAGCGCGTCGCTGAAGAAGGCCATGCCGCGCAGCACCATGTACGAGCCGACGACGGCACACACCACGCCGACCATAATCGCCGCCAGCATGCCGCGCGTCATGAACGCATAGGTGAGCGGCTGGGTGAGTACGTCAAGCACGCGGTTCATCACTGGATGCTCCTGTGCAGCATGTGTCGCCGATAATAAGCATGCCATTTTCGGTGGGAACCAGCCGCATATGGCCGCCGTAGGCTTCCGCAAGGCGTGCAGTTGTAAAGACTTCGTTGGGACGACCAATGCCGATCATGCGACGATTCAGGAGCAGCACGCGGTCGAAGCGGTCAGCCGCTTGATCGAGGTCATGCGTTGCGACGATCACGGTGACACGCTGCTCACGGAGCGTGTCGAGGATACCGAAGATTTCCTCCTGCGACGGCAGATCAAGCCCGGTCAGCGGTTCGTCCATCAAAAGCAGGGCGGCCTCTTGCGCCAGCGCCCGCGCGATGAACACGCGCTGCTGCTGCCCGCCCGATAATTCACCGATCTGCCGATGCGCCCGCCCGCCCATGCCGACCAGTTCCAGGCACCAGCGCACGCGTTCGCGGTCGGCAGCTTTGGGGCGACGAAACAGGCCAATTTTGCCGACGCGGCCCATCATCACCACATCGCTGACCGTCACCGGAAATGTCCAATCGACCTGGCTGCGCTGTGGGACATAGGCAACGCCAAGCTCGCGCAGTGTCGCATGGCCGGGCGCACGAATTGCGCCGCTGGCCAGTGGCAGCACACCCACAATAACCTTGAACAACGTCGATTTGCCCGCGCCGTTCGGCCCGACGAGCGCCAGTTGCTCGCCCGTGAAAACCTGAAACGATACATCTTCAAGTGCAGGCTGCCCGCGATACTGCGCTGTGACATGCGATAGATCAAGCAGTGCTGGCGCTGTGGCAACGTTTGACAAGTTTTGGGACTTCGTATCAATAACCATGCTTTTATTCACTTTAATCCATTTGTAATCGCAGCCGCATTGTACTGCATAAAAGCAACGTATGTATCAGCCGGGCCGCCCGGTTGACTCAACGACTCGACGTAAACGGACACAAGCTTGATACCTGTATCTGCCGTGAGGCGTTTGGCGACGCTGGCGTTGACCTCATTTGCCACAAACACCGCCGGAACGTTGTACTTCTTCACCGTCTCTTCCAGCGCTGCAATCTCCTGCGCGGATGGCTCGGCAGTGCTGCTCGTCGATGGAATCACCGCGCCAACCAGATCGAAATGGTAGTGGCTGGCGAGGTACCCGAACGTGTCATGATCAGTTACGAGCTTGCGCCGCTCAGGCGGAATCTGCGTAAACTGTGCTTTGAGGGAATTGTCAAACTGCTGTAATTCAGCCTGATACTTCTCTGCATTCGTTTTGTAAGTGGTCGCGTTGGGCGTATCAAGCGCGCCAAGTTGGTCTGCAATCACGCCCGTCCATGAAGCGACATTCAGCGGATTGAACCACACATGTGGATCGACGCCATGCCCTTCATCGCCTTGCTCTCCGGCATGCTGGCCTTCTTCCGTGAAGGTCAGCGGCGTGATATTCCTGGACACCTCAACTACTTTTGTACTGCTATCCGCATTGGTGATAAGCGCCTGTAGAAACGTTTCATAGCCTAATCCGTTCGCAAACACAACGCTTGCATCAGCAACAGCGGCCATGTCCTGTGGTGTCGGCTCGTAGCTATGGCCGTCGGAGCCGGGCGGCAGCAGCACGGTCAGGTTTATGGAATCGCCCGCCACGCGCCGCACCGTGTCACCGACGAGGGTTGTTGTCGCGACTACGTTCAATTTGCCATTTTGTGCCACCGAAGCGCGCGCCGAACCGCATGCAGTAAGCACCATAAGTGTCAGGGCAATCGTTGATGATAGCCAGAAAAAGGTTACTCTTTGAGACATGGGCCTGCTATGCCTTCCAATGAGAAGCCCTACGAGACGGGTTGTAGCAGAGCGTCTTCACTTAAAGATACGTAGTATCATAATTGAGCAGGGGGTATTTGTCAACAGGGTGTGGTGCCAGTAGAAACCAGATTTGACAGGCTGTTATGCCTTATGCTATACTTCACGGCGTCGTGGTGCCCGTAGCTCAACGGCAGAGCACTTGATTGTGGATCAAGGGGTTGTGGGTTCGAAACCCATCGGGCACCCCAATGAAGGAAGGCTGAAACGCTTCGTCGTTTCGGCCTTTTCCTTTTCTTCAACGGTCTGTTGCCTGCTCCTATGGACCTGCAAGCATAGTAGTTCAGCATCTGCTCTCTATCAGGATACCGACAGGAAGCAATCAAATATCGCCTGTCATCCGCATCATGATACATATATCAAATGAAGTATCATCAATTTGTTTAAATAAAGTAAAATAATAGTATTGCGTAAATAATAGTATTGCGTAAATATTTGTTCATTGCGTATCAAAAATGCGCTAAGTTGCGTTATACTGTATAAGAACGTGATTCATCTTCTCTTCATAATGTAGCACAACGATACACATGTGCAAGGTTGGCACCTCGACTGATAGACTCCTGGAAACGATCTATCATCGTGTGTCCTCAATCATGTGTATCATTATGCTAAGAACGGATGCATACGATGAGCAAGCCAGAAGATATATCTGCCTCAATGCGCGTTGTTATGAGGAGCTTCGGGTGCCATGATGCAAAAGGAACGGCAGATTCGTATTGTATTGGTGGATGATCATAATCTGGTGCGGGCAGGCTTGCGGACGCTGATCGAGCAGCAGCGTACGCTGCACGTCGTGGGTGAAGCAGAAACATCGGCAGCGGCACTCGATCTGGTGGCACGCGAGCAGCCGGATGTGATTGTGCTGGACCTTGACCTTGGTGGTGAAAGCGGAGTGGAGTTGATTCCTGAACTGCGGGCTGTGACGAGTCATGCGCGGATTTTAGTGTTGACTGGCCTCGTGCATGCAGAACAACATCAGCAGGCAATCCGGCTCGGCGCGGTTGGCCTGGTACAAAAGGTGCAGGCTTTTGATGTTTTGATTCATGCGATTGAGCGCGTGGCCGCTGGCGAGGCATGGCTCGATCCAAGCCTTGTCGCCAGTGTACTCATTGATATGTCGCGCGCGCCTGGGGAGACTCAGATCAATTCAGAAGCGACGAAAATAGCGTCGCTGACGGACCGCGAGCGTGAGGTCATTGCACTGATTTGTGAAGGGTTGCAAAATCGGAGCGTAGGTGAGCGGCTGTCTATCACCGAGACAACTGTGCGCCACCATCTTACGTCGATCTTTGCGAAATTGGGTGTGGACAATCGGCTTGAGTTGGTTATTTATGCATATCGGAATGGTTTAGCGCAGCTTCCTCGTTAGCGCGCGCGCTCACATCAGCGCTTTGGCTCGACGAAGGCCGCAGGTTGTCTGACTCCATGGCGTGCTGAAGCCTTACAACCACATCAGCATAGTCCCCTTTAACCAGTTGAACGAGCCGGTGTACATGATCTGCCACGTGCGCTTCAGCAGCCAGCTCAAGCTGTTGGCAGTGTGCCGCTAATGTTTTTGCGCCAATAAATGTGCTGCTGGATGCGAGTTTGTGCGCCGCGCGCCTGAGTTCGTCATAATTCGGGTTATTCAGCGAATCCTCCATGGCGCCCATGAGCGGGGTCGCATCTCCAACGTATTGATTGACAATCTCATGGAGCGTGGACGCGGGCTGGGAACCGAGGACTGACCGCCAGCGCCCAAGTAACACATCATCAGTAATTGGGGTCTGCGTTGCGATGGCATCCGCCCCCACTGCGCGCTCCTTCGGGGTGATATCGAGCGTTTCAGAGCGCGGCTGGCATGCCTGCAAACAATCTGCCAGTTCATGCATGTCGATAGGTTTGCTCAAATAGCCATCCATGCCGGCATCGAGGCACGCTGCGCGGTATTCCGGCGTGGCGTGCGCTGTCAGGGCGATCACGCATGGGCGCTGCTCGCTCGGCCAGCGCGCGCAGATTCGTCGCGCCGCGGTGAGGCCATCCATGACCGGCATTTGTATATCGAGCAGCACAACATCATAGCGTTGCTGTTCCATTTTTTCGAGCGCCGCCTGCCCGTTACTGACGACATCCACATGATGGCCCATATGCTGAAGGAGGAAGAAAATAAACTTTTGGCTGGTCATGTCATCTTCCGCAACCAGGATGCGCAAGGCAGACTGCGGGATGGTTGCTGCTGGTGTAGCTTCCTGTGTTGTCAGCGCCTGTAGCTGCCCATTGCGGCGCGCTTTGTTCATGGTGCTGGCCGCGAGTTCCACGAGAATGGCTCGGAGGCGGTTGGTTTTGACCGGATGCACAAGAAAGGCATGCACCGCGCTGCTGATAGCCCTGGAGCTTTGCGCCCGCTGCTGCGTGGTAGACATCATGATAATTGGGAGCGTGTTTGGCGTGTGGGATGTGCGCAGCGCCGCCGCCAGCGCCGGGCCGTCGAGGTCGCGGGTGCGCGCGTCCAGCAGCGCCATGTCAAACGTATTGCCCTGCTCGGCCCAGGCAAGCGCTTCCGTGCCGGAGGTTGTCGCGCGGACCCGCATGCCCCAGGACTGCAACTGCAAGTGCAGCGCGTGCATGCGTTCTGCGTCGCCATCAACCAGCAGGACACACATATCCTGGAGGGGCGATTGTTCCCCGTCATGTGCTGCGCGCGCTGGCGCATGCGGGACATCCGCAATCTCAAACGGCACTCTGAAGCGGAACGTTGCCCCTTGACTGGCCACGCTTTTCACCCAGATGCTCCCACCCATCAACTCACATAATCGTTTGCAAATCGCAAGCCCCAGACCCGTGCCGCTTGTCTTATTGGTGATGGTATTGCCGATCTGGCTGAATGATGTGAAGAGCCGATCATGATGTTCGGGGGCGATGCCAATGCCGGTATCGGCAACCGAGAATTCAAGCTCGGCCTGATGATTGGTGACTGAACACACGGCAACTGCGACGCTGACGGAGCCGGCATGCGTGAATTTAACCGCGTTATCAATCAGGTTGATCAAAATCTGTCGCAGCCGCCCTTCGTCCCCGATCACCGTGGCTGGCGTTTGCGGATCAATAGTGATTCGCAGGTCAAGCCCCTTTTCCTCAGCTTTCATGGCTAAAAGATTGGCCGCTTCTTTTATGCATGCGTGAAGCTGAAACGGCGCGAGGTTCAACTCAAGCTTGTTGGACTCGATTTTGGAAAAGTCCAGAACGTCGTTGATAATGGTGAGCAGCGCGTTGCCGCTGACGCGAATAAGCTCGACGTATTCGCGCTGCTCGGCTGACAGATCGGTTGTCAACAAAAGATTGGTCATGCCGATGACGCCGTTCATGGGCGTGCGAATCTCGTGGCTCATGTTTGCCAGAAACTCTGATTTGGCGCGCGCCGCCGCGCCCGCCGCCGCTTCCGATGCGCGCAGGTGTGTGAACAGGCGCGCATTCGTCACCGCCGCGCTGACCTGATCGGCTAACAACGTGAGCAGCGCAAAATCGTCGCCGGTCAACTGCGGTTCGCCGTTTGACTCGACCGCCAGCGTTCCCAGGATATGACCATCGCCGGTTTTGAGTGGGACGATGATCGCCTGCTGGATGTCCGCCATGGCAAAGATGAACGCTTGATCTTCGCGGGAGTCATGGATAAATGCCGCCGTTCCAGTCGAAGCGACACGCCCACTCACGCCTTCGTTGAGGTCAATAGTTGGGCGCACGGTTGTGTAGCCAAGCTGCGCTTGCAAGCTGAGGTGGTCGCCCTCGCGCAGATAGATGCTGATCATCCTGTAGCCAAACGCGGTATGAATCTCTTGCACAACCGTGTGAAAGATTTCCTCCAGGCTGAGCGTCGAGTTAATCGTGCGGGCGACATGCTGGAGTGTCATCTGCTCGGTGAGGCGGCGCTGGGCGGCATGGTACAACCGCGCGTTATCGATTGCCAGCGCGGCGCGGCGCGCAAACTCCTCCGCCAGTGTAAGCGCTTCCTGCGTGTAGGTGCGGCCTGATGAGGCAGTGAGCAGCGAAATCGTCCCAAGAGTCTGCCCGCGAGCGATGAGCGGCACGGCCACGAGCGAATGAAACCCGATTTGCTGTAACACAGGAATGCGGGAAGGGTCTGTCACAGCATGCTGAAGCATGTCTCCGGCGATGCGCGGAATGAGTTCGGCTTTGCCGGTGCGAAGCACATGGAGGACCCCATGCGAAACATGCGGGTTCAGCGGTTGTTCTTCCGAGAATGCATCCCTGGCGGCCTGCGGTTCTGCATCGGAGGCAACGATTGCGACGCGGCGAACGCGCCCCTGTTCATCAATCATATGAACCATGGCCCAGTCGGCAAGCAGCGGCACGGCAAGCTTCGCCAGATTCGACAGCGTGACTTCATAATCCAGCGAACTGGCGAGCAGCGTGTTCGCCTGGTCCAGAAATCGGCGAATATCTTCGGCTGTGCGGCGCTGCGTTACATCATGCACGAGAATCGTATGGCCGTTGGGGAGGTGGCGTCGATCAGTGAGCAGGGAAATCCGCACTTCGTAGATACGTTCCTCGTTCGGTGCCTGCACTTCCATTTCAAACGCCTCTGTTGACCCCGCGCGCCAGTGCCGCACCACCGGCGATTCCTCGCCAAGCACTTCGTCAACCAACCGCCCAATCGCTGTTCGCCGGTTTACATGAAACATGCGCTGTGCTGCGGGATTTATATCCACAATACGGCCATGCATATTTAGCACAATAACGCCTTCTGGCATGCCACGAATCACGGCGCTATGCGCGACTGGCACGAGATCGAGGAGCCGGTAGCGCAGGAGGCACCACCCCAGCAGGAGCGCGCCAAAGGCGAAACCAAGCGGTGAAAGGTCGAACGGATACAGCGGGTCAAGGCGGAGGACATACAGCGCATTACCGATCCATGGCAGAAGCGCGCTCGTAAGCAGGATCATGATTTGTTGGCGCAGCATAATGTGTACCTGAGCCAGTGCGCGTAAGAAGAGCAGCACGCTTGCCACCATGAGCAAGTAGGAAAATGCGGTGTGAACCCAGAACCACCAGCCGTAGGTGACTTGCAATGTGGATAAACCGCCGGTTGTATCGCGCATGACCGTTTGCCAGATCAGGAAGTGGTACTGATTCGTCCATACGAGGAGCAGCGTGACGAGCGGAATGACGAAGAGCAGCGGCCCATGCCACCAGCGAAGAACGGCGCGCTCCTGGGTGTACTGCATGCTAAAGATAACCCATGCGACGGGCGCGCTCACAATGCCAAGATATTGCACTTTGGCCCAGAAGATTGCATCGACGAGCGAGGCGTTCCAAAGCTCCAGCGCGTATGCAACCAGCCAGATGCTCACTGACACCAGCAGCAACATCAAGGCTTTGGCGCCAGCGATGTGACGAGACCGCCAGATGATAGCGGCCAGCATGAGTGACAGGGTGGCTGTGCTGAGGAGCAGAACCAGATAGTGCATGTAGCGCCAATACATAGATGTTCTGTGTTGGTTGTGCCGCTGCAATGCGAGACGATGCAGCCCTGCTTTTGTGGAGCATCCCTGATCGACGAGATCGGGAATAGATCGTCCCTGCTTCAGATAATGGTTTCTGATGACGTAGCGCCATCTTGCGTGTTCGTTGCTCGCACGATGAAGGCTGCCACGAGGGAGTAGTGCATGCGAGCAAATCATGGCTCGGCGCTTTTGGAATGTTATGGTGCGTATTATGTACTGTATCACACGCTGTAGGATTGTCAATGGCTCAAAGGAATAGGTATGACCCGCAACCTACGAATGCGCGTAATAGTGGCTTTGCTGTAGCGCTTTGTAATGCGGAAGAGCACTGGAGGAGCACATTTGTGCCAGATGGAGAGGCACAAACAGGTGTGAAGAAGTAGAAAAAAGTTAGCACATAACGGTGTTCTAACGCTGTCGTTTTCAACGATGCGCTGAAAGGTTGAACTTTATACAATTTGCACATCGATTTCGGTTACAAGCAGCAAAAAGAGTGCCAGCGATGACGACGTGGTCTGGCCGCCCGCCAGTTGACCTCGGTCATGGTTTTTCCTCGGCAGTATCGTCGGGGGCCATGGAACGACGCAGCGCGCTCCGGGTCGCACTGCCGTTCCCCGCTACTGTGCGAGGAATGGACAAGGATGGAGAACAGTTCGAGGCGCACACACATCTGGGTAATCTCAGCGCGGCTGGTTTGTACATCTGGCTGCAACAACCATTGGAGCCAGGCGCGCTGCTGTTTGTGGCGGTTCGCCTGACCTTACATGAGCAGCATGGAGAACGGGCGGCGGGCGTGGCGATTAAAGGGGTAGTGCTTCGTGCTGATGCGCGCGATGACAATGGTTGGGGTTACGCCGTTTTGTTCGTGCGGCATCGATTTTTGTTTGTGGACGGGATGTAATAGAGAGAAAACGTGAGCAGCGTGTGCGGCGCTGCTCACTCTGACGAAGAACTTCCATAAGCCGAAGCTGCCAGCGTTCGGTTGAAGGATATGGTGGACCCAATGTCAAGCACAACCTCTGGGTCAGTTTTCAGTGTGGGTGCCTCCGGTCACCCGCTAGAAACGCTTGACACTGAGCCAGGAGCGCGGGCGGGGCACAGTGGCGCTGCCCGCGCGGAAAAATCGGTTGGGGTTCCCCCTGACCCTTACCCGTCATAGACGTCGACTGGGCGGCGATACGCGCGCGCCTGATGTGGCCGTTCAGTGTTGTAGAACTGGAAATACTGGCCAATTCCCTGGCGGGCCGCGCGCGGGCTGCCATAGTCGGCGAGATAGATTTCTTCATATGTGAGCGAACGCCACAGGCGTTCCGTAAAGATGTTATCGTAGGCGCGGCCCTTGCCGTCCATGCTGATGCGCACCCCTGCGGCTTCCAGGCGACCAGGAAGCTGCGGGCTGGTGAACTGGCTGCCCTGGTCGGTAGTCCAAATCTGCGGGGTAGCGCGCTGGAGCGCCTGCTCGACCGCGTCAAGGACGAATGGCAGCGCCAAGGTGTCATCCAATGCCCAGCTGACGACAGAGCGCGAAAACCAATCGAGTACTGCGACCAGGTACAGCCAGCCGGCGCGAAGACGGACGTATGTGATGTCGCATCCCCAGATCTGATTGGGTGCTTGGGCCGTCACATCCCGCAGCCGATAGGGATACACGTCGTGCTCTGCGGCTCGCTTACTCAGATTTGGGCTTGGGCTGATGCCGGCAATGCCCATTTCCCGCATATAGCGTTGCACGCGCTTGCGGTTGATCGGCCCAAAGTCGGGTTCG